>JBCNVA010000060.1:0-64627 GCA_039630445.1 Armatimonadota bacterium
ATTTTTCTTATCCTTTCCAGGTATTGCTATGCCGGCACTCAATCCTTAGAGCCTCTCTTGACAGCATCTGTTCCATCTATACGCTGTCCGCGCGACATCTCCTGCCTTCTATGGGGCGTCTTAGCGAATTTTTTCCTTTCAGGTAAAATCGGCTCTGTGGAGGTGCTTGCCCTAAGGAGCGTGCCGATGGATGAAAAATCGGCTACCTATCGGCGCTAATCGGCATCTTTAAGCGTTCTGAGTAGATAAACGCGCGATGTTAATCGACGAGGCGATTATTGAGGTGGAGGCGGGGGCGGGCGGCAACGGCTGCGTCTCGTTCCGTCGGGAGAAGTATGTGCCGCGTGGGGGACCCGATGGGGGCGATGGCGGGCGCGGCGGCGATGTGGTGCTGGTGGCGGACGAGTCGCTCAACACGCTGCTGGATTATCACTATCGCACGCGCTATAAAGCCGAGAACGGGGGGCACGGTGCTGGTAGCCATCGCAAGGGGCGCAACGGCGAGACGCTGGTGTTGCGCGTGCCAGTAGGCACGCTGGTCTATGATGCCGATACGGGCGAACTGCTTGTCGATCTCTCGCGGCACGGGCAACGGTTCATCGTGGCGCGTGGGGGCAAGGGCGGTCGCGGGAACGCGGCGTTCGCCACGCCCACTCGTCAGGCACCCCGCTTCGCCGAGAAGGGTCTGCCCGGCGAGAAGCGACGCCTTCGGCTGGAGCTGAAGCTGCTGGCAGATGTGGGGCTTGTCGGCATGCCGAACGCGGGCAAAAGCACGCTGCTAAGCCGCGTCTCTGCCGCGCGCCCCAAAATCGCTGCCTACCCCTTCACCACGCTTACGCCCCATCTCGGCGTCGTGCGCTACGAAGACAAAACTTTTGTGATGGCAGACATACCGGGCTTGATTGAGGGCGCGCACGCAGGCGTCGGACTGGGACATCAGTTCCTACGCCATATCGAACGCGCCCGCCTGCTGCTCTATCTGCTGGATGTCTCGCCCTATGCCGAGCCAGATCCGCTGACAGCGTTCGAGATTTTGCAGCGGGAGCTGCAGCTCTACAGCCCCGCGCTGCTGCAAAAGCCTGCGCTGATTGCGCTGAACAAAATCGACACGCTGTCCGATCGTAGCATGCTGGAGCCGATTCGGGAGGCGTTGCGGGCGCGTTTACAGCATGCGCCTACTCCTGCAGAGGGTGAGGATGCAAACGAAAGGGTCTTTCTCATCTCCGCCTACACGGGGGAAGGGGTGGACGCGCTGGTAGCGGCGCTGGCACGGCAGGTGGCGGCACTGCCTGCTCCCCAACCACTCACTGTCCCTACCGAGACCGAGGTCAAGCGGCTGCCGACGCCCATCCGCGTCTATCGCGAAGGAGATCACTTCGTGGTGGAGGGCGACCTGCCCCGCGAGATCGTCGCTACGACTGACCTGACGAATGAGGAGGCGTTGCACCGTATGCAGAAACGGCTGCGTGGACTGGGCATTTTCAAGCGACTGAAGGAGCTGGGTGCCCAAGAGGGCGATATTGTGCGCATCGGTGAGGTGGAACTGGAATATATGCCTGATTAGCCAGTCTCCCTCACTGGTTGCGATGCTTCAGCTGGGGGCGTTCCTCAAAATAGAGGATATTCGTCTCGGAAAAGATCTGGTTGTGCAGCTTTTTGAGTAGGATTTGCGCTTCGGAGGCGAAGCGGAAGGAGCCTGTCACCTCGCCCTGCCACACATCTTCAATCACCCAGTCGGGCACGGGCATGTAAACGATCGGTTCGGGAGCGGGCACACGCACCGTGAGGATGGCAGGTCCAAGGCTCGGCTCGGTAAAGATGAACTCCAAAAGCACGCTTTCGGGGCGATAGTGGGTGGTGCCGATTTGCACAGTGGAGCGTCGCATGCACTCCTTGAGGGTTGCCGGGTCATATTCACCAATAGGGGGTGCCTGCCCTTGTCGAAGCGCCTCGTAAATCTGCCGGATCTGTTCTCGCACAAACTCGCGCAGTGTCATTCTAATCGCCTCCTGTACCGCAGGAACAGCTCGCTACCCTCCAGATAGGCGGAAAGCAACTCAAATTCGGCAATGCGCTCGCGGGGCAGCCCTGCACCGTCCACCATCGTGGGTAGGTGCGCGCCGCCCTTCACCTTCGGCGCAAGGGTCAAAAACAGTTCATCGACCATTCCCGCATCGAAAAAGTAGAAGTTCAGGTTGCCTCCACCTTCCACCAGCAGGTAGCGTACCTCATAAGCCGTGTGCAGGATGCGCACCACCTCGCGAATATCGACCAATGTCTCGCCCACCAGATGGAGCGTGGCGACGCGCTCCAAGGCGAGTTGCCTGTCAGGTGGCAGGTGGGTGGGTGCGAACACTAGGGCGCGGCGCGGATCGGCAAAGAACGAGTGTTCCAGTGGCAAGTCACCACTGGTGGTCACCACGACGCGATAGAGGTGCGGAGGATAGTTCAAGTGTGGGTCGGCACGCAGCGTGCCCCCGCCAATCATCACCGCATCGGCGTGCTGCTCCAGCCGATGCATCAGTCGCTGATCCACAGGGCTGCCCAATCCTTTTGCGCTGGAACCCAGCTCGCCCAAAATGAGCTTGCCATCCAGCGTGGTCACTGTGTTGGTATAGATATAGGGGCGATCGGGAGGCGGCTCAGGGAACTGCACCTCCTCGTACAGCTGCTCCGGGTCACCTGTCCAACCCGTTCGGTCGATGAGCCGAATCATTATGCACCTCGATTCAAAAAGCCCCCGCTGCACGCAGGCGCAGCAGGGGCAAGGTTGTCGCCTCGGGTCTCTCCGCGCCGTTAGCGGCTGATGCGGCGTGCGCCCGCGTACCGCCGTTTATAATACCCTTCGTTAAGCGAGTCGATGCGCACGCGCCCACGGGAGCTCGAGGCGTGGATAAATTTGCCGTTGCCGAGATAGATACCCACATGGGAGATTCGGCGTCCGCGCGTGCGGAAAAAGACCAGATCGCCCGGTTTGAGCTGGTCGCGCGGTACGGGCTTGCCCAAGCGCGCTTGCGCACTCGCGCTGTGGGGAAGGTTCACGCCCACGCTGCGGTAGACATGCAGCGCGAAGCCGGAGCAATCGAAGCCGCGCGAGCTGCTGCCCCCATAGCGATAGGGGCGTCCCAGATAGCGGCGGGCAATCTCCAGCACGCGCCGCGCCGTTCCAGAGCCATCCGACGCGGACGCCTCGAGCGGGTTCGCCCGATCCGATAACTCCCGCAATGCGGCTGTCCGCGACGGGTTCCGTCGAGCAAGCTGGCGTCTGGCAGAGCTGGCAGCAGCCAATCGCTTAGGCGGTCGCGTCGGGCTGAGATACTTTGCCAGCACCCATCCCTCACGCCCATCGACGAGCTGCACGCGGCGCCAGTCGCCCTGACGCCCCAGCACCTTCACCTTTGTCCAGCGATCGACAATCGTGATGCGCTTTGCGTGCGTGCCTGCACCCTGCCGAATGTTAACGCGATCTTTGTTAATCTCCATCCAGCCTGATGCAGGCAGCACGGTTTGAGCCGCAACGGCGCCCTTCACCGGGATACGGATCACATCGCCCGGTTTGAGTTTATGCGGGTTGCGAAGGCGATTGACCTTTAGCAGGTCTGGCAAACGCAACCCAAACCGATGAGCAATCGCGTAAAGCGAATCGCCCTCCTTCACTGTGTATTCGATAGTTCGCTGCGCCGAGGCGACGACCATCAGGTTCACGAGCAGGGCAATCAGCCCTGTGCTGCGTAAGAAAGAACCCATGCCTGCCCTCCTTGGTATGGTTTCTCGTGCCCTGCGACCTCGGTCGCAAAGCAGGGGGCATTATACCCGCTGCGGACCCCCTAAATCAACCCCTCGTGGAGGGCAGGGATATCGTCCGAGCGTTACCAGCTGCTAATGCAGATGAAGGGTGACCAGTAGTAGGGGTGTGCGAAGCGCGGGTCTTGCTTGACAGCGAGGGCGGCTTCGCGCAGGGCGGCTGCAGGCGACTTACCCGCTCGCAACGCCCGATAGTAGTGGCTCATCAGCATCGCGGTGCTTTCATCGCTCACCTTCCACTGGCTCAGCACCTGCGTGGGCACGCCGCTCACAGTGAGTGCCCAGACCATGCCGATCGCGCCTTCGCCCGGACGCGCCCGTCCCCGTGCGCTCTCACAGGCAGAAAGCACCACCATCTCCGCGCTCAGCGGAAGCTCCATCAACTCACGCGCAGTGAGGATGCCGTCTTCATTCGCGCCTTCGGGTGGCTCCGCCAGCACGACCCCGCTCTGCAGAGGAACCGCATCACTGAAGTAGCCGTGGGTAGCCAGGTGGATGTACCGATAGTGCCCAAGCAGGGTTTTCAGCGTCGCCTCCTGCGCCTCGGTTTTCATCAGCACGGTGGCTTCGGGGAACAGCGCCGCGATGTCCTGCACCTCGCGCTCGGTGCCGGGCAGCGGGGTAATCCGAATACCAAATTCAGCTAACCATTCACCTGTGATGTCGCGTGCACCCGAAGTCAGCGGGCGTGCGCCGGTGGTCAACGGACGCGCCCCTGTAGTGAGCGGGCGCGCCCCGGTGGTTAGCGGGCGTGCACCAGTGGTCAGTGGACGCCCCCCAGTGGTCAACGGGCGTGCCCCGGCGGTTAGCGGGCGTGCCCCCGCGGTCAGCGGGCGGGAACCGACGGTTAATGGGCGATCCTGATTTGCCGATGCCAGCGTCAGCATACCAAATTGCGGGTTGCCAACTGCTAACAGCTCGCGCGTTGGGCGCGGGCGATCCGACGCTGCACGCAGCTCGCGCAACAGCATGGCAACCGTCGCGCTCGGCACATAAATCAGTTCATATTGCTCTAACAGGAAGCCCTTGTTGTTCAGCAGCGACTGGAACGGCACATCCCAGAGAGAACCGTCAGGGCAGATGATGAGCCGTTTCTTGCCCGCGAGGCGCGATTCCACGGGCGCAATCAACAGGCGATACATCGCGCGCGCCTCCCGCTCGTAAATCCCGCCAGGCACGGCGCAGGTCAGCACGAACGATTCGGTGCGCTCGGCAAGCGGCGTTTCACCCAGCGGGGTCAGATGCGCGCTCAGCTGCGGCTTCCCGCGCTCGTTCGTCAGGCAGAACAGCAGCAGGTAGCCTGTGCCCGCCCGTGCTGCAGGCTGGAGGTGGAGGTATTCCAGCAGGGCAGTATCGGGCGGCAGGCTCTGCGCGACCTGCTCCAGTGTTGCTGTGCGCACCCCCTGCTGGCGCATCAGGAGAGGATAGCGCGCATAGAGGCTGTCGATGAACCGCTGCCAATCACGCTCGGCTTGCTGAGCCACTTCGCGCAGCTGCGCCACAAGATTCGGATCGGCGTTTGGATTGGCACGCGCGGCTAACAGGTTCTGCGTAGCGCGATCGAGCTGGTAGCGCAGCAGGCGCTCCTGCTCCCGCTCCTCTGGAGTTAAGTAAGCGGCAAGGTTCACGCGCCCGCTATGGATGAGATCCGTCATCGTGCGTGCTTTGGCTTTTTGGGTGATTTCGAAGGCTTCTGTTAGCCGATTCAGGCTCAGCAGCAGGCTGATGTAGCGGGCATAGAGCGCCTGGCGGCTCTCCTGAAACGCCATTTTGCCCTCGGTCAGGGCGCCGAGCGCCTCGCGCATCGCCTCCGCCACTGCAACCGCTTGCTGATAATAGTCCGCCGCTTTGGTCTTC
The DNA here is from genome assembly GCA_039630445.1 of Armatimonadota bacterium. Lineage (GTDB taxonomy): Bacteria > Armatimonadota > Fimbriimonadia > Fimbriimonadales > GBS-DC > HRBIN15. The sequence continues at coordinate 5,662 of JBCNVA010000060.1, forward strand.
TCCCCACGACTGGCATACACAGCCCCCAGATTGGAGAGGGCGGTCATCTCGCCGCGGCGGTCGCCCAGCTCGCGATAGAGCGCCAGCGCGTTTTCGAAGCAGCGGATGGCGTCGTCCGTTCGGTTCGCTTCTGCATGCAATACACCCAGCTGGATAAGCGCGTTTGCCTGCGCGAGTTTATCGCCCGTGGCCTGGGCAGCCATCAACGCCTGGCGATAGAGCGACTCGGGTTTAGCCAGCTCCTTGGGCTGAAGGCGTGCTTCGACGGTGGCGAGCGCGGTCAGGGCAGCCGCCTCGCTCCTTTTGTCACCCAGTTCACGGCTCAGGCTGAGTGCCTGCTCATAGGCCTTTTTGGCATCCTCGTTCTGGTTGAGCATGGTATAGATGTGTCCGACGCCTAAATGCGCCGCGATGAGTTCCCGACGGTCGTTCCCCTTCTGGCGTAGCTCCAGCACTTGCAGGTAAAAACCCAGCGCAAGTTCAGGCTGACCCATATCCAGCAGCAGCGCGCCCATCCCCGCTAAGGTGGTTGCCTCACCCTCCGTATTGTTCAGCTCACGGTAGAGCGCCAGCGACTGTTCATAGGCGGTCAGTGCCTTCTGCCACTGTCCGCTCACATACAGAATGTTGCCGAGATACCGCAGGGTTTCGGCTTCGCCTGTCTTATTGCCCAGTTCGCGATAGAGAGCAAGTGCCTGCTCAAAATGGTGCTGGGCGGCTTGCAAATCGCGCATGGCGTAATAGACCGAGCCGATGCCTTGCAAAGTGGTCGCCACGCCCTCCTTATGCCCCAGTTGCTGGCGCAGCTCCAGCGCCTGCTGATAGGCGTTCAGCGCCTCCTGGGCTTTGCCCAAGTTGGCGTAGGCGGTGCCGAGGTTGTGCAGCGCGTTCGCCTCGTTCATGCGGTTGCCCAGCTCGCGCCAGAAGCGCAGCGCACTTTGCAGGTTTTCGAGGGCTTCCTGAGGGCGTTGCATATAAATCTGCGCCACACCCAGATTGTGCAGCGCGCTGGCTTCACCCGCCCGATCATTCAGGGCACGCGCGCGCTCAATCGCCTGCTGATAGTAAAGGAGCGCCTCCTGCGGGCGATCTTGCTGACGAGCCTCCAGCCCTTTGCGGATCAGAGCCTCCACTTCGGGATGGGCGCGTGTCTGCGCAAGCCCCTGAACAAGCAGGAGCACCATCAGTGCGGTACCTGTCATCCACCGTTTCATTCTCTTCCTCCTATATAAAGCAGGGCAGTTGAACAGGCCACCCCTCGTAGGTAAAGCATGCTACTTATTTATTATACCACACCCTTCTGCCCGTTCCTGCTACGGTTGCCCGAACGGGTTATTCTATGCACTCTGTTTGCATGCAGACCATGCCTCCGCAGGACAGGTACACTCTTCTGTATGCTTGAAATTATCGCAAAGAAGCGAGATGGGGGTGTACTGACCCGCGCAGAGATCGAGCAGGTGGTGCTGGGCTATGTGCAGGGCGAACTGCCCGACTATCAGGTGGCGGCATGGTTGATGGCGTGCTTTCTGCGCGGGCTGAATGAGCAGGAGATGCTGGCGCTGACCGAGGTGATGGCGCAATCGGGCGAGCAGTTAGACCTGTCGGCAGTGCCGCCGCCCACCTTAGATAAGCACTCCACAGGCGGTGTGGGCGATAAGACGAGCCTTGTGGTTGTGCCGCTGCTGGCATCGGCAGGTGTCTCCGTTGCCAAGATGTCGGGGCGCGGACTGGGCTTCACGGGCGGCACGGTCGATAAGCTGGAATCGATCCCTGGCTACCGCACCGCACTAACCGCGCAGGAGATGATTGTCCAGGTTCAGCGTATCGGCTGCTGCCTCGTGGGTCAATCGGAGCAGTTGGTGCCAGCCGATAAGAAACTCTATGCCCTGCGCGATGCGACGGCTACCGTCGAAAGCATCCCGCTGATCGCCTCCAGCATTATGAGCAAGAAGCTGGCGGGCGGCGCGCAGCACATTATTCTCGATGTGAAAGTGGGCGAGGGCGCGTTTATGACCACCCGTGAGCAGGCACGCGAGCTGGCACGCACCTTGATTGCGATCGGCAAGGGGGCGGGGCGCTTGGTGGCAGCGTTAGTGACCGATATGAGCCAGCCGTTGGGCTATACCGTGGGCAACGCGCTGGAGGTACGCGAAGCCATCGAGACGCTGACGCCCCAGGGACGCGCCCATCCGCGCTTTCGTGAGCTGTGCCTGCGCCTTGCCGCGCTGGGGCTACGCCTGTGCGGGTTAGTGCCCGACGAACAGGCAGGCTATCGGCACGCCCAGCAGCAGCTCGATAGCGGTGCCGCGCTCGAAAAGTTCCGCCAGCTGGTGGAGGCGCAGGGCGGCGACCCCCATGTGGTGGACGAGCCGACCCGGTTGCCAACCGCGCCTCTCGTGCAGGAATGGACCGCTCCTGAGGAAGGCTTTATCCAGAAGGTTCATCCGCGTCGGATTGCCCTTGCCGCCGTGCAACTGGGTGCTGGACGCCAGAAAAAGGAGGACCCCATCGACCACGCCGTCGGCATCGAGGTGCTTAAGTCGGTAGGTGACCCTGTGCAACGCGGTGAGCCTGTGCTGCGCATCCATGCCCGCACCGAGACCAGCCTGCAAGCCGTGCTGCCCATGCTGGAGCAGGCGATCATTATTAGCCCTCAGCCTGTGCAGCCGATACCCGTTGTGCTGGAGCAAATGGAGTAATACCAATTGCCATTTCAAGAGCTGTCATCGTCGGCGGGGACGCCGACGCTACGCAGGCGTGTTCATAGCGTCAGTAGGGATGCCGATGCTACGCAGGGCGTGTTCGTAGCGTCGGCGTCTCGCCGACGACATTACAGCATTTGCTTTGCCAATTAGTATAAGCCACTACCCGAACAGGATCGCCTTCGCAATCAGGAAGTAGATGAGCAGCCCCGTCGCATCGATCATGGTGGTGATGACGGGGGCGGACATCACCGCTGGGTCGATGCTGAGCCGTTTGGCAATCAGAGGTAGAGCCGCGCCAATCGTGGTCGCCATCGCAATAATCGCCATCTGCGCCAGCCCCACCGTGAGCGCCAGCTCGATTCTCAGCTCAAACTCTTTATGAGTCCAGATAAAGGCGTTAACTAAGCCGATTAGTCCAATCATTAATCCGAGCAATATCCCCGTCACCATCTCGCGCATCATGACCTTCACCACTTGATTGAGGCGAACCTCTCCTAATGCAAGCGCGCGGGTAATGGTCGTCGTGGTCTGGGAACCCGCATTTCCGCCCGTGCCAATCAGCAAGGGGATGAACCATGCCAGGGCGGAGACTTTTTGAATTTCCTCATCGTAGGCACGCAGCACGGTGCCCGTCAGGCGTTCTGCGATAAACAGGATAATTAGCCAGCGCACCCGTTTGCGCACCAGATCCCACGGCGTCTGGCTCAGATACGGCTCCTCCGTGACCTCCACCGCACCCAGTTTCAGCACATCCTCGGTGCTCTCGCTGACCAGAATGTCCACCATGTCGTCGATGGTGACGATGCCCAGCATCCGCCCCAGGTCGTCCACGACGGGAACTGCCAGCAGGTCATACTTGGAGAGCAAGTTCGCCACCGCCTCCTGATCGGTTTCAGGCTTCACGACTACCAGATCGGTCTCCATAATCTGCTCGATGCGTCGGCTGGGGTCGGCAAGCACCAGCTCGCGCAGGGAGCAAACGCCCACCAGGCGTTGGCGCGTATCAACAGCGTACAGGTAGTAGATGGTTTCGATTTCAGGACCGACTTGCCGCAGGTAATCGAGGGCTTGCTCCACCGTCCATTCGGGGCGCACACGCACATACTGGCGCACCATCAGGCGTCCTGCAGTGTGAGGTGGGTATTCGAGCAGTTCGCGCACATCGCGGGCTTCGGGGGGTGCCATCTGCTGCAGGAGCGCCTGCGCTTTCGACTCCTCCAGCTCCTCCAGGATTTGTGCCGCATCATCGGCAGGCAGGGCTTGCAGCAGGCGTGCCGCCTTGTCCAGCGGGATATGCTCAAAAATATCCTTGACCAGCACAGGCTCCAGATAGTCCAGCACCTCGGAGGCTTGCTCTTCGGGCATCTGCACCAGCACGAGCGCTTGCTGGGCAGGGTCATCCAGCAGCGTGAGCGCCTCTGCCACATCCTGGGGTGGGAGATCCTGCACAATCGCTGGGATTAGCCTGTCCGATTCTTGCATCACCTCACGCAGTCGTTCTGCCAGTGCCTCCACGCGCTCCTGCATCGCCTACACCTCCTGGACGGGGATGGTCGAAACCTGCTAAGTATACCCCCTCCGTTCACCCTTTGCTGAAGGTATCCTTATGAGTGATGCAATCGAGTCTGTTTGGGGAGACCCGCTCGGCGGCGCGACTGCCGCTGGCGACCCGCATGCGTCCGCGCACGCTGGAAGAGTTCGTGGGGCAGCAGCACCTGCTTGCTCCTGGGATGCCCATTCGTCAGGCGATCGAGCAGGGCACGCTGGGGTCGGTCATTTTGTGGGCACCGCCCGGTTGCGGCAAGACGAGCCTCGCCTATCTCATTGCGCACTACTCAGGCGCGTTCGTGGAGGATCATAGCGCGGTCTCCGTTGGGGTTCAGGAAATTCGTCGGCTGGCGGAACGTGCCCGCCACCGCTTGCGCACGACGGGGCAGCCGACTCTCCTCCTGCTGGACGAGATTCATCACTTCAACCGCACGCAACAGGACGCCCTGCTGGGCTATCTGGAGGATGGAACCTTCACCCTGGTGGGATCGACGACGGAAAACCCCTTCTTTGTGCTTTCGAACGCGCTGCTGTCGCGGGCGCGGGTGCTGACCCTCAAGCCGTTAGAGGACGAGGAGGTGCGCTTGCTGGTGGAGCGAGCGCTGCATGACCGCGAGCGCGGCTTGGGCGAGCTGGAATTGGAAATCGAGCCTGATGCACTGACGCATCTGGTCCGCACGGCAGCAGGCGATGCCCGCCTTGCGCTCAACATCTTAGAGACGGCAGCGCTGCAAACCCCGCCAGGGGGCACCATTCGCCTCGAACTCATTGAGCAGCTGTTGCAGAAGCCGATGGTGCGCTACGATCAGCAAGGCGATTACCACTACGACACCATCTCGGCGTTCATCAAGTCGGTGCGGGGCAGCGACCCCGATGCGGCGTTGCACTATCTGGCGCGGATGCTGGTCGCGGGTGAGGATCCGCGTTTTATCATGCGACGCCTGCTGATTTTAGCCAGTGAGGATGTGGGGAATGCGAACCCGCTGGGGCTGGTGGTTGCGGCGGCAGGGACACAGGCGGTGGAGCGCGTCGGCATGCCCGAAGCGCAGTTGATCCTGGCACATGTGACGGTCTATCTTGCAACCTCGCCCAAGAGCAACGCTTGCTATGTGGCGATCAAGCGCGCGCTGGATGATGTGCGCACAAAGCCTTTGCCGCCGATCCCTTTGCACCTGCGCAACGCGCCGCATCCCGCGCTGAGGGCGATGGGGCATGCGGAAGGCTATCTCTACCCGCACGACTTCCCAGAGGGCTGGGCGCCCCAAGCCTATCTCCCTGAAGGCAATTGGCAACTGCCCTACTACGAGCCGACCGAGCGTGGGCATGAGGCGTCCATTCGCGCCTTCTTGCAACAGCTGGAGGCGATGAAGCGAGCAAAGGGGACAAACGCCTAATCTGCCGATGCGTCGAGCGATTCCTCAAGGGCAGGTTCCCGCTCCTCCTCAGTGAGGGCAGTCTCGGCGCGGAGCAACCGTTTCGCCAGTGTCTCCTGCGAGAGGGCAGAAAGCACCACCTGTCCACTGTCCAGAAAGATAACACAGCGTGTGCGACGCCCCTGCGTGGCATCGATCAGGCGCGTACCCTCGTGGCGCAGCTGCTGCACCAGTCGCCTGACAGGCGCCGAATCGCAGCGCACCAGCGCCACAATCTTGTGGGTCAGCACATAGTTATAGAACCCCACATTCAACAGTGGAGGAAGGGTATTCGTGCGATCTTCACCCACCATACATGGTGGGTAGTTCGTCATCTACCTTTTGCATCCTGCCCACTTTTTTGCATAACATCTGCAGGATTCGTCGCCGTCGGAAACTGTTCCAACAGGGGTGGGGGCTATTCAGTCTCAGCCGCACCGCAGAGCAGTTCGCGCATGCGGGCAATCGCGCGCGTGTGCAGCTGATAAACACGCGATTCGGAGATGTTGAGCACCTGCCCAATCTCCTTGAAGGTCAGCCCCTCGTAGTAATAGAGGGCAATCACTTTCTGCTCGCGTTCCGAGAGCTGATTGAACGCCTCGTTGAGGGCGCGGATCTGCTCCCGCTCCGCCAGCTCCTCGTAGGGGTCTTCAGACGAGGCGATAACCTCAATCAGTGAGGTCGGCTCCTCCTCGTCACCATTCACGAGGCAGGCTTCCAGCGACACGATATTGGTGCGAGCATAGTCGAGCAGCAGCTGGCGGTACTCTGGTAGGCTCATGCCCAGCGCCTGCGCGGTCTCCTCATCAGTAGGCGGTCGTCCCAGCTGCGCTTCCAGATGCACCCAAGCGCGTTCCAGCTGGCGCAGCTTATCCCGTGCCGAGCGGGGCACCCAGTCCTCACAGCGCAACGCCTCCAGCACCGCGCCGCGTATCAGCGCAATCGCGTAGGTCTCAAACTTCACATTGCGCGTCGGGTCAAACTGGTCCACTGCTTTAATCAGCCCGATCGCGCCGTGGCTGTAGAGGTCTTCCCATTCCATGCCAGCAGGGGGATAGGGCACGATACGGGCAACCGTGAGCTTGACTAGGTGCGCGTACTGCTTGATGAGCTGCTCCCGTGCCGCCAGATCACCGTACACTTTGTAGCGTCGCCATGCCTCCTGAACCTGTACCGCATCCATCCTCGCTCCCTCTCTGAATGGTGTTTATTCAGCGGGCGCTTCAGGCGGTGCCTCGGTGGGAGCTTCCGCGGGCACTGGGGGCGGTTCGAGGCGGCACATGATGAATGCCCACAGAGCGCCCGCGACCCAACCAACCATACCACCAATCAGCCCGCGCAGGGTGCATAGCAGCGGATCGACCCCTGCCACGATGCCGAGAATCAGCACCAGCATACAGCCAAGCCCGCCCGTGATGCGGGGCACGATCGTCCAGTTCATCCCGACGCATTCTGTCCTCCGTTATTCCCATAAGTCATGCATAGCGAGCGGTTTTTGCATATGAGTGAACCCTGGGTTCATTCCCGCTCATCTGCCGCTACTCACCACTCGCTATGCGCCATTCGCGGCTCGCTACCTCCCGCAGGGCGCGAGCATAGAGCGCCTCGTATGCCTGAGCCGAACGGCTCCATGACCAGTCCTGCCGCATAGCCGATTGCACCAGTGCCTGCCAGCGCGCCCGATCGGCGAACAGGGTTACCGCGCGCTCCATCGCCTCATACAGCGCAGCAGGCTTATAGTCTCGAAAGGCGAAGCCGTTGCCCACGCCGCTAATCGGGTCATAGTCCGTAATCGTGTCTGCCAATCCGCCTGTATGGCGCACTATCGGGATTGTTCCATATCGAAGGCTGATCAGCTGACCCAATCCGCAGGGTTCGAAGCGCGAGGGCATCAGGAACATATCGGCACCCGCGTAAATCTGGTGAGCCCAAGCGTTGTCGAAGCCTATCGTCACATGCACCTTCGCGCGATGCCGCTTGTGAAGCAGGCGGAAATAGCGTTCGTAAGCAGGGTCGCCCGTGCCCAACAGCACCAGCTGCACGGGCAGCTGCAGAATCTTCGCACCGATCGCCTTGATTAAATCCAGTCCCTTTTGGTCAGTTAGGCGAGAGACCAGCCCAATAACAGCCCGATGGGCATCTGGGTGCCATCCACAGGCTTGCTGGAGGGCGCTTTTGCACATTGCCTTGCCCGACAAGTCCTCTGCGCTGTAGTGCGCGGGCAGGTGCGGGTCGGTCTGGGGGTTCCATTCCTCTTCGTCGATGCCGTTGAGAATGCCGCTGAGCCGATGCTGCTCCGCTAAGGTGCGCATCAAACCTTCCAATCGCTCGCCGTATTCGGGCGTCTGAATCTCACGGGCATAGGTCGGGCTAACCGTGTTGACCTGATCGCTGAAAAGCAGCCCTCCCTTCATCAAGTTAACCTTGCCATAGAACTCCAGCCCACTCTGCGAGAACAGGTAATCGGGTAGCCCCATCTGCCCGAAAAGCTCCGCCTCAAAAACGCCTTGATACGCAAGGTTATGGATGGTGAACACCGTTGCGATCGACTCAAAGAGAGGATGGGGCAGCACGCGCAGATAGACAGGGATTAGCCCTGTGTGCCAATCGTTGCAATGCACAATCTGGGGTAGCCAACGCTCCGCGTATCGCTCAATAAAAGCGGCAACCGCGCGACAGAAAAAGATGTAGGCGCGAGGCTCCACGCTGTAAATCCGAGTCGACTCGGTTGCTCCCTCAAACCAGTGGCTTCCAATAAGGTAGACGGGCAGCGATGAGGGCAGCGTTATCTGATAAAGAGTCGCCTGTTCCTGCCAGCCTGAATGGATGGGGACCTCAAAAGTCATCAACGGCTCAGCATGCCAGTCAGGATTGTGAAGGATCATCGGATAAGCGGGGATAATCACGCGCACATCGTGTCCACGCGCCCTGAGTGCTTTGGGCAAAGCTCCTGCTACATCAGCCAATCCTCCTACCTTGGCTAAAGGCGCCATCTCCGCTGCAGCAAACAGAATTCGCATCGGATCGGTTGTCATGCTAAGACCTCCGTTAGCAGTTGGCGCGTTGCATCGTTGGTCGTGCGGGATGGTCCCGACACATTTGGAGCAATCGATAATACCCAGTGCGCCGCTGAGTCTCGACCGCTTCCGCCTCATTCGCTTCGGACATCACGGGACACTCCCGTGTGACAAGTTCGGCAGCCACTGCCCAGTGTGCCAGGCGGCGCCCAACGGCGGCGGGCACACCTGCTAAGATTATCGGGATGTCGGGGCGGTTCCTGCAGAGCCATCGGAGGCAGGGACGCAGCGGGGGCAGCAGCGAAGGGATCGGCGTGCCTCCAGAGGGAAACCAGAGAATCACCATATCGGCAACAAGTAGCACCTCACGCGAACTACCCAGCAGATGCCACTCCTCGCTAAGATAGCGCCACTGACCCAACTCCACAACGCGGAACTGCGACGGCAAGCCGTACACATGGAAACGCGCCTGCAGATCCCATCCGACGGCAGCACGCGGTGCCAAACGCCAGTGCCACACAAGGCTGCCAGCAGGGATCTGAACCTGAGGGCTGCCGTGCAGGCGCAGATGCGCTTTGATGATGGGCGTAGCAGGCGCACGCGAAGGGTACCTGCCCGAAGCCGTCAGCCTCGCTTCGCTCCGCTGATGCAACCGTTGCCGCAAACCGCTTGCCTGATCCATAAGTGTCCCTGTCGATTCACCGTGCTGCGTCCCCATCCTGCCGACCTGTAGAAAGTATCGGCTTTTGGAGGACAGGTCTAAAGCACGGAGGGGAAACATTCAAGAGGGGGGTATAATCAGGCGGGGTGAACGGTTTTATGCCTGAGCAACAGCGCGGTGTTTCGGATATGGATGTGCTGCTGATGGTGTTGACAGGTGGTGCGCTGATGTGGCTGAGTGGTTGTGGTAGTTCAGGGAGCCGCATGCCCCTGCAAGCCGATCTTGCTCTGACCAGCGCGGATGAGAACACGAACGCAGCACGCTTGCGCAGCCTCTACGCGCCCCTCGCAGAGCGTGCCCGCTCCATGGAGAACGAGCGCATCACCGCCTCGCAACCCTTTCATATCCAGATAGAGACCACTACAGGTCCAGAAGTGCTGGGCTTTCAGCTAGTGCGGAATGGGGCTGCGGACTATCCCCACCTGCGCGTGGCGCGCCCCAAAACGGGCGAGCATGCGAACTTCGTCTTTGGCGGCTCGCTCTCCAGCGGCATCACGCTCCGCTTGACCGACGATCGCGGGCAGCTGCTCTATCGGAATGGGCAACCGCTGGAGTTTTCCCTGTTCGACACACGCATGCGCACGCGCTCTCCGCAGGACTGGATCGCCACAGGCATCAAGATTGCCGCGCTGGCGTTTGTCATCTGGCTGGGTGCGGTCATCACGCGCGGGGTCGCTGCTGCTGTTGGCTTTGTGGCGTTCAACTTCATCCTTCTGGGGCTTTTGGCGGTGGCGGCAGGGGTCACGCTGCCAATCCTGCGCTGGTTGATCGACACCAGTGGGATAGATTGGGAGCGCGTGAAGCGATTCATCGAGCAGACGCTGGAGATGCTCGTCACCCTGCTGCAGGAGGTGGTGGACTGGCTGACGCAGCAGCGCGTGCGGTAGTCGGGTATACTTTATTTGAGCTGCTCCAAGCAGCGAATAGGAGGGTATACAAATGCCACCGCTATTCGATAATCCGATGACGGCGGTCATCGTAGCGATCGTGCTTTTTCTGATCGTGCTGCTGCGTGCGTCGGTGCGTGTGTTGCCCGAATGGGAGCGCGCAGTGGTGCTGCGACTGGGACGCTTCCAGGCGGTCAAGGGACCGGGCTTGATCTTTCTAATCCCGATTATCGATGTGGCGCGGATTGTCGACACGCGCATCGTCACGATGAATGTGCCCCGCCAGGAAGCTGTGACCAAAGACAATGTGTCGGTGACGGTGGACGCCGTGGTGCTGTTCAAAGTGGTCAATCCCAAAGATGCGGTGGTGCAGATTACAGACTACATCCAGACCTCCAGCCTGATCGCGCAGACCACGCTGCGCAGTGTGATCGGTCAGGCGGAGCTGGACGATCTGCTGGCGCGCCGCGATAAAATCAACCAGCAGCTGCAAGCGATTATCGACGAGCAGACCGAGGCGTTCGGCGTGAAGGTCACGAATGTGGAGGTACGCGATGTGACGCTGCCAGAGGAGATGAAGCGTGCGCTGGCGAAGCAGGCGGAGAGCGAACGGGAGCGCCGTGCAAAAATCATCGCGGCGGAAGGCGAATATCAGGCAGCAGAGCGACTGGTGCAGGCTGCCGAGCGTATCGCGCAGCAGCCCGCCGCGCTGCAGCTGCGCTACCTGCAGACGCTGATGGAGATCGCCAGCGAGCGCAACTCGACAGTGGTGTTCCCTATCCCCATCGAGTTGATTCGTCCGCTGCTGGATAGCCAGCCGCGCCAGAACACGCCCCCCACGAACCCCGTCTAAAGCACAGCGTTCGGTGGGGAACCCGCCATGTGCTATAATAGGACTATAGAGTCGCACTCATTCTAAGTTGGTGATAGCGAGGCAAGCGATGAACTGGGAGCAAGCGTATACGGAGTTAAAGAAGCAATACGACCAGCTTAAAGCGGAATGGGAGCAAGCACGGTCGCGGATTCGGGAACTGGAGAACCAGCTGAAAAACGGTGGGCGAGTCGCTGAAGTGACGGCAGCGGAGGTTGCCAGCCCCGCGAACTATGAAGCGACCCTGCGCCGCCTCGTGCGCCAGATCGGTGCCATCTTGCAAGCCGAGAAGGTCGTCTTCATGCTTTATGACCCTGAAGAGGGCGAACTGCGTGCCTACCCGCCTGCCTATGGCATCAGCGATGACGAACTGCGCCTGCTGCGCGTGCGCGCGACGCAGGGCGTCTCGGGCGAAGTGTTTCGTGAGGGGAAACCCATTATTGTGCATGACGCCATCAGCGACCCGCGCACCATCAAGGAGAATGTCGCCCTGTTCCATATCCGCAACCTCGTCTGCGTGCCGCTGATTTTGGAGAAGCGCGACGAGGAGAACCGCGTGATCGACCGCCAGACGATTGGGGTGCTGCACGCCTTCAACAAGATGCGGGGCGGGCACTTCATCGACGAGGATGTGCGCTTGCTGGAGCGCATGGCACGCAACGCCGCCGCCGTGATCGCCGGCATGCGCCTCTATCAAGCCATTCTCGAAGAGAAGGAGGAGCTAGTTCACACCATCGAGAGCCTGCGCGCCGGCTTGCTGCTGGTCAATCAAAACGGGCGCATCAACCAGATGAACGCCGCCGCGCGCTTCATCTTCGGATTGGGACCTGATGTGCTGGGCAAGCCGTATCACGAGATTATCCCGAACGAGACGGTGCGCAACATGGTGCGCGCCGCCATCGAAGAGGAGCGCGAAGGCGAACTCATCGAACTCACCGTGCAGCTCGACGGCAAGGAACATATCTATCAGGTGCAGAACGCCATCGTGCGCGGTGAAGACCAGAAGCCGATGGGCACGGTGATGATTTTCAACGACATCACCGACATCCGCAACTTGGAGCGCATGAAGTCGGCGTTCGTGGCAACCGTTTCGCACGAACTGCGCACGCCGCTGACCGCCATCAAGGGCTTCATCTCCACCCTGCTGATGGACTCGGAAGATGCCTTCACCTCCGAAGAGCGGCGCGAGTTTTATACCATCATCGACCAAGAAACAGACCGCCTCACCCGCCTGATTAATGACCTGCTCAACATCGCCCGAATCGAAGCGGGCGAGTCGCTCAAGCCTGTCTACAAAGAGGTGGACTTCTACAAGCTCTCGCAAAAGGTGGTCACCATCCAGCGGGCTGCCACCAACAAACATACAATCATCCACGATGTGCCCCCCGACCTGCCGCGCATCATCGCCGACGAGGACAAACTGGATCAGATTCTCACCAACCTTCTCAGCAACGCCATCAAATACTCGCCAAATGGCGGCGAGATCCGCGTGAAGGCTTGGGAAGAGGATGCTGACCACATCGTCTTCTATGTATCCGATCAGGGGATAGGGATCCCTAAGGAGCATCTCACCAAAATCTTTGAGAAGTTCCACCGGGTGGACACCAGCGACACGCGCAAGCAGTACGGCACGGGACTGGGGCTTTATCTGGTGAAGCACCTCGTGGAGGTCATTCACGGTGGGCAAATCTGGGTGGAGAGCGAGGTTGGCGTGGGTTCCACCTTCTATGTGCGCCTGCCTAAGATCCCGCCTGCCGTGAAGGAAGGCAAAGAGCAGGTTGAGAAATGAACCGGGTTCGCGTCGCCATCTGGCGTGCACCGGAGGCTTTGGATCTACCCCTGCCGAGTTATCACACCCCCGGCTCGGCAGGGGTGGATTTATACGCCGCCATCGAGGAGCCAATCGTGCTGCAGCCGGGCGAACGGCGGTTGATCCCCACAGGTATTCGGATTGCCCTGCCCCCCGGTTATGAGGCGCAGATCCGTCCCCGCAGCGGACTTGCTCTCCAGCATGGCATCGGCATGGTGAACAGCCCTGGCACCATCGATAGCGACTATCGCGGTGAAATCGGTGTGATCCTCATCAACTGGGGCAGTGAGCCGTTTACCATTCGGCGTGGCGACCGCATCGCCCAGCTGGTGGTCGCACCCGTCGCGCGCATCGAGTGGGAGGAGCGGGCGCAGCTACCCGAATCGGAGCGTGGCGAAGGCGGCTTCGGGCATACAGGGCGTTAGCCCCCGCAGGTACACTAATTCCCGATGGATCTGGGCGCGTTGAACGCGGAGCAGCTGGAAGCGGTGCTGCACAAGGATGGCCCGCTGCTGGTGTTTGCGGGCGCGGGCAGCGGCAAAACGCGTGTCATCACCTACCGCATCGCGAACCTCATCTATACCCATGGCGTCTCGCCCAGCCAGATTCTTGCTGTGACCTTCACCAACAAGGCAGCGGACGAGATGAAGGAGCGCCTGCAGCAGCTGCTTGGGATGGACATCCGCGGGCTGTGGGTCGGCACCTTTCACGCTATCTGCGCCCGCATCCTACGCGAGAGCGGACGCGCCATCGATATCCCCCCCAACTTCCTCGTCTACGACGAAAATGACCAGCTCGATCTCATCCGACAGGTGCTGAGCGAGCTGGATCTGGACGAGAAGCAGTTCAACCCGCGTGCTATTCGCAACGCGATTAGCCGTGCCAAAGAGCGCCTCATCACGCCCGAACAGTACGCCGCGCGCGCCAGCGACTTTTTTGAGCGCATCGTAGCCAGCGTCTACCCGCGCTATCAAAAAGCCCTGCAGGCAGCGAACGCACTGGACTTTGACGACCTGCTGCTTGCCACCATTCGCCTGTTCACCGAGCAGCCGCGCGTGCTGGAACGCTACCAGCAGCAGTTCCGCTACATCCTGGTCGATGAGTATCAGGATGTGAACTATGCACAATATGTGCTGGTGCGAATGCTGGCGGAGGCGCACGGCAACCTATGCGTGGTCGGCGACGACGACCAATCAATCTATCGCTTTCGCGGCGCGGAGCCAGAACTCATCCTGCGCTTTGAAAAAGACTTCCCGAATGCGAAGGTGGTCAAGCTGGAGCGCAACTATCGCTCCACGCAGCCGATTCTGGACGCGGCGTTCCATATCATTCGGCAGAACAAGGTGCGCGTGCCCAAGCGTCTCTGGACGGAGCGCACGCACGGCACGCCCGTCACGCTAACGCCCGTTAGCGACGAGGAGGAGGAAGCCCGCCTTGTTGCCGAATACATCCAGCGTCAGGTCTATCTCGGGCGACGCCGCTACGGCGATTTCGCCATTCTCTATCGCACGAACGCGCAATCCCGTGCCTTTGAGGAGCGGTTCCTGCGCGAGCGCATCCCGCACCGCATCGTGGGTGCGCTACGCTTCTACGACCGCAAAGAGATCAAAGATTTAATCGCCTACTTGCGTCTGGTGGTCAATCCCGACGATGCGGTGAGCTTGCGACGCATCATCAACACCCCGCCTCGCAAGATTGGGCAGCAGACGCTGCTCGCCATTCAGCTGCACGCTGCCGAGCGGGTCATTAGCCCCTATCGCGCGATGCAGGATCCCGACCTGCTCAAGCTGATGCCGGCGCAGACGGTCAAGGCGATTCAGGGCTTTGTGGAGCTTATAGAGGATCTGCGTGCCTTTGCCGAGCGCGAGCCGCTGACCCCTCTCGTGAAGCGCCTCATCGAGCGTACAGGCTATCTCGCTTGGCTGGAGGAGCGCAAGGATGCCGAATCGGTGGATCGCGCGGCGAATGTGCGTGAGTTCCTGAATGTGGTGCAGCGGTTCGAGGAAACGGCGGAGGAGACCCACGGCGATGCCTCGCCGATGGCGTTCCTGCAACATGTAGCGCTGGTGACAGATGCGGACATGCTGGGCGAGCGAGGCAACCAGGTGCTGCTGATGACGCTGCACACCGCCAAAGGGCTGGAGTTCCCCGTGGTCTTTCTGGTCGGCTTGGAGAACGGCTTGCTGCCCCACGCGCTTTCCGAGACGCCTGCCGATATTGAGGAGGAGCGTCGCCTCTGCTATGTGGGCATGACGCGCGCCATCGATGAGCTGCACCTGCTGTTTGCCCAGTCGCGCCGCTACTATGGCAGTCGCCGCTGGAGCGAGCCGTCGCCCTTTTTGCGTGCGCTGAAAGAGGTCGAAACGCCCACACTCTATCAGCTCATGTTCCGCAGCGCGGCTGAAGCCGCCTCGTCCAGCAGCCCCTCGGCATCGTCTGGACATGCGCCCGCGGCACAGCCGCTCTTTCTGCCCGGTCAGCGTGTGCGCCACCCCCAGTATGGGTTTGGCGTTGTCGTCCGTGCCACCGACCACGCGATCACCGTGATGTTTCCCGGCGGCACGGGGATGCTCACCTTCCCCGCGAGCGAGGCGCCGTTGGAAGTGATGCGCTAAAGCGGTTCCACATCGCGCACCACGCCCATAAACAGCACCGCGCCCGTCGCGTTATGCCGAATCGCGAAGAAGAAGGGGCGGTTCGCTATCAGCGTGAAGCGGTTCGGATTGTATTGTAGTGCGAATTCTATACCTGTCGCAGCCGCAGCTTTGGTGCCCTCCTCGTTCACCTCCACAATCGCCTTCTGCAGCACTTTGGAAATGAACAGGCGTGCAACTGTTATGGGCGCTATCCCACTCAGATCGGCACGCTCGGGATCAAAGGCGTCCGTCATGCCCATCGCCATAAGCGGCTCATTCAACGGATAGGTTGCCTCGATGCGGAACCGCGGCAGCCCCACATCGCCCTCTGTTGGTTCGAGCTTGGCAAGCCACTCCTTCCAGCGCTCCGACGTCAGCGACTTCAGGAACTCATCGATGGAGCGTCCCTCATCGGGCAGGAAAAGATAAAAACTCACTGTCCCATCGCCATACGGCAGCGCGACCGCCTGAAAGCCCTCGCCCTTGAGGTAATCGAACTTGCCCGATTGATGCATCATCGGCACACGCTCTGTCTTGCCATCGGGCAAGTAGAACTCCTGCTCGGTTGTCGCCTCCTTGTTGAACGGTTTCTGCCACTTGCCCTTGAAGTAGAGCGTGTTGACCACCACGAGGCGGGTGTATTCGTTGAACGCTTCTGGTTGAAACAGCTCGGTAATCAGCCCTTTAGTGTGCTCTTTCACCCAATCGTTGATGCGCTGGGCTGCCCCTGCACGGTTCTGAACGAAGTTCACAGTGTCCACTTGCGCCTCATAATGCTTCTGGCATGCCTGGACGAAGCTGGGCAAGGGGGAGAAACCCTCCTGCACCCACAGTGAGTTAGCGATGAGCGTTTCGATTTTGGGGTCAGGCGAGCGCAAGAGGTAAAGCAGCGACGCATTTTCGGTGTTGATGGCATCTATCTGTTGTTTGCCGTAGCCCAAGGCTTCCGCCATCTGGCGATAGGTCTCGCCGCGGGCGCCGTTCAGCACCATCGTCAGGGCGAGCGACGCGCTCATCGGCGAGAAAAAGAGGTTCGGTTGCTCCCGCCGCTTGTCCAACTCCTGCAACAGCTGGAATCCGAACTTCAAATGCGCCTCAACGCGCTGGGGTTTGATATCCACTGGACGCCTCCGCTGGGTCGTCTCTTTGCCCGATTCGGACGACCCTGTGCCGATGCCACTGGTGCCGCAACCTCCCAGCACCAGCACACCTATCAGCCCTATCCAGATGATCCGCATTCGCCTTATCATCTTAACCTCCCTGCTTTTGTTGTTTCGAATCGTTAGACGAGTCGGGTCAAGCGGGGTTTCTGAGGCTTTATCGGGTTGGGGTGAGCAGGTATCCTTTCGACACGATGTTTGAGAGCCTGACGGACAAGTTGCAGGGCATTTTCGAGCGGCTTCGGGGGCGCGGGCGGCTCGATGAGAAGACGGTGGACGAGGTGCTGCGCGAGATTCGGCTCGCCCTACTGGAAGCGGATGTGAACTTCCGTGTGGTGAAGGAGTTCATCGCGCGGGTACGGGAGAAAGCGGTCGGCGAGGAGGTGCTGAAAAGCCTCACGCCCGACCAGCAAGTGATCCGCATCGTGCGGGATGAACTAATTGCGCTGCTGGGGGGTGAGGCGGAGCCGATTCGCTGGGCGTCGCAGCCCCCCACGGTATTTATGCTCTGCGGCTTGCAGGGTTCTGGAAAGACGACTACCGCTGCTAAGCTGGCTCGCTGGCTGCGCTCGCAAGGTCGCAACCCCCTGCTGGTTGCTGCTGACTTGCAACGCCCCGCCGCCATCAAGCAGTTGGAAGTGCTGGGGCAGCAGGTGAATATTCCCGTGTTCACCCCGGCGCAGGGCAACGCCTCCGACGCGGTGCAGACCGCCCAACGCGCCATCGCCCACGCCCGCGCGAATGGGCTTGATGTCGTTGTGCTGGATACCGCTGGACGCCTGCAAATCAACGAGCCACTAATGGCGGAGCTGGAGCAGATCAAAGCTGCCCTGCAGCCCCAGGAAATCCTGCTGGTCGTGGACGCCACGACGGGTCAGGAGGCGGTCAATGTCGCGCAGGCGTTCCATGAGCGATTGGGGCTGACAGGCGTGATCCTGACAAAGATGGATGGGGACGCGCGTGGGGGTGCAGCGCTCTCCCTCAAGGCAGTGATTGGCAAGCCCGTGCGCTTTATCGGCACGGGCGAGCGCGTCGACGCGCTGGAGCCATTCTACCCCGACCGAATCGCCAGTCGCATCCTCGGCATGGGCGATGTGCTGTCGCTCATTGAACGGGTGGAGCAGACCATGCAGGAAGAGGAGGCACGGCGGCTGGAGAAAAAGCTGCGTGAGGCACGCTTCGATTTCGAAGATATGCTGCAACAGATTCGCCAGATCCAGCGGATGGGTCCTTTTGAGCAGCTGCTCAAACTCTTGCCGGGCTATCAGCAGCTCCGAAGCCAGTTGGGGGAAGTGGGGGTGGATGAGCGTGCGCTCAAACGCGCGGAGGCGATTATCCTTTCGATGACGCCCAAAGAGCGTCGCCATCCCGAAATTCTCGACTACAGTCGCAAGCTGCGCATCGCGCGGGGGAGCGGCACCAAACTGGAGGAGGTGAACGCGCTGGTGCGCCAGCTGATGGAGATGCGCCGCCTGATGAAGCAACTCGCCAAGCAAGAGGAGCAGATGCGCCGCCGCAAGTGGCTACCCTTTGGACGACGATAAGCGACACACCTCGCCCTAAGGGCTTCGCTTGGAATGACAACGCGGCTTGGTAAAAATGAACCTGTCATTCCGAGCCGAAGGCGAGGAATCTGAGACCCCTCGCTCCGCTCGGGGTGACAGACAGAATGCCTGTCATTCCGAGCCGAAGGCGAGGAATCCCAGAACAGTTGGCAAATTGGGTATAGAAGATATAGGGGGTAAGAGCATGCAGGACCTCTACGGAGAGTGGCAGGAGTGGGGCAACGGGCAGCCCTCAACAGGGCGACGCCTCATCGGGCGCGTAGTCGGCACAGAACGCCAGCCCAATACCGCCTTCCAGTTCCATTTCTGGGCGACACCCGATAGCCCCGTCGGCATCGGCACGCTCGTCGTGGTGCATACCCCGCAACGCACCGTGTGGGGCGTTGTGATCGAAGGGCAGGGCTATAACGATGTCGCCAGCCCGATGTTCGACTATCTGGGTGCGGACGGCGACCCCAATTCGCTGCCGCCAACCCTTCGCCCCGAAATTCGGGTCTACACCGCTGCTGTGCTGCGTCACGACCCTGAACAGCCTGTGCAGCCCGTACCCATCGGACCTGTCTATCTCGCAACCGAGCAGGATGTGCTGATCGCCCTGCGCATCGACACCATACCCGAAGAGCGGCGCATCCCCATCGGCATCTATCAGAGTGGCAACCTGAAGGCACCCGTCTACCTCGACGCCGACTTCCTGCTGGGACCCGAAGCAGGGCATCTGAATGTGACAGGCACCAGTGGACTGGCAGCCAAGACGAGCGCGATCCAGTTTTTGGTCTCCGCCATTTTCCAGAAGGTGAAACGCTCAGTAGCAGCGGTCTGCTTCAATGTCAAGGGGGGCGATCTGCTCTTTGTGGATCAGCCTCCTGCCCATCAACTCAGCCCAGAAGACCTTGAGATCTACCGACTGTTGGGGATTCGCCCCGAACCGTTCCCGCGCGTGGAGTACTATGCCCCCTATAAGCCTGACCGCCTGAACCTTGCCACCCTGCGCACCAATTCCAAGCTGCAGGGCACAGTCAAGCCCCTCATGTGGGGGCTACAGGAAGTGATGCGCTATGTGGAGGTGCTGCTCAACCGTGACGATGTGGATGTCAAAGCGGATGCCTTCCTGCAATTTCTGCGCCAGCGCGTGATCGAGACGGGGCGGTTCCGCTTCGAAAACGAGGAAGCAGACTTTATGGAGCAGATGGGGCTGCCTGTCGAGTTGCGCGTGACCGACTTCACCGATCTGGTGGCGTGGTTTGAGCAGGTGCTGCGCTATATGGAGCGCACGAACAAGCGTCAGTGGCGCAGCTTCGCCATCGAGACCATCCGCAAGATTCAGAACCGCCTTGTCAACCTCACTACGCGCTTTGCAGGGCTGGTCGCCGAAAGCGATGTGGTGCACGATTTGCCTTGGGGACAGTTCCAGGATCGCACGCTTTATGTGATTGATGTAGCAAACATGTCGGCGGAGGCGCAGGATCTGATTTTCACGCGCATCGTGGCGGAGCTGCGCGAGCGGATGGAGAAACGCCAGCTGGGCGTGGAGACGGTGATTGTGATTGTGGACGAGCTGAACCAGTATGCACCTGCCAGTGCGCGTGAGACCTATGTGATGCGCACGCTCCGTGACATCTGCGCCCGTGGACGCTATCTGGGGCTGGTGCTGTTTGGGGCGCAGCAGTTCCGCTCGCAGGTGGACAAGCAGCTGATTGGCAACGCCTCTACCTCGCTCTACGGGCGCATCGAGATGGAGGAGCTGGCACAGCCCGGCTACCAGATTTTCGGTCCTGCGGTGAAGGAGAAGATGGGCACGCTCTCGCCTGGGGAGGTGCTGGTGCGTCACCCCTACTTCACGCAGCCGATTTTCGTGCGCTTCCCGCGCCCTGCGCTGATGCGCGGACAGGACGGGCTGCAGCTTTACCCGCCCGAACCTGAGATGGCTTTGGAGGAGGCAGTCTGGCGCAACCTGCGCGAGTTAGACCCCTCCATCACGCGCAACGCCGTTGCGGATATCATTGCCCGCACCTGCGATGGCAGCGGTCAGCCTAATCATCAGGCGGTAGTCGACGCGCTCAACCGCGTGCTGGTCGAACGCCCACCTGCGGGGCAGGTGCTGACCCGTTTCGAACGGCTGATCCCTGAACGCCCACCCGTGCGCACCGTCGCCCCCGCGGATGACCTGTTCCCTCCGCCCTTCGTGGAGGATATCGATTGGGACGACGAGTTCGAGGACGGCGAAGACCCGTTCCGATAGGGAAAGCGGTACTCTGGAAGTGCCCTCAGACGGTCTCCAGCCGCGCGGCGTGATAGAGGCGGGCGTAGTAGCCGTTGCGGGCTAATAGCTCCTGATGCGTGCCCTGCTCTTTCAGCTCGCCGCGATGCAGCACCAAAATTCGGTCAGCGCACTGCACCGTCGTCCAGCGATGGGCGATAATCAGGGTGGTGCGCTTGCCCCGCCCCTCCTCGATCACGCGCTGGATCATCCGCTCCGATACAGGGTCCAACGCAGCGGTCGCCTCGTCCAGGATCAGGATGCGCGGGTCGCGAAGGAGGGCGCGTGCAATCGCTATCCGCTGGCTCTCACCCCCAGAGAGGCGCACCCCCTTATCGCCAAGCAGCGTGTGGTACCCCTCTGGCAAGCGCTCGATGAATTCGTGGGCGTGCGCGGCGCGGGCAGCTGCCTCGATCTCCTCCATGCTGGCGTTGGGCTTGCCGTAAGCAATGTTCTCAGCGATTGTGCCCACAAACAGCACCGTCTGCTGGGGCACGACCCCAATCTGCTGGCGCAGGCTCTCCAGCTGCACCCGACTCAAGTCATACCCATCGATGCGAATCACGCCCTGCTGCGGGGTGTAGAAGCGTAGCAGCAGATCCACCAAGGTGCTTTTGCCTGCGCCCGAATGCCCCACCAGAGCAACCACCTCGCCCGGCTCGATGGTGAACGAGAGGTTGCGCAACGCCTGCTCGCCAGTCGGATAGCGAAAGGAGACATTTTCGAACTCGATGCGTCCCTGCAGGCGCGGCAGCGGGATCGCATCGGGCGCGTCGTACACCTCCGGCTCCACATCCAGCACCTCGCGAAAGATGCGCTCCGCTGCCGCACGGATCTGCTTGCGAGTCAGCACAATCGAACCGACACCGTTGGCTGCCTGCGCAATCTGATGCAGCAGGAACAGGAAGCTCATCAGCTGCCCCGTGCTCATGTGCCCCGAGGCGACCTGATGCCCACCAAACCATAGCACCAGCGCAATACTCACCGCGCCGATGAACTCCACCGTGGGGCGCAGGCGCGCCCGACGACGCTCCCCTTTGAGCGAATGGCGCAATACCTGCCGATTGCGCAGGGCAAACCGCTCGATCTCGCGATCCTCCATCGCGAAGGCTTTGACGATGCGCACGCCCGAAAGCGTCTCCTGCACCAGCGCAGTGATGTCCGCCAGCGCGCCCTGCGTCTGATGCGTGATGCGATGAATCTGTCGCCCTAATCGCTGAATCAGCAGCGCAATCGCAGGCAGCGCGAGGCACGCCAGCAACGCTAACCGCCAGTTCAGATAGAAAATGTAAATCAAGAACGCCACGATGCGCAACGGGGCATCCAGCACATCGCGCACCAACACAACCCCACCCTGCAGCACAGGTACATCATTTGTCAGAATTGACTGCAACGCGCCCACCTGACGCGACTGAAAGAAGCTCAGCGGGAGCCGCTGCATGTGTGCAAACACATCCTCGCGCAGGTGCGCCATCATCCGCTGCGCCGCTAACGCAAGATAGTAGACATGCCCGTAGGAGAAGAACCACTTCAGCGCGAACACCCCAACGACAATCAACGAGATGGTGTTCAGCTGCGCTGGGTCTTTGAACTCCATCGACTGGATGACGCGCTCCAGCAGGTAGGCGGTGAACCCAGTGATGGCGGTGACACCGACGGCGCAAATGAGCGCAACCAGCAGCGGTTTCCACTGCCGCGCGACATACCGCCAGAACCTGCGCTCAATTGCGTCCATCAGCGCATGTTATACCTCGCCTTCAGGCAAGGTCAGTCCGAAGTGACGCATGCAAAGGGGCAGATATTCGCACTCCACGCAGTGGGCAATCGGCTCTGGCTGCAGCTGCTCAAAGTCGGTGTCTAAAATTTGGTGGGCAATATCGTCCAGCAGCAGGGCGAACTCCTGCAGCTGGTCCGGGGCAAGGGCAACGGTCGCTTTCTCGCCCGCGCGCAGGGCGTAAATCGAGATGAGAAGTGGGCGATCTGGGTAGTAGTGCTGAAGCAGCAGCGCATAGCAGTGGAGGGCAAGATCGTTCGCCACCTGTTCCTCCGTCACGACGAGGCGCTGGCTCTTGTAGTCGATAATCTCCAGCGTGCCATCGGGATACTCGTCCACGCGATCGATTCGCCCCAGCAGCACATAGTCGCCCCGATCCATGCGCAGGAGCTTCTCGGTCAGCAGCGTGCGGGCAGGTGAGGGTTGGGCTGCCTGACGCGCGTAGTAGTCGGTGATGAGTGCGTGTCCTATCTGCTTGTGCGCCTCGCTCTGTTCGGGCGTTTCGAAGCCCTCTGCGCTCCAGAGTGCTTCCAGCGCATGCGCGACCTGTTCAGGGGAGAGGACTTCGACACCGCCCAGCTCATGGAACACCTGTAGCACGCGGTGCAGGTTTGCCCCCATCGCCAGCGCCGGGTTCGGACGGCGGAACTGACGTCCCAGCGGCGAGAGATACGCCCAATAGTATTTCACTCGGCAGGTCAGATAGGTCTGGATGCGTGTGGGGCTGAGCGTGGGCTTACGCATAGGTTCGGTTCTCCAGCGTCTGCAGGCGGAGTGCACCGAAGTTCGCCAGCATAAAGAGCACCTCCACCTCCGCCAAGGTGAACTCACGCGCGGTTTTCGTGAGCAACAGGATCACGCCAAATGCCTGTTCCGCTGCCTGCAACGGCACCGCCAGCGCCGACTGATAGGCGCCTGGCAACGGCTCTTTGCGATTCTGTGGATGATGTTTCAGGTCAATCGCGGCAAGCGGCGCGTTAAAGGCATAGACCCAACCGGGCAGGCTGTACTGCGCATCTGGATAGTGGATCAGCAAGGCATCCTCGGGTGGCTTAACGCATACAGGTTGTAGCCGCTGAGATGCGCTCTGGCTTGCAGGTGAACCAAAGTAAATCACGCAGTGGTCAGCAGGCACGAGCCGAAGGGCGTTCTCGGCAAGCAGTGCCAGCCACTCCTGAACAGCGCAGACTTCGCTCAACTTCAACGAGAATTCGTACAGGATGGTCAGATACTGGGCGCGACAGGCGAGCTGCTCATGGAGCATCGCGTGCCCAATCAGCAGCGCGATATGCCCTATTAGCTCGTGCAGAGGAATAGGGAGGTTAGCAAGCGGGGTTTGACCCTCGCTTGCACCTGACGCTCCCGACGACCGAATGCCAATTGCTAACACACCGAGGGGACGCCCTGCCAGCCTGAGCGGAAACAGCTCGGCATTCAGCCCTTGCTCGGTAGCGAGCGTGCAAGGCGATTCTTGCCAATCGGGCGGCAAGGTCGCTGGCTCAATCACTTCGGGCAGCAGGGACGCGCCGTAGCGCAGGATGCATACCAAGCGCGTGCGCTCCTCATTATAGAGCCAGATTCCGCCCGTCAGGGGCGAGGTGGCGCGCAGCACCGGCTCCACGAGTTGCAGCACGCGCTGGAGGCTCACTTCCGCGCTTAGTGGCTCGGCGAGGTGATGCAACCATTCCAGCGCACGCTCGCGCCCTGCCAGCGTCTGCCGAAGCGCATGGAGATGAACTCCGATTGTAAAGAGAGGAGCAATCTGGAGGAGCAGTGCCTCGTCGTGGTCGGTGAACGGCTCATGCTGGCGCTGGTTGACCAGCACCAGCGCGCCGCCCGATAGCCCGGGCAGCGGGATGCCGATGCCGGAGTGCAATCCTTTGAAGCCGCGACGCACGCCCCGCGAATGCTGTTCCCGTTCGCCCGCGTTGTAATAGCGCCAGGGCGTGCGCTTTTGCAGCAGTTCATCCAGCACGGTCTCCTCAGGGCGCAGGCGCAAGCCACGTAACTCTTCCGCGCCCTGCCCACTCACGAGGGCGAACTCGATCTCCTGCTGGGCGGGCAACAGCAACAGAGCCGTTTGTGCTGCAGTCTGCTTGCGTGTCCACTCCAGCACCTCGTCCAGCAGCGCAAAGGGGTCCACACCCCCCTGCAGGCGGCGCAACCAGCTATCTCCTTCCGGGCGCGCCCACAGCGCGGTCAGCAGCATCCCACCTCCAGCCTTCTCGCGCCCTTATTCACCCTCACCTCTTGAGCCAAAGTTGAACAGCACAATCAGCAGGTCGGCATCGTCCACATAGCCATCACCTGTGAGATCCAGCTCAGGGTTTATGGTGTCGTAAGCCATCAGGATAGTTAGCAGGTCCTCGTCGTCCACGACGCCGTCGGCATTCAGGTCGCCATTCCCCAGCACCACGCGCACATAGCCAGGCGAATCGGTCTCGATATGCACATTCCGCACCACACCCGGTAGCGAGTGGCGCAGGCGGATTTTGATGTCATGCTCGCCCACTGGCGTCTCTGAGAGGGAGAAGTTGCCGTCGGCGTCGAGGGGGGCGACCATTTCGTACTTCAGCTCGCCATCCTGATAGAACTGCACGACCGCCTCCAGCCCTGCGTAGCTTCCGTTCCAGCCCTCCAGCTCGGTGTCACCCATGAGAAAACCGCTGAGCGGACCAAAAGCATACAGTTGTCCAGTAGCATCTAAGTAATAAACAGTGCCGTCGGCTCCTATAGCCATAGCGCTGCGGTGGTTGGGAAGCGCCGGGTAGAAGGACCAGCGAATCAGCCCATTCGCGGGATTAACAGCATACAGCTGCCATCCTAATACATACACAGTGCCATCCGCACCAATCGCAGGGGTTGAACCGCGTGTGCCAATACTGGCGCGCCACCTTAAAACTCCATTGTGGCTGAATTTATACAGATAAAGGTCTCGTGAGCCAAAATAGACGGCGTCGGGGGCCACAGCGGGACCTGTATCGATGATGCCAAAAGTTAGGTAGCGCCACAGGAGCTGACCTGACAAATTCACGGCACGGAACGCATAGTCCCACGAGCCAAAGAAAAGGCGATTGGAGCCGAGGGCGATGGCTCCGGTAATCGGGTAGAACACGGGAAACCGCCACAGGATTGTGCCATCGGGGCGGATTGCGTAGAGCTGATTGGAGGCGCCCACATAAATCGTTCCATCATTCCCGAAGCATGGGGTACTGTTCGCTTCCCATCCCAGGTAGACGCGCCAAGCGACCGTTCCATCGGGGTTCACGCAATAAAGATAGCCCCCTGGAGACTGACCATTCGTCACATAGATGCGACCGTCGGGACCGATGGCAGGTGAGGAGCGCACTTCCGTCCCGCCCAAATAGAGGCTCCAGCGCAGCGTACCATTCGGATTAAGGGCAATCAGCAGGGCGTCGTTCGGGTTGCCAATCACATAAATGGTGCCGTCGACCCCGATAGCAGGAGTTGAGAACGGAACGCCGATCCCTGCCGACCATCGCCAGCGACGGGTTCCGTTGGGATTCACGGCGTCTACCCCTGCTGCACAAGGCACATAGATGGTGCCGTCGGCAGCCACAGCGGGCGAAGCAAAGGTACGGCTCCCCGCATTGTAGATCCAGCGGACACTCCCATTGGTCGGTGCACCTAGGGTGGTGCAGCGAGTGTTCTGGTAGTCACGCCCCAGCGAAGGCCACGGTGCGTTCGGCTGTAGCTGCGCCCATAAAACGCTCTGCAAAGTGCACAGGGCGATACCAGTTCCTAAAAATCGTCTCCATCTGCTCATGGCGTCTCCTCTCGCGTGTCTATTATACACCATTTTCACCGCTTAATGCCCCTGCAAAATCGCTCGTTATCCCCTTTACACACGGCTTACCATTAGGTATACTGAGGGCGTATGGAGAAGATAATCCTGGCGGCACCGCGCGGATTCTGCGCAGGGGTAGCCTATGCGATTGAGGTGGTGGAGCTGGCGCTAAAGGCGTTCGGCACGCCCCTCTATGTGCGCCATGCGATTGTGCATAATGAGCATGTGGTGCGCTCCTTTGAGCAGCGGGGCGTCATCTTTGTAGAGGATCTGGAGGAGGTGCCGCCAGGTGCCACGGTGGTGTTCAGCGCGCATGGAGTGCCCCCCTCGGTACGCCAGCAAGCGGCAGAGCGTGGGCTGCGCGTGATCGATGCGACCTGCCCCTTAGTCAGCAAGGTGCATCGTGAGATCACGCGCTTCGCCCGCCAAGGCTATCACATCCTCTATATTGGGCATCGCGGGCATGTAGAAGCGATCGGCAGCATGGGACATGCACCCGGTCAAATCACACTTATTGACAGCATCGCAGAGGCGGAGCGGGTCCAGCCGCCTTCCGACCGTCCACTTGCCGTCGCGACGCAGACCACGCTGAGCGTGGACGAGGTGAACGCTATCCTGAAGGTGCTACGCCGCCGTTTCCCCCATCTGCAGCTCCCGCCCAAAGAGGACATCTGCTACGCCACGACCAATCGGCAAGCGGCGGTCAAAGCGCTCGCCCAGCGATGCGACATGGTGCTGGTAGTCGGCAGCCAGACCAGCAGCAACTCGAACCGCCTGCGCGAAGTGGCGGAGGCGCAGGGCGTGCCCGCCTATCTGCTGCTGGAGCCACACGAGGTGCAGCCTGAATGGGCACAGACCTATCGCGTGATTGGCGTCACCAGCGGCGCCTCCACCCCCGAAGAATCGACCGAAGCGATTATCGGCGAGCTGTTGCGCTATAGCCCGAACGCCGTTGTCGAAACGCTCCAGCTAATGGAGGAGCAGATCGAGTTTATCCCCCCGCGCACACTGATTGCACAAGCCCAATTAGGCGCGGGCGTTCAGTAAACGGCGTAGGCAATCTTGGCTCAGAACGAGTCGGCAGGCAGAAAGAGCGCAGGTCGCGGCGGGAAGCGTTTTCGAAGCGTATCTGGCAAGCTCCCCATGTCGGGCAGATCTAACTCGCCATACAGCCCGAACAGCAGGCGCAACGCCTGCGACACGCTCAGGGTTTCGATTTCGGCTGGCACGAGGGTACCGCTTAGCCGTTCAAACGCCTCCCACAACCGTTCCCGATGTCCTACCCGCACCATCGGATGGCGCTGCGGCACAAACATCAGTCCCGACACGCGCGGGCGCAAGATACGCTCGGCGTCTGGCAGTGAAAGGAACCAGCGGATATGCTCGGCACCTGCCAGAAACGCCATATTATTCACGAAGCCAATCACGGCATCCACGAAAGCAGGCTCCAATACTTCCCCACCCATCTCGGTCAGCGAAATCGCCTCCACCTGCCGTGAGCCGTCTTCCGCATGGCGGTAGTGCGTCTCTATTGCCAGATAACCGAGCGGCTCACCCACACACTCCACAATATAGAATCCGCGTCGCCAGTTCTCGTCTTCCCAGCGCAGCCACACATGCCAGTAGCGCTCATCCCGAATCACTGTGAAGGGATGGTCGGCGTAAGTGCGCTCATGCCAGCGACGCACCCGAGGTAAATCGTCAGGCGCGGCGACACGAAAGTGCCAATCCTCCGAGAGGGGCATCGGCTGTGGTACCGAAACAGGCAGGGGAAGCGTCAACACTTCCCAGCCTAAGCGCGCGTAGAAGGAATGAATGCCTGTGAAAAGTAGCCCGAACAGGAAGTCCTCGCTATCGATCACCTCATGGGCGTCATGCATCAGGCGCGAAGCGAACCCCTGACCGCGGTAGGCGGGCAAAGTCGCTACATTCGCAATACCCGCCATCCACACGCGCTGCCCGTTCAGGCGCACAGCACGCCGCACAATCTGCACCGTGGAGACCAATCGCCCCTCCAGCTCGCATACGCGCGTGTAGTCAGGCTTCCATAGCGGATCGTCAAAGTAGCGGACAAAATAGTCCGCACCAGGTGAAAAGACCTGGGTCCACAGCTGCAAACATTCGGACTGCTCGTCAGCACGCAAGGCACGAAAGCGGGGCTTCATCACTCACCCATCTCTTCTGGCAGCTCCTCACCTACCTCGAACAGGTCTTCGCCCACAATCCGCTTGCGCTCCTCAGCGGCTAAATCTTCCAGACCTACCTCGCCCTCCACGAAGGCGATTTCTTCATCTGGACCGATCACGAGGCGCTCTTCCTCATCCTCCGCGATGGGCAAGGGAAACCACTGCTGTGGGTTCACCTTGCGGCAGTTGTCGCACACAAAGCGGATGTTGACCGACGCCATCCAGAGAGGGATTTTATCCATCGGCTTGCCACACTCTGAGCAGGTAATCATCGTGTTGTCGCCTCCCGTTGACCGCGTGTGGGCTGGTCGCTCTTTTGGGCGCTCCCTTCCAGCTCGCGCAGATACTGGCGATGGGACAGAATGCCGTTGATGAGCATCACGACGGCTGCGAGCAAATAGAGCCACGCCAGATTCGGATCGACATCCTGACCGGGATCCGCAATCACCTCGTTACCCCGGGCTAACCCGATTAGCCCGATGGTTGCCAGAATCAGCGCGATCCAGAAATCGGTCTTCTTCCACCAGCCCATAGCGATTAAGCATTATACCTTGCACCATTTCCTCCGCGATGGGTTGCTGCGTGAAAACTGATAAGCCGCCTTCAGGGCACGGCACTCGGATATACTCCTGCTGTGCGATTCGGGGTGCTAACCCTCTCGGCTCTTTTGAGTGCGCTGGCACATCCGCCACTGGGCTGGTGGTGGCTGATGTTGCTTGCGCCTGCGCCGCTATTTGGCTATTTGCCTGGTAAGCGGGCGCGTGTGGGGTTCCTGTATGGTTGGTGGTGGGGCTTCGTCTATGGGCTGGTGGTGGGCTTCCCGCTGACCTATCTGGTGAAGTTGCAGACAGGGAGCCTCTGGCTGACGGGAATAGGCTGGATAGGGGTGGTGGGGCTAAGCGCGTTGTTCTGGGGGCTGTTCGGCGCGCTGGCAACACGGATGCCGCGCTCTGTGCTTGGCTGTCTGGGGTTGGCAGGGCTATGGACGCTGTGCCAGTGGCTGCGCGGGCTGGGACCTTTTGCGTTCGTGTGGGGGCATTTCGCCGTATCGCTCTATCGCGTACCGTTACTCCTGCAGGTCGCCGACTTGGGCGGAGCATGGGGATTGGAGTTTCTCGTGGCGTTCTGGAACGCGCTGCTGGGCATAGGGCTGATGGCGCGCCTTTCGGGGGGCTTGTCGATGGGGGTGCCGACGCTACGAATAAGCGGGCGCAATGAACGGACAGCCATCCGATTCTGGCTTGCAGCGGTGCTGCTATGGACATTCTGGCTGGGGTATGGCGTAGCTCGCAGGGCAGAGTTCTCTTCACGCATGGTGCTGAATTCCGATGCAAAGGCATCTCTTGCAACCCTTGCGCTGGTGCAGCCGAATGTGAACTTGGCGCGCACCTACACGCCCGATGAGTGGGAGCCAGTCCGAGTGCAGATTGCCCAGCAGGTGCAGCAGGTGGCGGCGCATCGTCCCTCGCTGATCGTGCTACCCGAATCGCTGGAGCCGTATCCCCTGCCCGATGTGGCAGAGGCGTTCGAGTTCTGGGGTCGCTTAGCACAGAAGATAAGCGCGCCGATCCTGGTGGGCGGCTACCGCATCGGCAACCCCCTCACAGGGCAGTACACCAACACCGTGCATCTCTTTCTGCCTGACGGCTCGTGGCGCTATCACGATAAGGTGCAGCTCGTGCCGCTGGGGGAGACGGTACCCTTCCGCGAGCAGTTACCCTTCCTGCAGGCTTTTGGCGTGGTGGAACGCGACCTGTTGCCTGGCGACTCGTTGGAGCCGCTTCGGGTGGAGCATTTGCGCATCGGCGCGGTCATCTGCATGGAGTCCACCTACCCCTGGATTGCGCGGGCACTGACACGGCATGGGGCGAACCTGTTGGTGGTTATTTCGAACGAGTCGTGGTTTGGGCGCACGGCGGCGCTGGAGCAGCATCTGGCGTTCAGTGTGCTACGGGCGGTGGAGACGCGCCGCTGGCTGATTCGCTGTGCGCCAGAGGGCATCAGCGCATTTATTGCCCCTGATGGGCGCGTTTGGCGTGTGCCCGCTTTTCAGGCAGCGACTCCCGTGCAGACCGTCCGCCTGATGGATGTGCCGACCTTCTATGTGCGCACAGGTGACTGGATTGTGCTGGCGAGCGCCGTTCTGGCAACGCTGGGTGGGTTCATGAGCGTGCGGGTGCGCGCTGCACACGCTTCTTGCGACCGCCCAGCAGCCACTTGAACAGTTTGAGGGCGCCCTGTTCCCACGCCACGCGATGCGTGACGCCCGTGCCGACCTCCAGCCCCGCTGCATGCTCCAGATACCACTCGTAGGAGCGAATCAGCGCCTCGGCGTTGCTGTAGTGTGCGCCCCAGCCCAGCTTCGCCTTCGCCCGCTCCACCGACACAAATGAATCTTTATCCGCGGTCTCGTACACCCACTTATAGAGCGGGGAAAGTTTGAGCATCTCCAGAATGCGTAGGATGAACTTCACCAAGCCTGCGGGCGTAGCCATCGGGCGTGCGCCTGAGCCAGCATAGTCGCATAGCGCTTGCAAATCCTCGCGCACGGTTTGGAACCGCTCCGCGCCGATGTTGAAGGTGTCGTTCGCCTGTACAGGGTCTACCGTGCAGACCAGCCAGTACGCCTCGCACAGGTCGGACACCTCCAGCAGCTGGTAGCGGTTGCGCCCGCTGCCAATCATGGGGATGCGCGCCCCCGATTCCACCCAGTCATAAAGGATCTGGAACACGCCCAATCGCGCGGGTCCGATGAAGGTCTTCGGGCGAATAATGGGCACGATATGCCCCTTCTCGCGAAATTCTAAGCAAACACGCTCAGCGAGAATCTTGCTCTCACCATAGGGACCCACGCCGATCAGGGGGTCATCCTCCTCGATGGGGTGCTTAATAGGAACGCCGTACACCGCGGTGGACGAAACATGGGCGACGCGCTCCACCCCTGCACGGAACGCCTCCTCCAGCACGATGCGCGTGCCATCTACATTGGTACTGAAAATATCTGCTCGCTTCCACAAGGGCAACGCTGCCGCGCCGTGAATCACCCAGCGCGGACGCACCTGCTCCATCACCTGACGCACCTCTTCCCGATTGCGCACATCGCCCCGATAGAACTCCGTACCAGGCGGATATTCCGACTCCTCATAGGGCGCGATATCAAGCAGAGCGATCCGAACCCCTTTATCGGTAAAGTGATGCGCCAAATGATAGCCCAGAAAACCCGCGCCTCCCGTAATCAGCACCTTGTCCATCACGGGAATTATACCATCCAGCGGGTATAATCTCACAACAGGCAACCTGCCTATGCGGAGGAAACTATGGCTACCAAAGCCGTTACGGAGCGCGAATGGGAAACTGAGGTGCTACAATCACCTGTGCCAGTGCTGGTGGACTTCTGGGCGATCTGGTGTGGCCCCTGTCGCTTGATTGCACCCATCGTTGAGGAACTGGCTAATCAATACGCAGGTAAACTCAAGGTGCTCAAGGTCGATGTGGACCAGGAGCAGAATCTGGCGATTCGGTACGGGATTATGAGCATCCCCACCCTGCTACTGTTCAAGAATGGGCAGGTGGTGGATCAGATTGTGGGTGCGTTGCCGCGAGGGGTTATCGAGGAGCGCGTGAAGCGCCATCTGGATTAAGCGAATGGCGAATAGCGAGTGGCGAATTGTAGCGCGATCCCTGTGATTGTCCCGATAATAACACAAACAGACACAACCATGCTAGACATAAGGAGCATCAGTGAATCGTTGCAGGAGGCACGCCGGCGCCTGACGGCGATCGGGGAGCATCTTTGACCTCGCAGCGCGGAAATCGGAGCTAACCCGCCTAGAGCGTGAGACGGAAAGCCCCGATTTCTGGGCGGAGCCTGCTCGCGCGCAAGCCACCATGCAGCAAATCGCGCGGCTCAAGGCGCGTATCGAACCCTACGAGCAGCTGCTGGCTCAAGCGAAGGAGTGCGAGGAGTGGCTCAGTCTGCTCCAGATGGAATACGACGAAGCGACGGCTCGCGAAATCGCGGCGCAGGTGGAGCAGCTCAAGCGCGAGGTCGAAAAGCTCGACCTGCTCACTCTGCTTGGCGGCGAGTACGACCGCCAGAACGCCATCCTGGAGATCGACGCAGGCGCAGGCGGCACCGAGGCGTGCGACTGGGTGCAGATGCTGTTGCGGATGTACCTGCGCTGGGCGCAACGGCGGGGCTTCCGCACCGAGATTGTGGACGAAACGCCTGGGAGCGTCGTCGGCTACGCCAGTGTCGGCATTCTGGTTGAAGGTGAGTACGCTTACGGACTGCTCAAATCGGAGCATGGGGTACATCGGCTCGTGCGTATCTCACCCTTCGATGCCAGCAGGCGGCGTCATACCTCCTTCGCCCTCGTCGAGGTGATGCCCCAGATTGAGGAGGCGGAAATCCAGCTCAACCCTGAGGACCTACGCATCGACACCTATCGCGCGAGCGGGCATGGCGGGCAGCATGTGAACAAGACCGAATCGGCGGTGCGCATCACCCATATCCCAACGGGCATCACCGCCAGCTGCCAGAACGAGCGCTCGCAGCATCAGAACCGCGCTGTGGCGATGAAGGTGTTAGCCGCGCGCGTCGCCGAGTACTACCGCCGCCAGCAGGAGCAGAAACTGCAGCAGCTCAAGGGCGAGGTCGTGCCTGCCGAGTGGGGACACCAGATCCGCTCCTATGTGCTGCAGCCCTACACGCTGGTCAAAGACCACCGCACCAACTATGAAACCAGCAATGTGCAGGCGGTGCTGGACGGCGAAATCGACGACTTCATCGAAGCCTACCTGCGCTGGAACGCTTCGCGCCAGTCCGTCGTAGATATTCATGGATAGCGAAGTGGCGAAATGGCGAAGTGGTGAATGAGGATGAGGGTCTGGTTCGTAATAGCCTGGCTGGGAGTAGTTCTGGGTAATGCCATTGCGCAGACCATCCAGCTTTCGAAGGCGGTTTCGATGGAGACCGTGGGCGTAGGTTCAAACCCCATCGCCCAGACCATCGTGGAAGCCATGCGCTCTGCTACGGACGCCGAGCTGGCGATGTTAGGTGCTGCCTTCTTTGACGAGACAGCTCAGTTCCCCGCGGGACCGCTATCGGTCGATGCGCTCCTCAAGGCAGTGCGCTACCCCGATGACGAGGTAGTGGTACTGAACCTCACGGGCGAACAGCTGCTCCAAGCGTTGGAGCGAGCGGCGGAACTCTATCCCCAGAAAAACAATGCCTTTCTGCAGCTGACGGGCGCGGAGGTGCGTTTCGATCCGAAGGCAGCGCCGGGCAAGCGCATTCAGAGCGTGTTCATCGGTGGGGCGAAGCTCGACCCGAAACGCACCTATCGCGTGGCGACCACGGCGCCGCTGGCACGCGGTGCGCTCGGCTACTTCCGAATCTGGAGCAAAGAGCAGATCAGCACCAGCACGGGGCGCAGCCTCGCTGAAGTCGTACGCGACTATCTGCAGCGCCCACGCTCCCTCATCAGCGAACCTGCCTGGGTCGCCCAATAATTTTGAACCATTCACCACCTCGCTACCTCGCCGTTTCGCTATTTTGCTAATTCGCTATTTCGCCACTTCGCTACTTCGCAATCAGGTATGATATACCTACCATGAACGCACAAGGCAAGCTAACTCCGGCGCAGTGGATTATCGTGCTAATTGTGGGCGGGCCATGCCTTCTCGGCATCGCCGTGCTAATGTTCCCCACTCCTGCGTGGTCACCATGTAAGGACTCAATCAACAGGGGATGTATAGTCAATCTACATCGGTTAGTGAGGGCCCAGATAACATACGCCCAGGATTACGACGGCTACCTCCCTGATGCCTCGCGCTGGTGCGATCTCACCCGTCCCTATGTGAGGGATTTCGTTGACCGTGCTGTTTACCGCTGTCCCGCTGTCCCCCAAGAGCAGGGCTTTGGCTACGCGATGAATGTACACCTCTCGCGCCAGAATTGGGATGCGATTCAGAACCCTATGCGGACACCCTTGCTCTACGACTCGTCCAATCTGGCGTGGAACACGCATGACCCCTTCACCAGCCTACCCAACCCACCACGCCACGG
Source organism: Armatimonadota bacterium (assembly GCA_039630445.1). Classification (GTDB taxonomy): domain Bacteria; phylum Armatimonadota; class Fimbriimonadia; order Fimbriimonadales; family GBS-DC; genus HRBIN15. The sequence continues at coordinate 40,089 of JBCNVA010000060.1, forward strand.
GCGTCAAGGGAACACCATCGCCTTTGCTACTGGGGCTGTGCGCTCGGTTCGCTCGCCCTGATGGAGCTGCTGCAGGAGTGGGATCGTCAGGTGCTGGATAGCGGTGCGATGGTGCCGCGGCTGAAGCATCTTGTTCCGCGCCCGCATCCTTCGAACTCGCCTGATGGGCTGGTTGCACCTGATGAGTACCTCTTTGTTCGCTATTCACCACTTCACCATTTCGCTATTTCGCCACTTCGCTATCAGGTAGAATAGACTCACTATGAGCACACAAGGTAGGCGGATTCCTGCATGGCTAATTATCCTGCTGGTCGTGGGCGGGTTATGCCTCCTCGGCATGTGCGTGCTGCTGCCTGCGATTCTGTTCCCCGTCTTTTCGCAGGCACGCGAGGAAGCAAGGAAAACCGTATGTTTGAGCAACCTGAAGCAGCTGGCGGCTGCCCAGGAGATGTACGCCAACGATCACGACGGTCGCTTCCCTACCGCCTCGCGTTGGAGCGACCTGACCCGCCTCTATGTGGCGAATCCAGAGACCTACCGCTGCCCTTCCGTGCCTCAAGAGCGGGGCTTCGGCTATGCGATGAATGTGCGCCTCTCGCGTCAGAAGCGGGAGGCGATTCAGGATCCCTCGCAAACACCCTTGCTCTACGATTCGTCCAATCTGGCGTGGAACGCGCATGACCCCTTCACCAGCCTGCCCAACCCACCACGACATGGGCGCGAAGTAAATAATATCGCCTTTGCCGATGGGCACTCGAAATCAGTTCGTTCGCCCTAATGGAGCTGCTGCAGGAGTGGGATTGTCAGGCGCTGTATGCGGTCAATCACGGATTGCACCATCCGTGGCTCAGCCCACTGATGTGGCTGTTCACCTCGCTGGGTCTGGGTTGGGTGCAGCTCCTGTTGTTGCTGGGTGCGACGCTGGTGTTGCGCTGGCAGCGTCGCTGGCGGCTGGTGTTCCTGCCGGGCGTTGTCGCCTGGCTGGGGAGTGGCGCGACGGTGCAGCTGTTGAAGCATCTGGTGCCGCGTCCGCGTCCTTCGAACCTGCCTGATGTGCTGGTTGCGCCTGATGAGCGCATCTTTGCCCGCTCGTTTCCGTCGGGGCACACGGCGACAGCGTTCGCGCTGGCATGCTGGCTCTGGCTGATGGTGCGCGGCACGCGCTACCGATGGCTGGGCTGGCTCGGCTGGTTGCTGGCAGCGCTGGTAGGACTCTCGCGCGTCTATCGGGGCGTGCATTACCCCTCCGATGTGCTAGTGGGAGCAGCTATTGGCATTCTGTGGGGAGCGATCGCCTTCGTATGGCTCAATCGCTCCCCTACCCATGCTTGATTTTGGCAGGGTACGACGGCATGCTTACGCCATCGCACCCTTACCTTATGGGCAGACGATGCGCCGAATCACCACATGGTCCACACCCGCTTCGCAGATAGAGTCGTTGGGGTTGTCTGCCGTGCCGAAGCGGATGCGCACCTGCGCAGTGGGCGTCACATAGTCGCCTATGCGGAAGATGCGCCGCACCCACTGGTTCTCGCTCCCTGTGAAGGTCACGGTCTCCACGCGCGTCCATGTGGCACCGTTGTTATTGGAGACCTCCACAAAGAAGGTGTCGTTGACCGTTGTGCCGTTGTAGAACCAGCGGTAGTATTCCACAAAGGCGTCGCTGCCCTGCAGATTGATCACGGGCGAGATGAGGTAGGTCGGTCCGCCGTCCACATCGGCTTCACCTACCGAGCCACCCACGCTGCCTTGACCTGTGAAGAAGCAGCGGGAACCCGCATCGGGCGAATCGCTGCCCGGGTTAGCGGCTCGTCCATCCTGACTGGTGCCGCGTGGGATGTCGCGTGTCCATGCCCCTGCCGTCAGGTTCTGGTTCTGCACCGTCCAGCCGAGGTCCGTCTCTGCAGTATCCTCAAACGCGATGACCAGTTCGGAGGCAACCAACACTGTGAGGGGCGCGTTTTGACCTCCACGCGGATAGTAGGTCACCCGTCCCTGCGTATCGAACGCCTCGATGTAGTAGCGCACCGTGCTGCCGCAAGCGGGCACGGGCACCGCCGCGATGAACCGATCGCCGCTCATCCAGCGCATCGGGATCTGCTGATAGGCTCCGCGATTGACAGAGTAGCGCAGGAACACCCGGTTGCGATCCAACTGACCTACCAAGTTCGACACGCGCACCACGAAGCGCATCAGAGGCAGCAGGTTATCTCGCGACGGCGCAACGATCAAATCGGGCAACTGCAACGGATCGATGCGGAGCCAACCGATTTGCGGTGCAGGCAGGTTATGGCGCGAGAAACCCTCGTTAATCTGGAAGTAGTGTGGCGTGCCGTTGTAGATGTCGTTGTCGTCATCGTCCAGCGTTAGCACATCGATGGTGATTTGGGGGGTGATGCCGCTGGGACGCAGCAAGATGCTGTTGAGATACCACTCGCGCACCTTCTGCAGCGCGAAGGCGGGATTGTTGCTGTACCGCTGGCGCATTGAGAGATAGGTCTGCCAGAACGCGCCGCTCAGCACCTGCCCGCAGTAATGCACCCCACCCGAGCAGGGATAGGTCACATTGTTGACGGCATTTCGGAGACAACCCGTGCCGATGCCGCGGAACTCGATCGCCAGACAGGGATCCGCCGTCAGCAACGCAGCCGTTGTATCCGCCATGCCCTCATGATAGTCGCCCGAAGCGTTCGGATGCCCCATATGGATGATAAAGTGCCCATACTCGTGATAGATCACCGTGGAGTATGCCGTGTTCACGCAGCCACCGCCCGCACGATAGAAATTGATGGTTCGGTTGGTGTAGTAGGCGTTGCAGGTACTGTTGATGTTCACATTGCAGGGGATGGCATAGTCCACGCCCGGATAGCTGGGATTGATCGCCTTGACGAAATCGTGGACAATCGTGGTATGCAGAAAGCCGTTCACTTGCGCTGTGTTGAACTCCACCTGCTCGTTGTTGAAGATGAAATTGGCAGGCCCGGGAGGCGTCACGGTTTGCTGCAGGGAGAGGGTTGTGCCAGCTTGATTGGCGACCTGTACCCATGGTCCAACCAGGTCCGCCTGCACTGTTGCCTGCCCACTCCCGCTGAAAGGCAAGGTGAAGAAGCCAGCGGGATCGGTCAGCACGCTGGAACCACCGACGAGCGTCATGCGCAGCTGGTGCATCGGCTGCAACACGGGCGGATTCTGGCTGTGGTCAGGTCGCAAGCCGGGCGTCGCATAGCCCTGCACACGCCCCCTAATCTCCGAAAAGTAGACCTCCGAGCGCCACTCCAACACCGTCCCCTTATGCGCGTCCACGAACACGCGGTAGCGCTCGGGGTGCTCCAGCCGACGCGCATCCATGGTCAGCACCCACGCCAGATGGGTGCGCTCCTCACCAGGATAAATCACCAGTTCGGGTTTCGTCTCCTGATGCAGATCCGGGCGAAGCTTGCGGACGATCTCGCTCACCTGCTCTGCCGTCACACTTGGCTTGAGTGAGACCGGTTCCACGAAGCGTACCGCGTTGCTTGCCAGTACCAGCGGGTGATCAGGTGCATTCCGCACCAGCAGGGTCAACTCCCCACGATCCACGGGGATACCTTGCACCTGCTGCTGGAAGTAGACCGCAGTGAAGCGTGGCGGCATTACCTCCTGAGTGCCAGCCAGCACTAGCTCGCTGGCGCCAGGGGTGAACAGCCCGCTGTATCGGGCGACAAAAGCGAGCGCCGAGTCGATGGGCGACGAGCCATAGCCAAATGGCACGCCCCAAACGCGACGAATAGTGGAGCCTTCCTCATACAGCAAGACGCCCGGCGCCTCTTTTCGCAACTGCTCTGCAAGCTGCTTTTGTAGCTGCATCGCCTCAGGTGTTTGTGCCCATCCTACCGCGCCGAGCAACAAAATCAACAACATCAGTACGAACAGTCGCTTTACCATGTCATGCCCTCCATGTATGGATTATACACTCATTTCGCCAGGCAAAGGGTAAAATCCTTCTATCGCCCTCGCGTCGGATGTGCGAATAGGGTACAATCAAGGCTAACGGAGGAGGACAGCGGATGAAGCGCACTTATCAACCGAACAATCGGCATCGCCACAAGGTTCACGGTTTTCGGCGGCGGATGCGCAGTCGGGATGGGCAAAATGTGCTGAAGCGGCGGCGGCTCAAGGGGCGCTGGCGCCTGACGGTCGACTAAATGTTGCCGCGTCGCGCACGCCTGCGCAAACGCCACGCTTTCGAGCGTGTTTTTCAGCAGGGGAGACGGGTACGAATGGCGACCTTTACACTGTATGCGTATCTTCGCGAAGACGATCAGCCGAGTCGTGTCGGCATCGTGGCGGGGCGACAGTTCGAAAGCCCTGTGCGTCGCCATCGGGCGAAGCGTCGCCTGCGTGCGGCTTGCCATGCGCTCTGGTCGCGTATAGCCCCGGGCTACGATCTGGTGCTGGTGGCACACAAGCCTGTGCTCCATGCGCCCTTTGAGCAGATTCAGCACCAACTTATAGAGGCACTCACCCAGCTGGGCGTTCTCAAGGAGGGAGGGGTCTCATGAGCCAGCAAACTCAACCAGGCTTGCTCGCGCGTGCCCTGATGGGCGTCATCCGCCTGTATCAGCGCGTATCGCGCCTGAAGCCGCCTGTTTGCCGTTTCTACCCCAGCTGCTCGCAATATACCTATGAGGCGATTCAGCGGTTTGGTGCGTGGCGCGGGCTGTGGCTGGGTCTAAAACGCCTGCTGCGCTGCCACCCATTCCATCCCGGAGGCTACGACCCCGTGCCTGAGCCTGACACCTGCAAAGGGGTTTATCAAACGAAGTGAGGGATTGAATCGATGGCGCAGGAACCAATTGACCAGAAAAAGCTGTTTGTGCAGACGATGCTCATCGCGATGGTTATCTGGCTCCTGTTGCTGATGGGCTGGGTTTATCTCACGCAGCCACCTGTTAGCGACAAGAAGCCGGAGCAGCTCGTCGAAGAGATCAAGAAGCTGCGCGCCGACAAAGATTATGTGGAAGCGATGCGCCGCTGCCACGAACTGAGCAGCCGTTTTCAGGGAACCGAATACGGCGCGCTCGGACTGCTGCTCGAAGCCCAAATCTACTACGAGAACAAAAAAGACCCACAAGAGGCACTCAACACCTTGCGACGACTGGAGGAGTTCTACCCCCACACACAGGTCTATCGCGCGCAGGGACGCGCCCTTCAGGAGAAGGTGGAGCGTGAGATTGATCAATACAATCGCCAGTTCTGGTCATATCAGGTCATCAATTGGCTGGTTAGACTGTTCGGGCGGTCTGATGCTAGCTATGTGCTGGCGATCCTGGTGATTGCTGTTCTGGTGCGGTTGCTGCTGTTGCCGCTCTCTGAGCGCCAGTTCGCCAGCATGCGCAAGATGGCGCAGCTGATGCCGAAGCTGCAGGAGCTGCAGGCGAAATACGCGGGCGAGGAGCTGATGCGCCGCCAGATGGATCTGTACAAGCAGTATGGGGTCAACCCCATGTCGGGCTGCTTCTACGCGCTGCTTCCTATCCCCTTCCTCATCTGGGTCTACAACATGATTCTGCTCTATCAGGTGCAGTTTAAGCAGGGGCATTTTCTGTGGATGAACCCAGAGATGGGGCTGCGTTTTCCGGGGCTGGTCGCCTCCCATCTGGCGCAGTTCGACGCGCTGCTGACGGTGCTATACGCCATTAGTATGTACATTAGCAGTCGCCTCATGATTACCGACCCGTCGCAGGCGCAGATGCAGAAGATGATGGCGGTTATAACTACTGTGATGTTCTTTATTATCTCATGGCAGTTTCGCTTCCCTGCCGCCTTCATCCTCTACTGGATGCTGACCAACATTCTCTACACGCTCCACTATAAGCTTGCCATGAGTCGTCCCGCACCTGCACTGGAGCCGATGGAACCGACGAGTGCGCCAACAGACCGCCTTGCCCTTGACGGGCGCAAGCCCCGCTATCAACCGCCCAAAAAGCGATCGAAGCGCCGATAAGGAGGGATCTATTGATGACATCGGTCGAAGCGACAGGCAATACTGTAGAAGAGGCAAAGCGCAAAGCGCTGGAGCAGTTAGGTGTATCCGATGAGAGTCGAGTGGAATTCGTGGTGCTGGATGAGGGCAAAAAGAGTCTGCTGGGCATTCTGGTCTCACCCGCCCGTGTGCGCGCTACCCTAATCCCATCCACTGAAAGCCAGCCGCTGACGGAAATGGAGACCGTCCCTCCGGAGGTGGCGCGTCAAGTAGCCGAATATGTGGACAAGTTGCTGCGCCAGTTGCGCCTGAATGTACAGGCGGTGCTGCGCGGCACGCACGGACGCTATGTCGAGATCGAAATGGTCGGGCGCGATGTGCCTGTGCTGGTCGGCAAAAACGGGGAGGTCATCAACGCCCTCCAGTTCCTGCTTAATCTGATTGTGCCGAAAGCGACAGGATACGAGAATGTGCGCCTCGTGCTGGACGGTGCGGGCTGGCGACGACGCCGCACTGAACGCCTGCGCAATCAGGTCATCGCCATCGCCAACGAGGTCAAAAAGCGACGCGAGGAAGCCGTCCTCCCGCCCATGCCCCCCCACGAGCGACGCATCGTGCATCAGGCGCTCAAGGATGACCCCGAAGTCTACACCTACAGCGAGGGCGAGGAGCCAAATCGATATGTGGTCATCTCGCCGCGCGAACCTGCGTAGCGTAATATTCTGAAAACCCCCTTTGGCATAAGCACCGCTTATGGCGCTAAAAAGGCTGGATACGGTCTGCTTGATACGCCCGGAGGAGGTGCCACCCTCGCACGCGAGCTTGCGTGTGTTGAGCGTGTTCAATCCGGGCGTGGTGCAGGTGGGTGATGAGGTCTGGCTGCTGGCGCGTGTGGCGGAGGCGCCGCGCGAGCAACGCCCCGGCTTTGTAGGGCTACCCCGCTATCTGCCTGGCGAACCAGACCCCGTGATCGACTGGCTGCCTGACGACGCGGTAGAGCCGATCGACCCGCGCGTGGTGCGCCTGCGCGCCACAGGGCATATCCGCCTAACCTTTGTGTCGCACCTGCGATGGATCAAACTCGACTCATCGGGGAAACGGGTGCAGGAGGTGGCGTCTGCACCGACGATGCGCCCCGAAACCGAATGGGAGACCTACGGCGTGGAAGACCCACGCATCACGCCCCTTGATGGACGCTCCTACTTCACCTATGTGGCGGTCTCGCCACATGGAGCCTGCACCGCGCTCGCCTCTACCGCCGATTTCCAGAGCATCACCCGCCACGGCATCATCTTTCCGCCCGAAAATAAAGATGTGCTGCTGTTCCATGAGCCGATTCGTGGTGAGTACGCGGCGCTGCACCGCCCGAACCCGAACACCCACTTCCATGCACCTGAGATGTGGATTGCCTACTCGCCCGATTTGGTTCGCTGGGGGCGTCATCAGCCCCTATATGGAGGCGGGCGTGAATGGGAAAACGATCGGGTCGGGGGAAGCGTGCCGCCGCTGCGCCTCCCTGATGGCTGGCTGGAAATCTACCATGCTACGCGCCGTCCTCCCAGCGGGCGAGGGGTAGGCGTTTACACTGCTGCCGCGATGCTGCTGCACCCTGAGACGCCTGAGCGTATCTTGAAGGTCGGGACAGAGCCAATTTTGGTACCTGAAGCCGACTTTGAGCGCGAAGGCTTCGTGCCCGATGTGGTCTTTCCTACTGGAGCCGTTCTGCGTGACGATTGCCTGCTCATCTACTACGGCGCTGCCGACACCTGCATAGGGGTGGCAGAACTCTCCCTGCAAGCGGTGTTGCACACCCTGCAGTAGGGTACACTAAAAGCGGGGGTAGAAGTGTCCCGTCGGGAACTTTCAAATGGGCAACGAGGCTATGTGCCCGGCTATGTGCGGGCATATGAGGCGGGGTGGCTGAAGGAGCGCGTAGAGGCGGCGCTGGAGCTGCTGAACGCACCCTGTCGCGTCTGCCCTCGCTACTGCAAGGTGAACCGCCTGCAGGATGAGCATGGCGCGTGCCTGATCGGGCGCTACGCCGTGGTTGCCAGCGCGTTCCCCCATTTTGGCGAGGAGGATGTGCTGCGCGGCTGGATGGGGTCAGGCACTATCTTTATGAGCGGGTGCAATCTGCGCTGCGTCTTTTGCCAGAATTATGACATCTCACAGGTAGTCAATGGCATGCGCGTCACGCCAGAGCAGCTCGCGGCGCTGATGCTGCGCCTGCAGGAACTCGGCTGCCACAACATCAACATCGTCACGCCAGAGCATGTCGTGCCGCAGGTAGTTGAAGCCCTCTATATAGCCGTGCAACGGGGTCTGCGCCTACCGCTGGTCTACAACACCAGCGCCTACGACTCGCACGAGTCGCTGCAGGTGCTGGATGGGCTGGTGGACATCTACATGCCCGATTTCAAGGTCTGGACCCACGAAAGCGCACGGCGCTACCTAAAATCAAAAGAGGACTATGCGGAGGTTGCCCGCGCCTCGATGCGCGAGATGCACCGTCAGGTGGGCGATCTGCAGGTCGACGCGCTGGGGCTGGCGTATCGGGGGCTACTGGTGCGCCACCTGGTGATGCCCGGACTGGTCGAGGAGACCAAAGCCATCTTGAAATGGATTGCCGAGACGCTGGGACCGAACACCTATGTGAACCTGATGGCGCAGTATTATCCCGCGAACAAGGTGGGCGAGAGCTATCCTGAAATCAATCGCTCCGTCTATCGCGAGGAGTATCTCGAAGCGCTGGAGTATGCTGAGTCACTGGGGTTGCGCTTGGATCGGCGCAGCGTGCGCGAAGGCTTGCTGTTGCCACTGGGGCGCCAGATGCGTGCACAGCCTCAAATAATCGGGAGACCAAGATGCGGTTAGTAGGTGTCTTGGCAGCGGTAGCGATTTTGGCGATTCTGCTGGTGGTGTGGCTCTACTATGGCACAGGCGGTCAAGGGGGCAACGCGCCGGGCGCACCACCCCCCAGCCGCATCACCGAGACCAAGCGAGCCGCACACGGCGTGGAGTGCCGCAATAATCTGAGCCAGATTCGCATGGCACTCCAGATGCGCCAGGGCACCGAAGAGAGCTTACCCGCCACCCTGAAGGAGCTGGGGTTGCCCGATAGCATGCTGATCTGCCCCGTATCGGGGCAACCCTACCAGTACGACCCGAACACGGGCAGCGTCCGATGCCCCACACCAGGGCATGGAAGCTATTAGCACCTGCCCGATTATCGCACACCTAACAGCAGCTCCATCGTCAGCTGGTCTAACTTCTCGTACTGATATCCTTTGCGTCCCAACGCCTCGCGGTCGAACGGATATGCCTTGAGCCATTCGGCGTTCTCACGCGAGTATTGCATCCGCTCCTGCAGCTCCACATCCCACTGGCGAATCTCGGCAAGCAGCCCTTGAATCTCCGCATCCTGATTGAACCGCTCTACCTTCTCCTTGAGGATCAGGTAGGTGCGCATGCAGCCCTTTGCGAACTCCCAGACGCCTTCCTCGTCCTCGGTGCGGTAGGCGTGCGCATCAAAGTGGCGTGGCCCACTGTAGCCGTTGTCCTCCAGCAGCTTCACGAGGAAAAACGCGCCCTTGATGTCCTCCGCACCGAAGCGGAAGTCCTGGTCATAGCGGCAGAACTTCTGCGCGTTCAGGTCGATGTGGAACAGCTTATTGCGCTCGATGGCTTGTGCCACCGCATGCACAAAGTTCAGCCCGACCATGTTCTCGTGCGCCACTTCGGGGTTTACGCCACACATGCTGGGGTCGTCGAGCGTTTCGATGAACGCCAGCATGGAGCCGACGGTGGGCAGAAAGATGTCGCCCCGCGGCTCGTTCGGTTTCGGCTCCAGCGCGAAGCGCAGATGGTAGCCCTGATCTTTGACATAGTGGATGAGGAAGTTCATGCATTCGCGGTACCACTGCAGCGCCTGAACGGGGTCTTTGGCGGCGTCGGTCTCGGTGCCTTCGCGCCCGCCCCAGAACACATAGATTTCCGCGCCCAGCTCCACCGCGAGGTCGATGGCGTGCATGCTCTTTTGCAGAGCGTAGGCGCGCACCTTCGGATCGTTGCTGGTGAAAGCGCCATCCTTGAACACGGGGTCATAGAACAGATTGGTCGTGCCCATCACCAGACGCATGTTATAGTCCTGCAGGGCTTGCTTGAACTCGCGCACGATGCGTTCGCGCTCGGCAGGAGTGGCGTCGATAGGCACAAGGTCGTTATCGTGCAGGTTCACGCCCCACGCGCCAAGTTCCGAGAGTTTCTGCACGATGCGCACGGGCGAAATGGGAGGGCGTACAAAGTCACCAAACGGGTCGCGCCCGCGATTGCCAACTGTCCATAGCCCAAAAGTGAACTTATGCTCTGGCTTCGGTGTGTAATCTGCCATAGCTGGCACACCTCCTAAGGGGTCTTTTCGCGGGCATGCAGGAATTTCCTGCACAGGGAACCCATGGATGCCGTCTACCGTTTTAGTCAACGGGACTATGGCAACTGGCTCCGCTCACGGTGCAAATGCCGTATAAAGAAAAGCGTCAAAGGTTCCGATAATCGGTTGCGAGCCTTCTGGCGAGCCGCTTCGTGCTTGCTCTGAAAGGCTCCGAATAACTACATCGATGGAGGTCTACCATGCCAAGGCGAAGTAAGAAGCAGAAGCTACCGATCGAGCAGCGACCGGTGTCGATCAGTGTCGCGAGCCATCTGACGGGTGTGGAGAGCCACACCCTGCGCTACTGGGAGCGCGAGTTCGCCGAGTTCCTACGCCCGATTCGCTCCCCGGGCGGGCAGCGGCGCTATCGCCCCGAGGATATCGAGGTCATCCGCGAGATTAAGCGCTTGCTCAAGGAGGAGATGTACACGATTGCCGGCGCAAAGCGTAAGCTACGCGAGCGGTTCGGCACGCCGAAGTCCCCTTCCGAGGGCAACAACGGCACTCCTCCCAACCGGGCGCGCAAGCGTCGTAAGGTAGGCAGTCGCCGCTAAAGCGCGGCGACTACGGCAAAGGAGGGGTTCAATGTCCAACCCCTATCGGCTCCCGTCCACGCTTTGGCAGGGCGGTATCTTCTCAGCGCACAGCCTCGCGCGGGTCAATCGCGAGCTTATTGGGGCACTGCTCCACTTAGACCCACACTGGCAAGTGCATCTGATCGCCAACGAAGTGGGCGACCCCGTCGAAAATGCGGAACAGCATCCGCTGCGCCGCCACCTGCTGCTGGGTGAGAACCCACCGCCAGCCAACGGCTGGCAGGTCTGGGTGCGCCATCAGTTCCCACCTGACTGGAGCTTTTCACCTGTGCCGCTCGTTGTGATCCAACCGTGGGAGTTCGGAGCGACTCCCCGCGAATGGGTAGAGCAGATTCGCGCCCGTAATGCGCAGCTCTGGGCGCCCTCCCAATTTGTGTATGAGACCTTTCTGAAATCGGGTGTGCCCGAATCGCAACTGCGCCTTGTGCCAAATGGGGTCAATCCCGACCAGTTCCGCCCGAACCTGCCCCCGCTGGAACTCCACACACTGGGCGTGACGAATGTGCCGCGCGAGAGTATCCCACACCGCTATAAGTTTCTCTTTGTAGGGGGGTCTGTCCGACGCAAAGGCATCGATATTCTGTTGCAGGCGTACCAAGCGGCGTTCAAGGCGCACGATGAGGTTCTGCTGATTGTCAAAGATTTTGGCACACAAGATTTCTACAGTGTACGGAATTATCAGGCGCAGCTGATGGAGTGGGCGCGTGACCCATCCGCGCCCCCGCTGCTCTATATCCCCGACACACTGCCTGAGTTGGAGATCGCGCGGCTCTACTGTGCTGCTGATTGTCTGGTGCATCCCTATCGGGCGGAAGGGTTCGGCTTGCCGATTGCCGAGGCGATGGCGTGTGGCGTGCCTGTGATCGTCACGGGGTTCGGTGCGTGCCTGGACTTCTGCAGCGAGCAGACCGCCTATCTGTTGCCGGCGGAGGTGCGCCCGCTAAGCGGTGTAAGAGGGATGGAGGTGGTCGGCACGCCCTTCTGGGCAGAGCCTTCTATCGACGCCCTAATTGAAGCCATGCGCACGGTCACCTCGAACCCCGACGCTGCGCGAAAGAAGGGTCAGGCGGCACGCGAGCATATCACCACCCACTTTGCTTGGAGCCGCATCGCACCCCTTGCTGCCCAATACCTGCAGGAGCTGGCGGAGCGTGCGACTGGCTATGCCACCTATTACCACATCGGGCTGAGCCGATTGGAGAACGGGGAGAGCGAAACCGCGCTCCAATTATTCGCCCACGCTATCGATGGGGAGCCGCTCAATCCCCACCTGTACGAGGCAGCCACACACGCGCTGTTGCAGCAGAACCGCTGGGCGGAGGCGGAGACCCTGCTGAATAAGGCACTGACGCTGCTGCCCGATGCGCCCAATCTGCTGGCGCAGAAAGCGTGGGTGCTGCTCTACACCGAGCGCGAGCAGCAGGCATACCCGCTGGTGATGAAGCTGCTTCGTTCAGGCTATGCCGAACCGCACTGGCTCCATGAGGTGGTGCTGCCCCTGCGCAACTATTTTTACTGCCGCTCGAGAGCATCTGGCTCCCCTCTCCCACAGCGTGGGAGAGGGGGTGGGGGTGAGGGCAAACCCAACAAAGCTGCCCAGCGTGCCTGCGCCTTAGAGGAGTGGCTCACCCGCTACGGCGTTCCCCTTCCTGACGAGCCGCTCGGCACGCGCATCTCGCTCTGCATCGTCGCCCGCGACGAAGCGGAGTTCCTGCCCGAATGCCTTGAAAGCGTGCAGGGTGTGGTGGACGAGATTATCCTGGTGGACACAGGCTCCACCGATGCGACTCCCGAGATTGCGCGGCGCTATGGTGCGAAGGTGCTTTCGTGCGAATGGACGGACGATTTCTCTGCGCCACGCAACCTCGCGCTGCAGCACGCCACAGGCGACTGGATTCTGGTGCTGGATGCGGATGAGCGGCTCAGCCCGCGCAGCCGCGCGATTGTTCGCGAAGGCGCACGCCATCCGCAGTTCGCTGCTTACTACATCGAAATCGTCAACATTCTGGACAGGAACAATCCGCAGGACGCCTTTGTTCACCGCGCGATTCGGATGTTCCGCCGGCTACCCCATGCACGCTGGGAGGGGCGCGTGCATGAGCAGATCTTGCCGAGCCTGCTGGCACATGGCGGCAAGCCTGCCACCCTGCGCAACGCCCAGATTATCCACTGGGGCTACGAGGCGGAAGTGATGCGGCGGCGCGGCAAGAGCCAGCGCAATGTGCAGCTGCTACAGCGTGCCTTGCAAGAGAACCCTCAGGACGCCTTCCAGTGGTTCAATCTGGGCAACACGCTCTACAATCAGGGCGATTACCAGGGCGCGTCCGATGCGCTACAGCAGGCGTGCGAACAGATCGATCCCACCGAAGATTACGCCCCCCTTGCGTGGAGCCAGTGGATTTCCAGCCTGCAGATGCTTCAGCGGTATGAAGAGGCGATCCAAGTGGGGCAGCGCGCGCTACGCCTTGGACTGGAGCATCCGCTGATCTATTTCACACTGGCGCAGTCCTATCTGCTAAACGGTCAGGGTCAGGAAGCGGTGGAGATGCTGCAGAAGGCGCGTCAGTGTGCCCTCCGCATCGGGCTGCTGAGCGCGGATGGTGAGACGCTGCTCGCTTCCAGCGGCTACACAGGCGACCCGACGGTGGTCACCTTTAAGTGGCATCTGACGATGGGGCGCGCCCTGCTGCTGCTGAACCGTCTGGAGGAGGCGGGTGCGCACCTGCAACGCGTGCTGAAGGAGCGTCCCGATTATGCCGAAGCGCACCTCTTTTATGCCGAGTGGCTGCGGCGCAAAGGGCGTTATGAGGAAGCCAGCCAGCATTACGAACGGGCAAGCCGCAGCCCGCAAATTGCCTTCGCCGCACTGCAAGACGCCGCCAATATGTGGTGGGAGCAGAAATGCTTCGACCGCGCGTTGCCCTTCGTAGCGCGATTGGCGGAGCTGCAGCCCGATCAGGAGGTTTGGTGGCATCGCTGGGTGCACGCTGCCGAGCAGACGCGCAACCGCCACGCGCTGTGTGAAGCGTTCGCCTATCTGGAACGGCACGGCAAGCCGATCTCGGCAGGCGTACACATCAACTGGGGACGCGCCCTGTGCGAAATGGGGCAGTACGCCGAGGGGCTGGAGCATTTTATCAAAGCGATTGAGGCAGAGCCGTATAATGCGAACGCGCTATTTAACGCGGGCGATGTGCTGTATCAGTTAGGCGCGTATGCCGAAGCTGCCGATGCCTACTCCGCCGCGCTGGAGCGCGACCCCTATAACCCGCAGGGCTGGTTCGTGCTGGGCAACTGCTACTTTCGGCTGGGCGTGTATGACGCAGCCCGCATCGCCTTCCAGCAGGTGCTCGCTTTAGACCCAAACCATCATCCCGCCCGCCAGAACTTAGAACTAACCACCGAAATGATCCGCCGTACGGCGGCATAATACCTCAACCGTGACCGTGGTTAGCGCCTGATCGGTGGCGGTGAGGGAACCGGTGAGGGTTTGTGACTGGTCCATGTAGCCTGGGTCATCAAGAAAGGCGCTGCGCCTGGCACATGCTTGTTGCGATCCCAGAGCTGCCAGATCGTGTTCCCCCAAGCTCGCAACCGTGCAAAGAAGGGATCGGTCTGCGCGATATACGCCCTTGCTGGCAGAGTTAGCCGCCCTGTGCCGTTAATCTCATCCCGCAGGAACTCCATATACTCGCGGCTGGTCACCTGATAATACAGGTTAACCTCGATCCGATCAGCGCCCGCTGGTACGAGCAGTGATACCTCGTCGTATCCCCCGGCGTACTCGTCTGGCGTGAAGTAATCAGGGCGTGATTGACCCTCCCATACAGGCTCGCACAGGCGTCCCACCGCCTCCTCGATGCGAAAGCCCTTAGGTGGGATGCGATTATCCTTGTAGCGTCGGTCTGCCAGCACGAAGTGGAAAGTTTTGGCTTCGTCGGTAAGTGAACTGCTCATCTGCGCCTCGTAAACCAGCTCGTCCCGGTATACTTCATGCGGCGCCAAAGGCGGGCTATGAGGTGAGTAAGAGGGAGGTAAACCTTTCAGCGTACCCACGGCATGATCGTAGGGGTTCACCTCATGAATAAGTTGTCCGCCTCGATAGACCTTGATGTTAACAAACATGCGTCGCCCTTCCGGGAAACCGGAGATAAGCTTATGTCCCGTCTGGTTCTGCACACGGAAGCGCAATCTGCCGCTGGTACGGTCATACTGCAGGATTTGGATTGAGGCGGCGGCTTGTAGCATTGCTCGCGCACGCTCTACCGCGTTGAGCAGCGCTGCTGGATTCAACCCAAGCCCCTGTGTCAGGTCCAGCGTCAATACATTGGGTCCCTGACGCAGGAGTTGAGCGTTTATCGGGTCATAGTTGGGCGATCTCGGCACTGTGCTGGCTAAGAGCCAAGGCACCCAGATGTTGCCTCCTGTTAGGTCGTGAGTGGGCACACCGCTCTTAGGATGTTCCCGGCTGGGGCGGTTGGGAGCGTTCCGCATATCGCAGCCTTTGCCTGGCACATCGCGCATATGGCAATCCTGGCAGGTGGCGATGTAGTTGTTGGGAAACGAGGTACGGAACCGTTCGGGGGCGAAGGGACCAATACCGGGCGCACCACCCTGTTGACCATATGCTGACAGAATAAACTCGGAGAAGGTGCGCTCCACATG
The DNA here is from genome assembly GCA_039630445.1 of Armatimonadota bacterium. Classification (GTDB taxonomy): domain Bacteria; phylum Armatimonadota; class Fimbriimonadia; order Fimbriimonadales; family GBS-DC; genus HRBIN15. The sequence goes on from JBCNVA010000060.1 coordinate 55,744, forward strand.
GTAGTACGAATAAGCCGGATATCGCTCTGTCGGCAAAATTACATTATCGCCCGGACGCGCATTCGCATAAGCGAGGTTCGCCAGCACCGGATTGGACACATCGTGGCAGGTCGAGCAGAAGTATTTGCTTTTGTGGTAGCGGCTGTAGAGCATGGGGTGGCGCGCCACCGCATCAGCGAACGGACCGCGCTTGCGATCGGTGGCGTCGATAAAGTATTGCCCTCCTGCGTTTTCGTTATAGTTGGAGCTGAAGGGATAATTATTCACAAAGAATGGTGCGCCGCTGAAACGGAGGATCGACTGAGCCTGTGCCCTGTCGGCTTGAAGCGTCGTGTTCGCAGCGGTTTGCGAGGGGGTATCGGAGCTGTTTGTTTCATCCCAATAGCCGAGCCAGTCGCTGCCCTCGCGCTCACCCGTATGCGTGGCTTCAAAGAAGGGGTTAAACATTCAATGGCATACATCACAATGCACACCGTCAAAGTCGTCGCGGGTCATACGAGAGGCATTCACCGGATCAGAGCGCCCCTCAAGCCAACCGTGGGGCATGTGGCAGCGCAGACAGATGTCCGCTCCGTTCGGGTGCCCAATCGCCCAGATTGAGTCCTGAATAGCTACCGTTAGGCATGCCCAGAAAAGAGGGTCGCGTGCCGATTGGGCCATCATCGAACCCTGCCACATAAACCATGGCTCAGCGACTGGGTCATAACCCGAGTGGCAGTTCTGGCAGCGGTTTGGTCCCTCCAGAAGCACTCCCTGATCTGGTTGGGTGCCGGGCATACGCACCAGCGGGTCTTCACGCACAGGCAGAGGGGTCCAGCCTGTTTGTGGGAGTAAGCCAGCCTGCGTAGTGAAAATCACCAGAACGATCAGTGGGCTTGCCAGCCTCACCATTCTGACCATACAACGCCAAGCATCACTGCGGTTCATGGACGGTCACCTCCTTCCGCAAGCTGTTTAAACCACGGGTGGGGAACACCTGCCTATGATACCTTCATCATGCCCGATCGACCACTACGAAATCGCTATCCTGTGGCGTTGGCACGCCTGTCAGTGAGAGAGCTCTCACCCTCGATGCAGTATGACAGGGCATCCTTGCCGTGTTTGCTCTACCGACTGTTGCGGAGGGACGCGCTTGTGCCAAAGGAGCCTGTCCAGTTCTGCTGAGAGGTACAATCCTTTCCCGTGAGCAGTCGGACAAACACCACAGCGCCGCTGGGCTATTCAGTTTGGTTCGTTGGCATCGTCGCGCTCTTTTTGACCAGCCTGCTGACGGCAAATCTTATTGCTTCCAAGGTAGTGAGTATCGCAGGGCTGGTGGTGCCCGCGGGCATTATCATCTTTCCGATCAGCTATATCGTGGGTGATGTGCTGACCGAGGTGTACGGTTATCGGCGGGCGCGACGGGTCATCTGGTTCGGCTTCGGCTGCAACCTGCTGATGGTGCTGGCGATTCAGGTGGCGATCGCACTGCCACCCGCACCCGACTGGAAACTGCAGGAGGCTTACGCGCAGATTCTGGGCGCGACACCACGCTTGCTGATAGCATCGTTCGCTGCCTACCTCTTTGGCGAGTTCAGTAATGCCTTTGTGCTGGCAAAGATGAAGATCCTCACGCAGGGGCGCTGGCTCTGGACGCGCACCATCGGCTCCACGCTGGTGGGGCAGGCGTTCGACTCGGCGATTTTCTGCACGCTGGCGTTCGTGGGCGTGGTGCCGCCTGTCGTGCTGCTGAACATGATTCTCACCCAATGGTTGGCGAAGTCTGCCTATGAGGCGCTCGCTACCCCGCTTACCTATCTCGTGGTCGGCTTCCTGAAGGCACGTGAAGGGATCGATGTGTACGATTACGAGACCCGCTTCAACCCCTTCATGCTGGAGGAGTGAGATATGCTATGCTTAATGGGGAGGTGAGCTAAATGAAAACGCTGACAATCGAAGTGCCCGATGAGGTCTACGCGGCGTGCGAGCGGATAGCTGCCCGCACGGGACGCACGGTGGAGCAGTGCGTGATGGAGTTCCTGCTCAAGTACGGTCCACGCCCAGCGCCTGTGCTGAGCGAGGAGCAGCGTCAGCAGGCGCTGGAACGACTGCTTCGCCATGCAGGCTCGCAGAGTCTCGGCAGAGCAACGGGGATAGATAACGAATGCATCGATGCGGATCTGGCACGCGAATAGCTGACCACTGACCGCCACTTTGAGCAAGAAGGCTTCGTCCGCCTGCTGAAGCCATAACCGCCACTTCGCCCTTTCACCACTTCGCCATTTCGCCACTTCGCTACTTCGCCGCTTCACTACTTCGCCTCCAAAAAGCCCGTGTAGTTGAGCAGGGCAACCCAGATGCGCCCGTCTACCCGCTCAATAATCGAGACGGCAGCGTTATCCAGCCGAATGCGCCGATAGGTCTGGATGTCGCCCGCAAGCGCGTCGCAAAGCAAGATACGCAGGCTACCCCCATGCCCCACTATGACCAATTCACCCTCGGTGTATTGCTCATAAAGCTGGTTGGCAAACTGCTGCACCCGATCCCAGAAGGCGGTCATCGGCTCCCCTTCAGGCGGCGTGCCCGCCAGCGGGTCGTATAGATAGGTGAAGTGATGTTCGGGGTAGCGTTCGATCACTTCCTCGCGGGTCAATCCCTCCCATGCGCCCCAGTTGCGCTCGCGCAAGGCAGGAGTCGGGTGGGGCGGCGCACCCAGTCGGGCAGCGATAACCTCTGCGGTTTGCCAGCATCGCTGCAGGTCGCTGGTGTAGACCGCAAGGGGCGCCTGCACGCGCTGCGCCAGCCACCCCGCTACCCGCTCTGCCTGCTGAAGCCCGACCGCATCCAGCGGCACATCCGAATGCCCCTGAATGCGTCCCGTGTGGTTCCATGCCGTCTGCCCGTGCCGCACCAGATAGAGTCGAAGCATAACCTAAGTTTCTGTTTTTCAGGCATCGACAGCCTCGCTGAGAATGGCAGCTTTGAGTTCCGGGTGCAGTGCATCCACCGTCACCAGATCGATTCTTTTCACCTCATGTAGGAGTATACCCCCCTTCTACTGCGGAGCGCGGGGTATACTCTCCCTTTGGAGGATCCGAGTGCGGATGAAGGCGGTTCTAATCAATCGATTGATCATCCTTTTTGCTGGGATAGGGATGGTGATTGCAGGGCTGTTATGGATTTCGCATTCTACAGGCTACGCACTGCCCTGCACAGGCACGGGCTGCGATGAGGTGGCGCGTTCGCCCTATGCGCGCTTTCTGGGCATTCCGACGGCAGCCCACGGCTTTTTCTACTTCGGAGTGTTGCTGGTGCTGGCGCTCTCGCGATTACAGTATCCGGAGCAGTGGTTGCTCTATGCGCGAGGGCTTGCCGCGCTCAGTACGCTGGGCTTGCTCGCCTTCGCCTATCTGACCTATGTACAGCTCGTCGTGCTGGGACTGTACGCGAAGGGCAGTCCATGCTGGTGGTGCTTGGGCGCGGCTGGTTCGAACCTGCTGGTGTGGCTACTGTCGCTGGTGGGATTGCGCGCGCAGCCTGTAGAAGCAGTAGGTTGGGGGCGCGAGCTGCTCAAAGCCGTCATGATGACCCTGCTACTGATAGTGGCAGGCTTTGCCTTCGGTGCATGGCAGTGGATGCGCACCACCAAACCGACCGTGCAGGAGGTAGATGCCGAAAAACTGAAGCTGCTCTATGAGGAGGGGCAGGGTTGGCGAAGGGGCAACCCCAACGCTGCGCTGGTGATTGTGGAGTTCTCCGATTTCCAGTGCCCTGCCTGCCAGCAAGCCTATGATATTCTGGAGAATCAGTTCCTTTCAAAGCATGGGGACAAAGTGCTGTTCGTCTTTCGGCACTATCCGCTGGTGGAGCTGCACCCGATGGCGTGGATTGCTGCCTCCGCAGTGGAGGAGGCAGGCGCACAGGGCAAGTTCTGGGAGATGTATCACGCGCTGTTCCGCAACCAGGAGCAGATGACGCCCCAAAACATCGAACTGGCAGCCAGGTCGCTGGGGCTAAATGTCCAAAAGATCCGTCTCGCGATGCAAAATAAAGATATCCACTTCAAAAAGATTTATCGCGACCTGAAGGAAGGCTCTATGCTGGGTGTCAGCTCCACGCCGACCTTTATCGTAGTGTTCAAGGGCAAGATGCGCCTGGCGCGCGGGCTAGGACCGCTCGTCGCCACGCTGAATGAGCCTGAAATCCAAGCCTATCTGGGTGAGAAGTTCGAGCCGAAGGTACAGGGCAACTAAGACGCACGGTGCCTCCATGCCCTTTGGTGGCTATTAGATGAGCCATCGCTTGGTGGACGAGAGATGACCCGATACACCGCGCCGCGGGGCACGCAGGACATCCTGCCCGATACGAGCCACTTGTGGCAGTATGTAGAGAGCAAGTGGCGCGAAGTTTGCCATCTATACGGCTACCGCGAGATCCGCACGCCGATGTTCGAGGAGACGGAGCTTTTCATTCGCAGCATCGGCGAGGTGACCGATATCGTTTCCAAAGAGATGTACACTTTCGAGGATCGGGCGGGGCGCAGCCTGACTCTGAAACCTGAGGGCACCGCCCCTGTGGTGCGTGCCTATCTGGAGCATGGGCTGCATGCCAGCGGCGGCGTCGTGCGCCTCTACTATATCACACCTATCTTTCGCTATGAGCGTCCGCAAAAAGGGCGTTATCGTCAGGCTCACCAGTTCGGGGCGGAGATTCTGGGCGCGGCGTCGCCGATAGCGGATGCCGAGCTGCTGGCGATGGTGCTGCACTTTTTCCGCGTGCTGGGCATTCCCGATGAGCGTATCGAGCTGCACCTGAACACGATTGGCTGTCCCAAATGCCGCCCCGCCTATCGCGATGCGGTGCAGGCGTTCGGGCGAGAGCATCTGGCAGCGCTCTGTCCTGCCTGTCAGGAACGCATCGAGCGCAACCCGCTGCGCGTACTGGATTGCAAAGTGCCCAGCTGTCAGGCGGTGATGGCGAGCGCGCCTGCAATTGACCCCTACCTATGCGAGGAGTGTCGTGCCCACTTTGAGGGGCTGCTGAGCCTGCTCAAGCAGCTGGATCTGCCCTATGTACGCGACCATCGGCTGGTGCGGGGCTTCGATTACTACACGCGCACCACTTTTGAGGTACTGGCACAGGGTCTGGGGGCGCAGAACGCGCTGTGCGGTGGCGGGCGCTACGACGGGCTGGTGGAGGAGTGTGGGGGACCGCCCACACCCGCGCTGGGCGTCGGCATCGGCATCGAGCGCACGCTGCTGGTGTTACAGGAGATGGAAGCACCACTCCCCGAACCGCCCAAACCGCTTGCCTTCATCATCGCAATTGGCGATGCAGCACGCCCAATCGCCCTCCAGATCGCCCAGCAGCTACGCGGGGCAGGCATCCCCACCGATATCGACTTAGAGGGGCGCAGTCCAAAAGCGCAGATGCGCCTCGCGGACCGCTTAGGTGCACGCTACGCGCTCCTCTTGGGCGAGGCGGAGCTGGCACAGGGCACCATCACCCTGCGTGATTTGCAAACTCGCGAACAGCGTACTGTGCCGCAAAGCGGCATCCTTACTGCCCTTCAAGCAAGCGACTAACTTGCTTGCTCCAGTATCTGCCTGACGCGGGCGAGGTCCTCCTCTGTGTCGACGGCGATCGAGGCGTGTTCGAAGGGCACCATGCGGATGCGATAGCCGTGTTCCAGCACGCGCAGCTGCTCCAGTGCTTCGGTACGCTCCAACGGGGTTGGCTCCCATTCGGCAAACTGCAGCAACAGCTCGCGCCGATAGACATACAGCCCAATATGCTTATAGACAGGCTGCTCAGTCGCCTCACGCGGATAGGGAATGCGGGAACGGGAGAAGTAGAGGGCATTCCCTTGTTGATCCAGCACCACCTTCACCACGCTGGGCAGGTCATACTCGTGCGGTTGGGCGAGGCAATAGAGGCTGCTCATCATCACTACGGGGTCATCCAGCAGGGGCTGCACGGCGCGGTCAATACCTCGCGGGTCTAACAAGGGTTCATCGCCCTGAATGTTTACATAGATGGTGCCATCAGTGCGGCGAGCCACCTCAGCCAAGCGGTCAGTGCCGCTGCGATGCGCATGGCTGGTCAGCATCGCCTGCGCACCAAACGATTCGGCTGCCTGCATGATTTCTGCGTCGGGCGTCGCGATGTAGAGTTCATCCAGCGTCTTTGCCTGACGCGCTCGCTCCCAGACCCACTGGATCATCGGCTTGCCCGCAATCGGCAGCAGAGGTTTGCCCGGCAGGCGTGTCGCCGCCATCCGCGCGGGAATAACGCCGATCACTTTCATTGCGCTATCCTCCACATAATCAGCCCCGAAAGCACCTTTGGGTAGAAGTAGGTCGATTTGTGGGGCATGCGCTCGCCACGCAGCGCCACTTGCTGGAGTGTTGACAGGCGAGGTGGATTGAGCAGAAAGGCAGCTGCCGCCTCACCTCGCTGAACGGCATCGACCGCTTCCTGCGCCGAGCGCGTGTAGCGCACCTCCACTGCACCATAGCCCAACATGGGCATCAGGCGTTCATGCAGCCACCAAGCATCGAGGCGCGCCAGCACTTCCGAGCCGTCAGCGTCCGCGCCCTCATGCCCTCGTGGGCGAATAAGCCATGCCCCATCGCGCCAGAGAAAGCCCACAGCCTCCCCCTCCGACGCCAGCACTTGATCGAACAGGCTCTCTGACGATACGGGCTGTACCTCGAAGGCGGCATTAAGCCGTGCCTGCCACTCGTCGGGCGTATCAGGCGGCAGCGTTGCCAGCAGGCGGTGCGTGGGCAAAATGACCAGACCCGGGTCATCCAGCGGCACAAGCAAGATGGGCAGGAAGCGTTCGGGGGAGCCGTCGCTGCCGTACTGCTGCCCGAAGCGAAGCGCAGTCTCATAGCGGTGGTGTCCATCGGCAATCCAGACACGCACCTCACGAAATTCCCGCTCGATGCGACTAATTGCCACGGGGTTCGTCAGGCGTTCCAGCCGGTGCAGGTGCCCTTCAGGCAACTCATCGCCCTCCAGGTGGGCAATCGGCTCCCACAGCACACCTTCCAGTGCCTCGCGCAGAGCAGGAAGGGGTTCATATAGCCCGAAAATCGCCTCCAGATGGGTGCGTGTCGCCTCCAGCAGGCGGAACCGATCCTCCTTGACGCCCGGAAAGGTATGTTCGTGGGGCAGTACGACCCCGTGCTCGTAAGGCTCGGTATGCAGCAGCACGAAGTAGCCTGTGCGCGTGCGCGTTGCGCCTGTGAGCGGGTCAACGAATTGCTGAGTGTAGCGATAAATCGCTGGCTCTGGGTCAGGTTGCAGCACGCCATCCTGCAGCCAGTGGTCAAGGAGCTTGCTCGCACGCTGATAGCGTGCCTCGCCGTTCGCGGGCAGGGTCAGATGCACCACATTGAATGGGCTGAGGCTGGCAAGATGTGCCCGTTGCGCCGCATCAATCACATCATACGGCGGAGCGACCACCTCGGGGATCAGGCGCGCATATCGCAAGGCTCGAAACGCGCGTATCGTTGCCATAGCACTTCCCTCCCAGTGTTCGGCGTGGGGGTTCCACTTCGACCAGCCCGTCGGACATAAATATACCCCCGATTGCTAACTGCCCAATCTCTGCTAATGCCACTCGCGCCAGGCTTTGTAGGCAATATACGGTAGGCGTAGCAGATAGTAGCCTGCAAACCCAACCATACCGCGCCACAGGGAGGGCTTCATCGGGCGCAGCGCCACGCGACGCAGCTCCCCAAAGCGGTAGGCGTGGTCCAGCGCGGCGTAGGTCGCCTCGATGCCTACCCACTCCACCCATTCTGCAATCTCGTCAGAGGCGGTATGCTGCAGCAGCCGTTCGGGTAAGGCGATCCACGGGCGCAACTCCCGATAAAGTTGCTGAAGCGCAGGGGTGTAGCCCTCGCGCGCCGCTTGCTCGCGCAACCATGCATAACGCTCTCGTTCGAGAGGGTAAGCTACAGGCAGATTGGCGATCACCTCCACACACAGTAGCAACCAGCGCAACCGCTCCCAGTCCCAAATCGGGTCAAGGGCGCGGATCTCGATCGTGCCCAGCCGCCGCGCAAAAATCAGATCCTGAAAGCGATAGGTCGGATCTTCCTGCAGCGGACCAATTGCAAAGGAATGGGCAACCCGATAGGATTGCCCAAAATAGCGTCCGCCAGCATATGGGCTACTTGCCGAAAGCAGGATGAGTAGTGGCAGGAAGTAGGCAAGGTTTGCGTAGACTCGCTCGCGCTCCGAATCGGGAACGGAGAGGTGAATATGCAGTCCACCTGTGTTCGTTGGCGACTCGATATCGAACAGGTGTCCAACGGGCACAATATAGGCGGTGTTGACTGCACGCGCCAGTTCAAGGCGTCGCTGGTGCAGCTCGCGCAGGAGGTCGCTGGGCGTTGGCTGCGGCGCGGTAGCAATCTCAACGGCACTCATCAGGCACTCGCGGGCATCAGCCCCCCGTGCAAAGTTCGTGGCGGAATAGCGATAGTAGTGATACGGATTATACAGCAGTAGGCGCGACATGTAGTAGAGCGAACTCAGGTGCGGGCGCGTTGGCTCCGTTAGGAACAGCTCCTCCTCCAAGCCCAAACTGTAAATTACGCTTCCCTGCACCCGACTCTGGCTCGAAGCCACCCGTGTCGCAGCACCTGTGCTCCAGCAAAGCTCCTGCACTGTTCTGAATTATAGCATGCAGCGCGGGTATTCTTCTGTTGATGCATGCCATCACGCGCTACCTAAGCGAGATTGAGCCGCTCAGCACCGAATCGGCGCGGTCGCACCGATTCGCCCAACTGCTCCAAGAGCTGTTCGGCACTAAGCCGGGCTTTATTGAGCAATACGCGCAGGGCATCGAGCAGTTGGTGCGCACGCGCCAAACAGACCGCCTGCTGCG
>JBCNVA010000061.1:0-14014 GCA_039630445.1 Armatimonadota bacterium
GCGCGGGGGACGGTCAGGGTAGGCTTGGCGGATGCGTGCGCGGGCTTGGCGGAGCAGGTAGCGTGTGGCGGCATCGTCGTTGGCGACGGCTTCCCAGGGCGCGAGGTGTTCCAGCAGGCGTTGGAGGGCGTCGCGGTGGGCAGGGTCATCGGGCAGCAACGCGGCAAGGGTGGTGGTGCGCGAGGCGGCTAAGGGGCGTCGTGCCCAGTAGATGTGCAGCGTGCTGATGTGCCCGTGGCGGATGTTTTTCTCGCGTGCCGACTCCTCCGAGACTTTCTGAATGGGAAACTCCGCCTCAATCAAGCGGCGCACTCCAGCCATAGAATAAATTTTCGGCATGCGCGCGGGGATTCCTTCAGAGGAGGTACAATCCTCTTGGGCGAGGGAGCCAGCGATGCCGTTTCGCACAATTATTGAACCGTTTCGGATCAAGGTCGTCGAGCCGATTCGGATGACCACGCCTGAGGAGCGGGAGGCGATCCTCCAGCGTGCCCACTACAACCTCTTTCTGGTGCGTTCCGAGGAGGTGCTGATCGACCTGCTGACCGATTCGGGCACTTCGGCGATGAGCGCAGACCAGTGGGCGGGCGTGATGCGCGGCGATGAATCGTACGCAGGCAGCCGAAGCTTCTATTTCTTTGAGTCAGTCGTGCGCGAGATTTTCGGGTTCAAACATGTGATCCCGGTGCATCAGGGGCGGGCAGCGGAACGCATCCTGTTCTCGCTGGTATGCAAACCGGGCAGCGTCATTCCCAACAATACCCACTTCGACACAACCCGCGCCAATATCGAGTATTTGGGCGGTCAGGCAGTGGATCTGCCCTGCGCCGAGTCGCAGGATACGCAGACTCCCCATCCCTTCAAGGGGAATATGGACACCGACGCGCTGGAGCGGCTCATCCGCGAGGTGGGAGCAGAACGCATCCCGCTGGTGATGCTGACCGTCACCAACAATTCGGGCGGTGGGCAACCCGTTTCGATGGCAAACATTCGCGCCGTGAGCGCGATTTGCCGACGCTACAACATTCCCCTGTATATCGACGCCTGCCGATTCGCCGAGAACGCCTATCTGATCAAGCTACGCGAGCCGGGCTATCAGCACAAAAGCATCCGCGAGATTGTGCGGGAGATGTTTTCCTACGCCGACGGCTGCACCATGTCTGCCAAGAAGGATGGGCTGGCGAATATCGGGGGGTTCCTATGCACGAATGACGATCAGCTGGCACAGCAGGAGAAGGAGCTGCTGATCCTGACGGAGGGCTTCCCCACCTATGGCGGGCTGGCGGGGCGCGACCTGGAGGCGATGGCGATCGGCTTGCAGGAGGTGCTGGATGAGCATTACCTGCAGTATCGGTTGGCGTCGGTGCGCTATCTGGGCGAGCATATCGCGCGGGAGGGCGTGCCGATTGTGCAGCCGCCGGGCGGGCACGCTGTCTATATCGACGCTGGGCTGATGCTACCCCACATCCCGCCGTTGCAATACCCGGGGCAGTCGCTGGTGGTGGAACTCTATCGGGAGGGAGGCATCCGCTCCAGCGAGATCGGTTCCGTGATGTTCGGCAAAGTGGATCCCAAGACGGGTCAGGAGATACCCGCTCGCAAAGAGCTGGTGCGCTTGGCGATCCCACGCCGTGTGTATACCCAAAGCCATATAGACTATGTGGTGGAGGCGATTTTGAATGTGTATGCGCGGCGGGAGCGGCTACGCGGCTACCGCATCGTGTGGCAGACGCCGTTCCTGCGCCACTTCAGCTGCCATTTTGAGCCGGTATAGAAACGATGCGCCTCCGAATTGCCTGCGGTAGGTAAAATGGACAAGATGCACAAGCAGCGAGTCACCCTGATTCGCGGCGATGGGATAGGACCCGAAATTACGGAAGCGGTGGTGCAGGTATTTGACGCCGCGGGCGTGCCCATCGAGTGGGAGGAAGCCTACGCAGGGCTGGCGTGCCTCGAAAAGTGGGGCGACCCCTTACCAGAAGCGACGCTGGAATCGATTCGGCGCAACCGCATCGCCCTCAAGGGACCGACCACTACGCCCATCGGCACAGGACATCGCAGCATCAATGTCGCTATTCGCAAAGCCTTCGATCTGTTCGCCAATGTGCGCCCTGCCCGCTCCCTGCCCGGCGTCCCCAGCCGCTACAGCAATGTGGACATCATTCTGGTGCGGGAGAACATCGAGGACACCTATGCGGGTGTTGAGTACTGGCAGACGCCCGATGTGACCGAGTCGCTGCGCATCATCACGCGCCCCGGCTCGCTGATGGTGATCCGCTACGCCTTCGAGATGGCGCGACGGCTCAAGCGGCGTAAAATCACCTGCGTACATAAGGCGAACATCCACAAGACAACCGATGGGCTGTTTCTGCAGTGCTTCCGCGAGGTGGCGCAGGAGTATCCTGAGCTGGAGGCGGACGATATCCTCATCGACAACGCCTGCCTGCAGCTGGTGACGAACCCCGAACGGTTCGATGTGATGATCCTGCCCAATCTGTTTGGCGATATTGTGAGCGATCTGTGTGCGGGGCTGGTGGGCGGGCTGGGCGTCGCGCCCGGGGGCAACATCGGCAACGGCTACGCGGTGTTCGAGGCGGTGCACGGCTCCGCGCCCGACATCGCCGGCAAGGGGATTGCCAACCCAACCGCTATCCTGCTCTCAGCGGTTCAGATGCTGCACCATATGGGACTGCATGACTACGCAGAACGCATCGAGACCGCGCTGCGCTACACGCTGGTGTCGGGCATCAAGACGCGTGACTTGGGCGGCAACGCCACCACACGCGAGTTCACACTGGCAATTATCAGCCACCTGCCCAACGCCGTGCCACGAACAGAAGGGGCAGAGAGTCCTACAGAGATGCCGCGAATCGTTTTGCCACCACCTGCCTCCACCGCCGAAGCGGGCTGGCAAACTGTGGGCGTCGACATTTTTGTGCATAGCACCTGTGTGCCCCAGCTACCGCCGCGCATCGGGGCGCTGCGCCTGGCAGTCCTCTCCAATCGGGGCGTGCCCTTGTACCGATCGGAGGGAGCGCCCCCATCGCAAGGCGAGATGCCTCCGTTGCAGTCAGGCGAACGCTACCTGCTGAACTGGTATCGCGCCCGCTATCTGGCTGATGAACCGCTAAGCGAGGAGCAGCTACAGGCGTTTCTGCACGCCCTGCCACCCGATTTGCACTGGACAACCCTGCAGCGCCTCTATGCGCACGCGGGCAAGCCCCTCTTTAGCGAGATTTAGGCAGGAGAGGCGTCGTAGGTATAATCCAGGCGATGAGCCATTCTGCCACGCTGTTGTTTGAGATCGGCTGTGAGGAGATGCCCGCGGCGTTTATGCGCGGCACGCTGGAGCAGCTACGCACCCTGCTGGAGGAGGCGTTGCGCGAATCGCGCCTACCGTTTAGTTCCATCGCCACCTATGGCACGCCGCGTCGGCTGATCGCGCTGGCGTATGAGGTCGCAACCCATCAAACGCCTGAGGAGCGCACCGTGCGCGGTCCTGCCCGGCGCGCCTGCTTCGATGCAGAGGGCAAGCCCACGCAGGCATTGCTCGGCTTCGCCCGCGCGCAAGGAGTGGAACCCGAACAGGTGCAGTTTATGGAGACGCCGCAGGGCGAGTATGCCTTTGTGCGCGTGCGGGACGAGGGTCAACCTGCCGTGACTGTGCTGGCTGAGCGGCTGCCCGCGCTGATTCGGCAGATGACCTTCCCTAAAACGCTGCGCTGGGGCACGCATCAGCTGCGTTTCGGACGCCCCATCCGCTGGATCGTCGCGATGCTGGGCGAGCAGGTGATCGAGTTCGAAATCGACGGCATCCGTTCGGGGCGATTCAGTTGCGGGCATCGGTTCCGAGCGCCTCAGCCGTTCGAAGTGCGCTCACCAGAGGAGTTTCTGCAGCAGCTGCGCGAGGCGCATGTGATAGCAGACCCGGAGGAGCGCAAAGCGCTCATCCGCGAGGAAGCCCTACGGCTCGCCCGTGAAGTCGACGCGCAACCCCTCCTGAGCGACGACCTGCTGGAGGAGAACACTTTCCTGGTGGAGTATCCGCATCTGCTGCGTGGCGCGTTCCCAGAAGCCTTTTTGCGCCTGCCCGCGCCCGTGCTGATCTCCGCCATGAAAAAGCACGAGAAGTTTTTCCCGCTGGTCGACTCCTCGGGCAACTTGCTGCCGGGCTTCATCTCGGTTTACAATAACGGCAACCCCGACTATGTGCGCGAGGGCAACGAGTGGGTGTTGGTCGCCCGCTTCAATGATGCCAGCTTTTTCTTTGAGGAGGATCTGAAGCAGCCGCTGGAGGCGTTCGTGCAAGGACTTGGGCGGATGCTGTTCCAGCAGAAGTTGGGCACTCTGCTGGACAAGACGCGCCGGCTGCAGCGCCTTGCGGAGCGACTTGCCCGCGCGCTGGATTGGGATCGCCCTACGCAGGAGTGCCTCCTGCGCGCCGCGTGGCTGTGTAAAGCCGACTTGGCGACACAAATGGTGATGGAGTTCCCCGATTTGCAGGGGATTATTGGGGAAGAGTACGCGCGGCGTGCGGGCGAGCCGCTCTGTGTGGCACGCGCGATTGCCGAGCATTATCAGCCGCGCTACGCGGGCGACGCACTGCCTCAGACCCCTATCGGACGCGCCCTCGCCGTTCTGGATCGCATCGATACGCTGGTGGGCTATGTGGGGCTGGGCTACCTGCCGAAAGGCTCCTCTGATCCGTTTGGGCTGCGCCGCGCGGCGACAGGCGTCGTCGAAATCTTAGCCGAGGAACCTGACTATCCCACGCTCTCAGAGCTGGTGCAGGTGGCGCACGACGAGTACCGTGCCGACGGCGTCTCGCTCAAGCCGCTGGCAGCCCTGCAGCCCGACCTGCGCACGCTGTTCTACAGCCGGATCGAGGCGCTGCTGGAGGAGCAGGGCATCCGGTACGACCTCATCCGTGCAGTCTTGGGGGGTGGCTGGGACGACTCGGTGTACGGTTTCGTGCAGCGGGCGCGATGGCTCCATGCCCAGCAGGCAACGCCTGCGTTCCAGACGCTGACTCAGACCGCCACACGCCCTGCCAACATCCTTGCCGCCGCCCGCAAAAAGAACATCCACGCCGTTGCCAGCCTAAACGAGATTGACCCCACGCTGTTTGAGCATGAGGTCGAATCGCGCCTCTACCATGCGCTGCAGTTGCTCACGCCCCAGATCGAAGCGCTTTACTACAAACACGATTACGAAGCCATCTACTCACGCCTGCAGGAGCTGGATGAACCTGTCAATCGGCTGTTTGACCATGTGCTGGTGATGACCGAGGAGGAGGCACTGCGGCGCAACCGCCTGAACCTGCTGGCGTGTGCGAATCGGCTCTACCTCGCGCTGGCAGATTTCACTCAAGTGGTGGAGGGATGACCATGCAAGATGGCATGCAGCGGCAGCTGGAGATTTTTCGCAAAGGGTTGCTGGGTCAGCGGGAAGCATTCCCCATTTCCTCCGAGGCGCTGGAGGAGGCAGCACGGGCGGTGCTTCCCCCTGAAGCCTTTGACTATGTGGCGGGCGGTGCAGGTTCCGAATCGACCATTAGGGCAAACCGCGAGGCGTTCGAACGCTATCGGCTCGTGCCGCGCCTGCTGCGCGATGTGTCGGTACGCGACCTAAGCATCGAACTGCTGGGACATCGCTATCCTGCCCCTGTGCTGATAGGTCCGATCGGTGTGCAAAAGATTATCCATCCCGAAGGTGAGCTGGCGGTGGCGCGGGCGGCGGCATCGCTGGGTATCCCCTTCGTTCTAAGCACCGTTTCATCCTACCCACTGGAGCAGGTGGCACAGGTGGCAGGCGACGCGCCCCGCTGGTTCCAACTCTACTGGAGCCGTGACCCGAATGTGGCAGCCAGCTTCGTGCGCCGTGCCGAAGCCGCAGGCTATCAGGCAATCGTAATTACGGTGGATACCTACCTGCTGGCGTGGCGTGACCGCGACCTGAGCCACGCCTATCTGCCCTTTATGCAGGGCGAAGGGCTGGCGAACTACTTTACGGATCCCGCCTTCCGCAGCGCGCTCGCCCAGCCGCCTGAGCAAGATCCTGGCAGTGCGATTTTGCACTTCGCGCAAATCTTTGGCAATCCCGCGCTCACTTGGGACGACCTGGGGTTCATTCGCCAGCACACCAGCCTACCGATTTTGCTGAAGGGTATTCTGCATCCTGACGACGCCCGTGAGGCGGTGCGCCGTGGCGTGGATGGGATTATCGTGTCCAATCACGGCGGGCGACAGATGGATGGCGCAATCGCCGCCTTGGACGCGCTGCCAGCCATCGTGGAGGCGGTGGCGGGGCGCGTGCCCGTGCTGTTTGATGGGGGCATCCGCCGTGCTGCAGACGCGCTGAAAGCCCTCGCGCTGGGCGCAAAAGCCATCCTGCTGGGACGACCCGTGATGTGGGCGCTGGCGATTGGTGGTGCCGACGGCGTGCAGACCTATCTGCGCAATTTCTTGGCGGAATTTGACCTCTCGCTCGGACTGCTCGGCTGCTGCACCCCCTCGGAAGTCAGTCGGGAGATGGTCCTCTGTATCACACAGGAACAGTAGCAATGATATTCCGAGCTATTCAGTGGCTGAGAAGGCGTGGGCGTTGCAGCGGATAGAAGGGTTCCCTGGTGGTAAACGAGGGAGCCGAACGGGTTCAGCTTGTCAAGATGGCAGCCAGCAGGGTATACTCCTTGCGAGGTGATGGCTAATGAGCCTGCGGGGTGTCATTCGCGGACGCACGATCGAACTGGAAGAAGACCCCCACCTGCCTGATGGTACAACCGTGGAAGTGGAGTTATTCCAGCTGCCAAAAACTGTCAATCCGTTCTGGGGATTGCTACGTGACTACGCCGACCTGCTCACCGAAATCGAGCAGGAGGTGATGAGCGAACGCGAACGCTCTCCGTGGAGACCTACCGATGGAAAGAGCGCTGATTGATACCGACATCTGGCTGGATATTATGAAGGGGGTTCACCCGCGCGTGCGCGAACATGCCGACGCCTATTGGAATGTTTACGGTAGGTTCACCCTGTCGGTGATTACAGTGGCGGAGGTGGTACGCGGGTTGGTGCGCCGTCAGCAATCGGAAGCGTTGCAGCGATGGCGTAAGGAGATGGATGCGCTGGAGATCTTGCCGATTGACCGGGCAATTGGGGAGTTAGCGGGGGAGCTGTATGCGCGTTTAGAGTTGGCGGGCACGCCAATCGGTCGTTTGGATCCGCTGATTGCAGCGACGGCGTTGCAGCATCAGTTGGTGCTGGTGTCAGCGAATGTGCGGCATTATCAACGAGTAGTGGAGATAGGGTATCCACTGAAGGTGGTGAACTGGCGGGAGGGAATGTGAGAAAGGTCAGTTTGAGCCTGCCTCGCTGAGCAATTGCCCTCCCTAATCGTCTGGTTCTGGGTAAACACTGCGTACACAAGTTTGCCTTCTGATGGGGCGTGGTTTCTCCGTTGTATCAGGTGAGCAAGAACGCGCATGGTAGAATTAGCCCCGATGGAAGCGATTGAACAGCAGTTAGCAGTTCTCAAACGCGGCGCGGAGGAGATTATCACGGAGGCAGAGCTGCGTGCAAAACTGGAGCGTGGTCAGCCGTTGCGCGTGAAGCTGGGCATCGATCCGACCGCGCCCGATGTGCATCTCGGTTGGGCGGTCGTGCTGCGCAAGCTGCGCCAGTTTCAGGATTTCGGGCATATCGCTTGCCTAATTGTGGGCGACTTCACCGCCATGATTGGCGACCCCACCGGTCGGTCGAAAACGCGCCGTCAGCTCCCCCGCGAGGAGGTGATGGCATATGTTGAAAAACTCAAACCTCAGCTATTTCGCATCTTAGACCCTGCGCGAACCGAAGTCTACTACAACGCCGACTGGCTGGGCAAAATGAGCTTTGCGGAGGTGATCCAGCTCGCCAGCAAGTACACGGTTGCCCGCATCTTGGAGCGGGAGGACTTCGCTACCCGCCTGGCAACCAACCAGCCGCTGGGCATTCACGAAATCCTCTACCCGCTATGCCAGGGCTACGACTCGGTGGCGATTCGCGCCGATGTGGAGCTGGGCGGCAGCGATCAGCGGTTCAATAATCTGGTAGGGCGCGACCTGCAACGCGAGTTCGGACAGCAACCCCAGGTAGTGTTCCTGATGCCTCTGCTAATTGGGCTGGACGGCAAGGAAAAGATGAGCCAGTCGCTGGGCAACTACATCGGCATCAGTGAGCCACCCGATCAGATGTTTGGTAAGGTGATGAGCCTGCCTGATGAGCTGATGACACACTACTTTGTGCTGTGCACCGATGTGCCGCTGGAGGAGGTGCAGGCGTTGGAGCGCGACTGGCGCGAAGGGCGGGTCAATCCTCGCGATGTGAAGCGACGACTGGCACGCGAGATTGTTGCTCTCTATCACGGGCGCGACGCTGCAGAACACGCCGATGAGCAGTTTATGCGCATCTTTTCACGGCGCGAACTGCCTTCCGAAGCGGCGGAAGCGGTTATTCCGATGCATCTGTTGCGCGAGGATGGCACGATCCTGCTGGCTGCCCTGATCGCGGCGATCGGACTGGCACCCAGCAACTCGGAGGCGCGCCGCCTCATTCAGGGCGGCGGCGTGGAATTGGATGGGCAGCGCGTGCCCGACCCAAACGCCCGCTTCACCCCTGAGCAGCTTGCAGGACGCCTGCTGCGCGTCGGCAAGCACCGATTCGCCCGCCTCGCCTACAAATCTTGTGAAAAGGTAGAATAAGGGGTAGCGATGGTGAACCGCCTCAAACTGGGCTTACCAAAGGGTAGCTTGCAGGAAGCGACTTTCAACCTGTTTCGCAAAGCGGGATGGGACTTCCGCATCCCCTCAGGACGCTCCTACGAGCCGATCTCGGACGATGCGGAGCTGGAAACCGTGCTGCTGCGCCCTCAGGAAATCCCGCTCTATGTTCAGGACGGTATTCTGGACGCTGGGATTACAGGCTACGACTGGATCCAGGACTGCAACGCCGATGTCCACCATGTGCTGGAGTTGCCCTATTCCAAGCAGACGCGCAACCCTGTGCGGGTCGTGCTGGCGGTGCACCAAGATTCTCCCTTTCAGCAGGTGGCAGATTTGCAGGGCAAGCGCATCGCCACCGAGTATGTGCGTCTGACCGAGCGCTATTTGCAGGAGCGAGGTGTGCAGGCGCAAGTGGAGTTCTCGTGGGGCGCGTGCGAGGTCAAAGTACCGCATCTGGTGGATGCGATCGTGGTCAACACGGAGACGGGTAGCTCGCTCAAGGCGCACAATCTGCGCGTGCTGGAGGTGCTGCTCGTTTCCACCACACGCCTGATCGCCAATCACCAGGCGTGGCAAGACCCGTTCAAGCGCGAAAAGATAGAGAGCATCGCGCTGATGCTGCAAGGCGCGCTGAATGCGGATCGCCTCGTTGGGCTAAAGATGAATGTCCACGAGAGCTGTCTGGATAGCGTGCTGGCGATTTTGCCCGCGTTGCGCAAGCCAACCCTCTCGCCCCTTAGCGATAAGGGTTGGTACGCCGTGGAGACCATCATCGATGAGTCGGTAGCGCGGGATCTGATCCCCCGCCTGCGCAAAGCAGGGGCTGAGGGGCTGGTCGAATACCCCTTGAACAAGGTCATCCCCTGATGATTGGCTGGCTGAGTGGTCTCTTTCGCGGTGTTGAGGGCGAGCGGATTTTAGTGGAGGTGCAGGGCGTGGGTTATGAGGTGCGCGTGCCTGCCAGCCTGCGTGAGCGGCTGCCCTCACCTGGCGAACCGATCACCCTCCACATCCGCACGCTGTTCAGCGAGGAGGAAGGCGTCCAGCTGTTTGGCTTTGTGGACGCATGGCAGCGTCGGCTGTTCGACCTGCTGATCACAGTGGGTGGGGTGGGTCCCAAACTGGCGCTTAACCTGATGAGCGCAACCGAGCCTGAAACCCTGGCGCGTGCGATCGCGCTGAAAGACACGCGATTTTTGCGCACGCTGCCCGGTGTCGGGGCGAAGCTGGCGGAGCGACTGGTGCTGGAACTCTCGGACAAGACGGCGGAGCTGGCATTCGAGCAGCGCATCGAGCGCTTGAAGGGCACGGCGCGCGCCCCTGTCGCCGATTTGGAAGCGCTGCTCACAGGACTGGTGCAGCTGGGCTACTCCCGTCGGGATGCCAGCAGTGCGTTGCAAGCCGCTTTGCAGGAGAACCCCGATGCCGACGAGCAGACCCTGATGCGCCTCGCCCTTTCCAAACTCGCCCCGAAACGGTAGTGTTTTGCTAAGGCTATTTCCCTGATACGCAGGGGTTGTCGCGTTCGCAGAAGCGCCAGGGGCGATCTTTTGCCTGGCGCACGCCGAGGCGCGGGGTGCAAAGTACCTTTGTGTCGGGAACAGGCTCACCCCGCAGGATGCGTACTCTGCCCGTGATGAGCGACTCGCCGTTCAGGGCGCGGGTGATGCCCAGCGCACGGCAGAGGTTGCCCGGACCGCGACAAAGGGCGTGGTCAGGCACATGCGGGCGTTGACGACGCATCCATTCCAACCCGAAACAGGGTTCAAGGGCGCGAATGAGCACCGCCTCGCCAATGCCCTCTGGCTGGCACACTGCGTTAAAGCATTCGTGGATACCGTAGATAAGGTAGACATAAGCCGTCGCGGGCGGTCCGAACATGGGGGCGTTGCGGGCGGTTTTGCCACGGTAGCTGTGGCTGGCTGGGTCGTCCTGCCGATAGGCTTCGGCTTCCACGATGCGCCCGCCCACCCAGCCGTCTGGTGTTTGCACCACAAGCAGCTGCCCCAGCAACTGCCGTGCGACCTCCACCGTTGGTTGCAGGTAGAACTCCACAGGCAAGGGTTCCATCATCGCTAAATCTGGAAGGGTTGCTCGCGCAAGCGTGCACCGAGTAGAAGCCCCACCGCCGCGCAAGCGGTAACCAGCATACTGCCCCCCAAACTAACAAAGGGCAGCGGGATGCCCACCACAGGGAATAACCCCATCGTCATGCCCACATTGGTCAGCAGGTGGAACAGGAAAAAGACAAGGATGCCACCTGCCATTAGTCGGTAGAACTCGTGGCGCGCACCAACCATCACCCGCCAGACGCGATAGAGAAACAAACCATATAATCCCAGAAAGCCAACAGCCCCAAGAAAGCCACCCTCCTCACCCACCACCACAAAGATAAAGTCGGTGTGCTGTTCGGGGATGTACCGTAGGTTTTTCTGTGAGCCTTGCAGGTAGCCCTTTCCCGTCAATTGCCCGCTGCCGATAGCGATGCGCGCCTGCAGGATGTGGTAGCCGCTCTGCTGCGGGTCTGCCTCAGGGTTGACGAAGGAGACGAGGCGCGCTTTTTGATAATCCTTGAGCAAGTTCAACTGCCACATCGCACCGAAGGTGAGAATACCCACCAGCGCCGTCAACGCGAGCCAGCGCAGGGGCGCACCCGCGAGATAGACCATGCCGAACCAGAGTGCGCCCAGTGCGATGGCAGTGCCCAGATCAGGCTGCTTGAACACCAGCAGGGCGGGTAGCGCCGCATGGAGTAGGCTGACGAGAAAGCCGCGCAGGGTGCGTACCGATGCGCCTGTTCGGGCAAGCCAACTTGCCAGCGTGAGAATCAGCAGCAGCTTGGCGAACTCGGAGGGTTGCATCTGAAAACCGCCGGGCAGCTCCAGCCAGCGTTGCGCCCCTTTACGCTCTACGCCAATCAGGTCGACCATCAGCAGCATCAACAGGTTCAGGGCGTAGAGCCAGTGCCAGCGGCGCATCCAGACAGCAGGGTCGATCACTGCCAGCACTGCCATGCCCACCAGCCCCAACCCCAGCCAGATGAGTTGTCGTCGAAATAGCTCGGGCGCCCACTGATAGGTCGCGCTGTAAAGGATTGCCAGCCCCACACCCATCAGCAGTAGGGTCGCAAGCAACAGCGGAATGTCCAGCGGCTTCAGACGGCGCGCGGTCCGTTGCCACTCACTGCCCACTCGCCATTCGCTATTCGCCATAAGCTCCCCACCATTTTACCCCTGCAATCCTGACGGTTTCGCGCGATGGGGGTTGCACTTGCACACTCAGATGTGCTATAATAGAGTCGATGGAGAGGAGAGCTAGCATGATGCGCATCTGGGTGTTCGGATGGATCGCAGGGCTGCTCTGGGTTACAGCACCTGCTCAAGAGCCACCGTTGATCAACTACTCAGCCGGCATCGGTGAGTTTGAGCATGACGAGTTGCCGCCACCACCGTCAACACCAGAGGGTATCTACAATTTCGGAGATGGGATCTCAGACGGTTTCACTATCAGCTATAGCCCCAGCAATGCCTCTCAATTTTTTTCCTGCGCGATCGATCGCGATGTGAAAGTGAGCGGCGTTGCCAGCCAGCGTATCGGTTTTAATCGCACAGGGAGCGGCACCGCCACCATGACGATAACCCTACTGCTTCACTTTCCGTCGGAGGATTATCCGCAAGTGGGCGAAACCATTCGAATCAGCCTCTGGCTCAGAACGGGTGACTGGAACAACGCCGAGTTCAGGCTGGTGGCACGCGGCATAGACAATGCGGCACCTCCCACCACGCTGATTACGCAGACAACCGCTGTGCCTGAGTGGACCCGTCGTGAAGCAACCTATGTGGTGCCCAACTCTAACCCGAAAGGTGTTCGGCTCCTCCTCGAGATCGTGCTGCAAAATGGCGATTCATCCGGCACGCTCTGGCTGGATAATCTGGAAGTCTATGGTAACAAACGCTGGCGCTCTCGCCCACCACGCTCGTTTAAAATCTTCACCTACTACAACCCTGCTCAACCAGAGGCTCAGTATGACTGGATTTATTATACGCGCGAATTTGATATGATAGGCGTCTTTTTTGGCTCTGTAGAGCAGCGCCGCATGCTAATCCATAAGCCCGAGCTGCAGACAACCACCTACTATCTCGGCTTTGTAAGCGAAGATTCGCTCGGGCTGGAGGTTTCTATTCGCGACCCGTTCGGATACAGCTATTGCAATCAATATCGTCCTGAATGGTTTCTTCTTGACCTTTCGGGACAGCGCCTCCGATATAGTTCACGAACCTACTTTATGGATATTGGCAATCCAGATTGCGCCTATCATGTCGCGCAGCGCATCTACCATCGAATGAATAATTCAAATTTACCGTTCAGTACCGTTAAATTCGATCATCTTTTAAGTTTCACCCAAATGATAGGATGCGCTCAGTATCCTACACCTGCCAGTCGGATAGCTGCTCTAACGAAATACTTTATGACCTTGAAACGAGAGTTGGCTCCTTTTGGTCCGCCAAAGCTCATTAACAATATTGCAGGGAGAGCCTTTTCAAGGGGAGAGATCCATACCTACTTGATACGACATGGCTACTATGATGGAATCCTGTATGAACAAGCTTTCACAACAATTTTTAGCCTCCCTGCTGATTACGTTTCCTTTTTCTCCTGGGAGGCAGCCATTGATGTTTTGGTCGCATTTCCCAATACCATTCGGATCTTCTACTCAGGTTATACTGTGAATCCATCGCTAATGCGTCCGATGAAGCTTTACGCCATGGCAAGCTTCTTAATCGGGTGCGATGATAACGCCTACATCTATCTGGATAAGCACTATTATGAAGGGGAACCGCTTGCAAGGCAGCGCATCTGGCGACCCGACGCAGACTACGATGTGCCATTAGGACAACCCACGGGACCTTATCAGGTTTACTTCCGCAGTTCCGATTATCACGGAGGGCTTTACTATCGTCCGTTTGAGAATGGCTTCGTACTGGTTAACCCGACAGGGAACACACCTTTTAGACCGACAGGGAACCCACCTACGCTCTGGAAGGACGGAGCCGTATTTACTTGGGTGCTGGATGATACCTACTATGAATGGGTTACCCAGCGGACCTACCCAGCAGGCACCCGAATCAAGCTCTATCCGAAGCAGGCGCGAATGTTCATCCGAACGAGTGGCTTATCCGCGCCACCCGGTCGAGGCAACATTAAGCCGAGTGAACCGCGTAAATAGGCATATGTGCGGCGAGAAGCGACACACCT
>JBCNVA010000062.1:0-11162 GCA_039630445.1 Armatimonadota bacterium
GTGGCGTTGCAGGTCTACCTGCGAGCCGTCAGAGGGTGGAGCTGGGGACAAGTGGCGAATCTGCTGATTCGACGCGGTCTGCTCGATTTGCCCGCGCGAATAGAGGAACTGCTCCAGAAAGACCCCACACTGACCCCTGAGCAAGCGGAACGGAAGGTGCGGGAACACTTCCGTTTGCTGGTGCAACAGACCACGCACCAAGCCGCGAAATTGCTCAAAATCCCCCTCCCTTAGGGGCAAAAAGTGTAAGTTTTCAACGCATGCTGTTGAAAACTTACAGGGCGCGGGAGTCACACTTTTCGCGCTATGACCAACATCCGTCCGCTGTTTGGGGATGATGCCATCGCGTACGAAGCCCTTCGCCGTCGGGCGAAGCGTAATCTGAGGCGACTGGAGCAGGAAGTTCGTGCCATCCTGCTGGCGGTGCTGCGGGACGACATCGAGGCTGTGAAGG
Source organism: Armatimonadota bacterium (assembly GCA_039630445.1). Classification (GTDB taxonomy): domain Bacteria; phylum Armatimonadota; class Fimbriimonadia; order Fimbriimonadales; family GBS-DC; genus HRBIN15. The sequence goes on from JBCNVA010000062.1 coordinate 455, forward strand.
CAGAACTTGCAGCGCAACTGGTAGACCGGCCCGAACATGAGGAGGTGAGGGGGCGATGAGACGGAGCGAACGCCCCCCGCACGGGCAGCTGCAGGGGGCACGGTGCAGGCATAACGGAAGGCTAAGCCTCCAGTCGATTCTACCTCACCTGCGCTGTGTCCGCCGTCTGCCCGATGGCAGCTACCTTGCCTGCTGCCCTTGCCACGATGACGACGAGCCGTCGCTGCACCTTTCCGAAACGCCCGATGGTACGCTGCTTTGGCACTGCTTCGCAGGTTGCTCACAGGAAGTAGTAGGCAATGCCCTACGCAGACTCGCGGGGGTAGATGTCGAACCCGCCTCACGCGAACCGCTGGGTTGCACGCTCGATGCACTTGCCCGCGCCAAGATGTTGGAACCCCAGCGACTGCGTGAGTGGCATGTGGGCGACGGAAGGCGCAACGGGCATCCCGCTGTGTATATTCGCTACCTAAACGAGCTGGGCGAAGTGGTGTCTACCCAGTGGCGCGTATCGCTCACAGGCGACAGGTTCAGGCGAGATGGCTCCCCTGCGCTCTACGGGCTATGGCGACTTGGCGAGTTTTCAGGCACGAATCTCTGGGTGTGCGAGGGCGTTAGTGATACTTGGACTTTATGGCACGCCAATATGCCTGCACTGGGGTTGCCTTCAGCAAGCTGCGACGCGCTCCTGCCCGACTTTTGGGGCATAGCGCAGCGGTTTAGCAACATCTACATCATCCCTGACGCCGACAGCGAAGGGGAACGCCTGCTGCAGAAACTTGCCCAAACTTGCCCTCCTGACCTTGTGGAGCGCGTGAAGGTTGTGCCCCTGCCCGCTGGGTGCAAGGAGGCGAGCGACCTGTGGGTTCAGGTACAAGGCGACACCGAGCGGTTCAAGGAACGACTGCGCGAAGCCCTTGCGAATGCACAGCCACTCTCCACAGGGGCAACAGGGACAACAGGGGCGACTGGGGCAACAGGGGCAACTGATGACGCTCTAACCGCCGTGTCTTTCGACACCCTGCCCGAAGAGTCCGCCCCTGCGCTTGTGGACGGAGTCGTCTACGCTGAGCGCATCACCCTGCTTGTGGGCGAAGCGGGCATCGGCAAAACCACGCTGCTTGCTGAGATGGTGGACTGCCTCCTTCACGGGGAACGGCTGTGGGGGCGCATCCCTCTCCAACCCGCCCGCGTGCTATGGGTAGGGTATGACCACAGCCCCAAACACATCAAGCACCTGATGAACGCCTACTTTGGCGAACGCCCCCGCCCGAACCTCTACTTTGTGGAGAGCGACTGGCAGGAACCCCTGATACCCGAAACCTTCTCCAGATGGCGGGCACTGCTTGAGCAACTCCGCCCCGACCTATTGGTATGTGATACCTTGTATGACTTTTTTGCTACGCCTGATGAACTCAAAAATACCCTCGCCCGCGATTCCATTCACCTGTTGCGCCAACTTATAGGGGGTACAGGGTGTGGGGTGATTCTGACCCATCACCCTTCCAAACTGCTTGCGCATCATGCCTCCGCTCGCGCCGCGAGTGGGGCGCATGCTTGGGCGACAAAGGTCGATGTGGTGCTGCTCATGCACTATGTCCCCCGTGAGGGGTTCCCTCCCGACCGCTTTGTGAGACTCACTTGCGTCAAGAACCGTGAAGGCGACTCGTGGCAGCAGGTGTTCGAGCGTGTGGGCAGGCGGTTTCGCCCTGCGGAGGAAGGGAACTTACCCGCAAGTGAGTGGGACGTGGTGAAGTCCTACCTTGAGATGCACGAGCAGGCAGGCTATGAGGAACTTCTGAACGCCCTGCTGCAGGCGGGGTTCCGCATGACTTTGAAGGCGTTGCAGCATCGCGTTCAGCGTTGGAGCGAGCGTGGGCTACTCACTACCCGCCGCGAAGGATTCCCCGCTAAGACCGTTATTCGGTTGGCACGAGTACAACTCGCCACGCCAGTTAGCCCTGTTGCCCCTGTTAGCCCTGTCTGTCATGACAGTGGAGCAACTGCGACTCCGGTCGCCCCCGATACCCCAGTCGCCCCTGTTGTCCCTGTTGCCCCTGTTGGACACGACAGTGGGGCAACAGATGACTCCGAATTCGAAGCTCTGCTTGCCCAGTGGACGCACTCTGATGACCCCTTCGCGCTGGAACCGCACGAAGTGGATGCCCTGCGCAGGCTGTGGCGCAAAGCCCGACAGCACGACTTTCCCCAAGTCTACCTGCCCACCTATGGCTACACCATCCTGCAGGGGCACGAAGCGTGGCTGCATGCCCTCTGGGACTTGGCAGGCACGCCTGCCATCAAGATGGCGCACCAGATTTTGGACGCGGGTAGTTCACTCCCCGCGCCGACATCCATCCCGTTCCCCCACAGTGCCACTGTGGGAGCCGACTCACCCGATTCAGGAGGTCTGAGAGCATGAACCTACCCACCATTCAATTCAAGTCGGGCTATGACCCGCTGGCAACGGGCGAGTATGACGCCCGCCTTGTGAACATCGAAACAGCCGACGGGCAATATGGGACACAGGTCAAGTTCACCTTCGAGCTGACTGACCCTGCCCACAGCGGGCGACGGCTCACTGCCTATGCCCGCCTCAGCGACTCGCTGAAAGGCAAACTCGCCCAGTATGTGAGCGCACTGCTCGGACGCCCCCTGCAAGCAGGCGAAGTCATCGACTGGAACGCGCTGCTGAACCGTCCCTGTCGCTTGGTGGTGCTGAAGGCGGTCAAGCCCGATGGCACGACCTACAACCGCGTGGAGAGCGTGCTACCTGTCCCCCCACAGGCAACTGCGCCATCTTCCACTACGCCTGCTCAGGGGAATGACCCGTTTGCTCCATAGAGGCAGGGGGCAGGGAGCTTACCCCTGTCCCCACTGCGGAAGGTGGTGCGTATGAAGCAGCAACGAGTATACCTGCGAGTGGACGGGCGTGTTGTAGGCGTGCTGGAAGGGCGCACACTTAGGCGACGCTTCAAGGCATCCGTGCATATGCTGCAGCGTCCACCTGCGCTATGCCTTGATGCCCGCCTGTATGACGCTTACCGAAGCCAGTTCGACGCCCTCGTGTTCACAGATGAAGATTCAGGGCGTATGTATCACATCGATGCTGCCCACTTCGACAGGCACTGCTTTGTGATTCAGCATGGGGGCTACCCGCCCCAGTATGCTTGTCCCTTGCGCTACTGGGCAGTGCATGACCCGAAAGCCCCGCAGGAGCAACTATGCCTCTGGCAACTGTGAAGCGCAAGTCGGCAGAGCGCAGGCTCCTGCGCCGAATCCTGCGCTTGGCGAAGCGGGCAGGTTGGCGGGCATTCCATCCTGCCCCTGCTCGCTTTGGGCAAGCGTGGCGCACGCCCTATGCAGGCGACAGCGGGTTCCCTGACCTTGTGTTAGTGCGCCCCCCTGTGGTGCTGTTTGTGGAAGTTAAGGCGGGCAAGCGCAAGCCTACCCTTATGCAACAGCAGTGGCTACAGGCACTGAGGCAGTGTGGCAAGGTTCACGCCTGTGTATGGCGTGAAAGCGACTGGGATGCGGGTGTCATCCAGCAGATTCTGCAGGGAGGTGATGAAGGTGAAAAAGCGTGAACGCAGGCGCAAGATGAAGCAGGCATTCGGGCTACTTCAGCAAGGATGCACCCTGAAGGAAGCAGGGCAGGCAGTGGGGGTTCACGCTTCCACTGTGTGGCGTTGGGTGCAGCGACTGCCCGAAGCCGAGCAGGAACGAATCCTACCTGCTCCGCCCCCGCCCTCGCCGCGTCCGACGCCGCGCGTCCCGATGCGGATGGATTGCCCCGCTTGCGGAGGGCAACTGGGATGGCGCACGGGCTGGAGCAGCAACTACCTCTTGGCGTTGCGCCAGTTCTGCAAGCAGGTTCCCCGCTTTCGGTTTCTGGTGTGCAAGCGTTGTGGGTTCACTTCGTGGCGTCCGTTAGCACCGGGGCAGTGTGCCCGCTGTCAAGGCTACTTGGTGTGGACGCGCAGTCGCCTGCGGAAAGTGTGTGCGCGTGGCTGTGGGGGTTAGTATCTACAATTTGCAAATTGGAACCTGAACCTTGTGGGGAACTGTGTCGCATAGGGGCGAAATCGCACGCGAATTCCGCTGTTTCGGGCGCGAATCGCGTGCCATTCGGGCGTTTATGAAGCGTTTACAGCGCGTTCAGGGGCATCTAAGACAATAAATTCGGGGGGCGCAAAGTCCACTACCTGCGTTGCTTGCTCAGCCCGCTTGCCCCACACTTCAGGGCGCAAGCGTTCGAGAACCCACATAGCCGTTCTCACATCCCCCGCGTCCAAAGCAGCATTTATAACCTGCAACGCCCTGTCTATAAGCATCACCTGAGCGCGTTCGACTTGCGCTTGTAGGCGCGGGGAAGATTCTAACCGTTTCAGGAACCGTTCATAGTTCACGCCCGCAAGCAGGCACGCGCTTTGAAGGGAATGCCCCGCTTCTATAGCGTCTAAGACCCGTTGCCATGCCCTGCGTTTCACGGGGCAAGTGTACCCGAAAGCAGCAGGAATCTTGCACGAAGCGGGGTACAATAGGAATGCCTGCCCCGTGTTGCGGGCACGGGCAGGCAGGCTACTGTCGGTCAGGGCGACAGCAGCAAGGTGATTATACCCCAACTGCCCCGACTGCGTAGCCTCCTTGAAGCCCGACACTGGGGAGCCTGACCCCACTACCAACAGGCGCAGTAGACCTTCCGCCTCGTGAAGGGGTGAAGCGGGTCAAAGAGGCGCATACACAACAGGTAGGGTACAAGAGGGTATGGAACCCCTACAGGAAGGTGGAGCCGGCGAGGGGATTCGAACCCCTGACCTTCCGCTTACAAGGCGGCCGCTCTACCGCTGAGCTACGCCGGCGCACGGATGCATTATACCTTATGGCATCCAGCGGGTACACTATTGCCCACAGGAGACGGGAGCCTTATGCGAGCTTCACGCTACTTTATGCCGACTTTGCGGGAAGTGCCCGCCGAAGCGGAGCTGGTCAGCCACCAGCTGCTGTTGCGCGGCGGGTTCATTCGCAAGCAGGCAGCAGGCGTCTATGTCTACCTGCCCCTCGGCTGGCGCGTCATCCGCAAAATCGAGCAGATTGTACGCGAGGAGACCGACCGCATCGGCGGGATCGAACTCTTTATGCCCGCGCTCGTGCCCCAGGAACTGCTGGACGAAACGGGGCGCAGTGAGCTGGACATCCTGTTCCGCCTGAAAGACCGACATGGACGACCCTTCACGCTCGGCTTCACGCACGAGGAGATTATCACCGATATTGTGCGCCATGCGGTCAGCTCCTATCGCCAGATGCCCCTGCTGCTCTATCAGATCCAGACCAAGTTCCGCGACGAGCCGCGCCCGCGCGGGGGCGTCATTCGCGCTCGCGAGTTCCTGATGTATGACGCCTACAGCTTCGATGTGGATGAGGAGGCGATGGAACGCACCTATCAGGCGGTGCGCGACGCCTACTTCCGCATGTTCCAGCGAATGGGCTTGCCCACCATTATCGTAGAGGCAGAAGCGGGCGCCATCGGTGGCGGGCGCAACGAGGAGTATATGGTGCTGGCGGAAGGCGGCGAGGATAAGGTGCTTCAGTGCGACACCTGCGGCTACGGTGCGAACGCTGAGCGATGTGAACTGCCTGACCCGAATCTGGCTTCACCTGCCATCGACAATGTGCCGCCCATGCAGCAAGTCGCCACACCGAACGCACGCACTGTGCAGGAGGTCACGGCGTTCCTCAGCACGACGGCGGATCGCTTGGTCAAAACGCTGCTGATGCGTGTGGACGGCAAGCCCGTCGCGGCGATGGTGCGCGGCGACCGCGAACTGAACCCCTATAAATTGATGCACGCGCTGGACGGCGAGAGCGTGGAGATGATGGACGCCGCCAGCATCGAACAGATGACGGGCGCACCCGTCGGCTTCTCTGGTCCCGTGGGGCTGCCGCCTGACCTGCCTCTGCTGGCGGATTATGAACTCAAGGGCTTGCAAGATTTCATCACAGGCGCGAACAAGGCAGACGCGCACCTAATTCATGTCTGCTGGGGACGCGACTTCCCGGAGCCGCGCTGGGCAGACCTGCGCGTGGCGGAAGCGGGCGATCGATGCCCCCGCTGCCCAAATGGAACCCTGCGCGAGGTGCGTGGCATCGAGGTCGGGCACATCTTTCAGCTCGGCATCAAGTATAGTCACGCGATGAACGCCCTTTTCACCGACGCGCAGGGCAACCTGAAACCCATCCTGATGGGCTGCTATGGACTGGGGGTCAGCCGCTGCCTCGCCGCCATCGCGGAAGCCCATCACGACGAACATGGCATCTGCTTCCCCATTACCGTCGCGCCCTTCGAGGTGATCCTGATCCTGGTCAATCCAGAGGATACAGTGCAGCGCGAGGCGGCAGAGCAGCTCTACGCTGCCCTGCTACAACAGGGTGTGGAGGTGCTTTACGACGACCGCGACGAACGCAGCGGTGTGAAGTTCAAAGATGCCGACCTGATCGGTATCCCGATTCAGGTGGTGGTGGGGCGCGCGGTGCAACATGGTCAGGTGGAGGTTCGCTTGCGGGCAGATAAATCGCCGCAGCATGTGGCGCTGGCAGATGCCCCCGCCCATATCTCGGCACTGATACACCACTTGAAACAGGAGCTGGAGCCATCCACCTGACCTCCTCACCCTTCGCCATTCACCATTTCGCCACTTCGCCATTCACCACTTCGCCATCTCGCTATTTCGCCATTTCGCCCCTTTCGCCTTCAGCGTTTTTTCAGTGCGTTTTCAGTGGCTCGTCGTACACTTCCGCCAGAACCTCACGCGGAGGTGTGACGACGATGATGACACTAACGAGACACTCTACGGAGGCGTTCGCCGAAGGTTGGCAGGAGCGACTGATCGAGCAACTGCTGCAGTTTGCCCGCATCCATGCCTGGGGCTGGCTGGTGCGCTGGAACAGCACCAGCACCTGCCCCCTGAACCAGCAGGATATGGAGGACATCCTGAGCGAGGTGCTGATTGCCGTGCTCCATTTCAAAGTGCCTGAAGGGGTGAAGGACTGGGAGCCGTGCCTGACGGCGTATATCAAGCGGGTGGCACGCCGCATCTATGGTCGCTACCGCGCCCATCGGCATGCTGAGGTCTCGCTGGAGGCGCTGCCACCCGATTGCCAGCCTGCCGTGTCGCTGGATGATACTTGCGATTCGGGGGCAGGTGCATGCACCCAGGCAATCGCGCGGGAGCTGATGTGCATGCCGCGCCACCACGCGCTGGCGTTCCTGCTCCATCTGGAAGCCGATTTGGTGGAGGCGGTACTAACCGCAGGTGGCACACCGCTCCAACACCATCTGGCTTGCGACCTGCTGGAGGTGCAGCGAACCCCCATGCGCGACCGCGAGATTGCCCAGCTATTGGGGCTGACACCGCGTGCCGTTATCCGCGCCCGCCAGCACGCCCGCGAGCGGCTCCGCGCCCGCCTGCAAAATCTGCTAAATGTGCTGGGCTGATCGGGGTGCAAAATGGGCTATAGTAAAGAGATTCACCCGAATTCAGGGCGATTACGGCTCGAAAATGCCCGAATCGTGGGTACATTTTGGGGTCTGGCTGCATTAAATAGAGGGAACGCGCGCAGGGAGCTGCGCGGTTTCGATCCCAAATCACAGAACGGAGGTCAAACGATGATGAAACGCAACTTTTGGAGTATCGGGCTTGTCGCGAGCGCGCTCCTTGCGTCGCTCTGTGCGCCCACCGCGGCGCAGAATCTTCGGTGCTGTTCGTTCGGTGTTCGGCATAACTTCAAGGTATGCCTGAACAATTGCCCTGTGCAGGCGGTTCAATGGAACTGGTTCGCGCAGGCGTCCGCCTGGCCTCCTCTCACGACGAACACCAACAGTGGTTCGCAAATCTACCCTGTCCCCAGCAGTGACATCAAGTGTGCGAGCGTCGCCATCGCTCAGGATTGTGCGTTTGCGACCGCCTGTGCGCAGTTTCAGGTGAGCCAGATTCATGGGACATCGTGTATTCAGGGTTTCCATCAGGGATTTGGGCGCGCCTGCACCCGCTGCCGCCGGTATGGCGCGAACGCGATTGCCAAGTCGAGTATCGTCATCCTGTGCGGCACACCCGACGCCACAGGTCTCATCCAGTGGCAGCCTGTGCTGCAAGATGTGGTTGGCGGCGAGTGTGGCGTGCAGAACCGCGACCCCGTCATCCTGCGCCTGCGCAATCCCAGCACGGGTGAAAGGCGTGAAATAGAGCTGTTCGACCTGCAAGCCAGCGGCTTCAACTGGGAAACACAGGATAACGACGGCGACGGCTGGGCAGATAGCGCAAGGATCAAAGGGAGCGGTCCCATACGAGGCAATATTACCCTCCTGAAAAGGACAGCGGGTGGTGGCGAATCGCGTCTCGTTCTGCGCTACGAAAACGGCATCGTGACCGAATCGGCAAACACAGGCGAGTTCAGTACTTTGCCCTGGCCGCGGGTGGGCGATCCCCTTCCGACAGAGATTCCCGTGCCCGCGACCTTCGACTTGCCTGTGGAGACGCCACCCACACCCGGCTGGATCCTGGAGTCGATCGAGATGGGCGGCGATGGTGAATCGGGTCAGCCACGCCCCATTCCGGGCGATGTGAACGGGGATGGCTGCGTCGATGATGCCGACCTGCTTGCCGTGCTGTTCGCCTTCGGTCAGACCGGGCAGGGATTGCCACAGGATGTGAACGGCGACGGAGTCGTAGACGACGGTGACCTGCTGATCGTGCTGTTCAACTTCGGTCAAGGCTGCTAACCTGCCCTGCCGTGCCTGCCAATCCCCCTCCTTCGCCCGAAGGAGGGGGATTTAAGGGTATAAGATAACCTGAGTTGCTACCTGTTATTTTTGAGCAGGCGGGATTCCTCGCTTCGCTCGGAATGACAAGGTTTCGCGCGGAATGACAGCGCTGGCTTGGTGAAAACGAACCTGTCATTCCGAGCCGAAGGCGAGGAATCTCCAAAGGGTAGCAATTTGGGTTATAATACAGGCGAGGATATTATCATGAGCATGCAAGGCAGGAAAGGGTGTTGTTTCGCGATTCTGGCGATGGCGCTATGGACCGCCACCTTCGCCCAGCAGAATGTGTCCATTACCCTCAGCCTGATCAACCCCGCCCTTCCAGAATATGAGATGCAGGTGGTCAACAACAACACTTCGGGCTGGGCGGTGGATCAGTTGCATGTGCTGTATAACACGCCGGGCGTGCTGCAAGCGACCTTTGTGCCGGGCGGTTGGGCCGCTTTCCCCGATGTGCCTTGGGATGCTATCCCGAATGCGCTCCGCTTTCAGGCAAACACCGCGAGTGACCGTATCGCACCGGGCGGCAGTCGTACCTTCCGCTTCAAGATGAACACCAAGACCCCCGTGGAGGACTTCTATATCCAGTTCCGCGTGGTGCAGGGCGCCACGAGCCAGGAATATGTGCAACGGATCAAGATTTTGCAGATTCTGGACACGCCCAAAGACTCGGTACAAACGCAGCAACTGGATGTGCCGACGCCCGGAGGTGGGCTTCAGCAGTTGCTACGCCTCTATTTTCGCGCGGCCTTTCCCATCCCGACCCTGCGCTATGACCTCACAACCCTCGATGCGGATGGCTTGCTGCGTGACCGGGCGCAATATCCGCCTGCGCCCATCCCCCCACCGCCTCAGCTGGATCCCTTCTTTGCGGGCACAGTGGAGCGTCGCATCAGTGCGGATGGCGCTGTCCCTAGAACCTACTGGACCGTTTGCGATGATAGCGCGCAGCGGAACGGGGGAGCAATTGGCACCTTTGAACTGCGTTGGGAGCGCGACGCAACGCAGATCCAGCGTCCCTCCGCCTGCTGGCAGTTCTACCCCTCGCTGCGAATTGCAGACAGCGGTCAACGCATCGTGCGCTTCCGGATCACCAACTGCGGTCGTGTGCCCTTCTCGGGTGTGCTACTGCTCCATCTGCGCGGTAATCGCCTGCTGCGCTGTGGCTCGGAATTAGCCAGCTGGCTGGAACGGTTTCCGCCCGATTTTGCGACTCAGCTTACGCTACCTGTAGGTGCGTCACAGCAGTTCGATCTAACTATCCCAGGTGATGTGCCGCCCAATCGCTTTTTCTATGGCGCACTCCTCATGGAGTCTGGGCGGGAGCCGATTACGCGGCTCTTTTTCGCGCATCAGGAATCGGATGCGCCGCTTCTGATTGGGCTGTTGCAGAATAACGGGGCGAATCGCTCAGTCGTGGTGGAGGTTGTGAACCCTATCTCTGCCTTTGCGCGGACCTTTACCGTGCTTGCAGATGCGGACGGTGTCTGGCGGATTCGGTTGGACCCGCCTACCGGCTTCGCCTTTTTCAGCGACACGGGCTTCTATCTGCCCCTCTGGCAGGTTCGGGTCAAACCGCAGGGCGCGCTCTCCCGCACTTTCCGTAATGTGTTGGTGCCCGGCGGCAACACGATCGACCCCTATTTGCGCATGGCGGTCGTATTAGGCGATGTGGATGACAATGACTGTATCGATGACGCCGACCTGCTGCGGGTGCTGTTCGCCTTCGGGCGAACGGGCGACCTGCCTGAGGATTTGAATGGGGACGGCATCGTGGACGATGCCGACCTGCTGTTTGTGTTGTTTAACTTCGGGCAAGGATGCTGACGCGCGAGGTATACTCCTGCGCGGAGGCATGCCATGCACACGGTCGAAGGGTATGAACCC
>JBCNVA010000063.1:0-10359 GCA_039630445.1 Armatimonadota bacterium
CACCAAATAGCGCGTCGGGAAGTTGTCTGTACCGTCCACAATCACATCGAAATCGCACAGGATGTCCAGTGCGTTCTCCGAGGTCAGGCGCGTCTCAAACGGGATAACATGCACATGAGGGTTGATCGCCTGAATCTTTTCAATAGCGGACTGCAGCTTGGGGCGTCCGACATCGGAGGTAAAGTGGATAATCTGCCGCTGCAGGTTCGTGTAATCCACGACATCGAAGTCGACCAGCCCGATCGTGCCGACACCCGCAGCCGCGAGGTACATCGCAACGGGCGACCCCAGCCCGCCCGTGCCTACCAGCAGCACGCGCGCCGCCTTGAGCCGTCTCTGCCCTTCCATCGTGACCTCGGGCATAATCAGGTGGCGGCTGTAGCGCAGCACCTCCTCCTGCGAGAGGCTGACGCTTTGCAGGCGGGCGTCGTCAATCAGGTGGCGCCAATCGGGCGATTCAGACGGCGCAGAACGAGTCGAAGGAGGCGTTTGGGTCGCTGTGCCGCCCGCTACGGAGGGCACAATCATCAGCTCGTCGTTTTCATTGAGGGGCGTATCCAGCCCTTGCAGGTGGCGCACATCCTCATCGCCCCGATAGAGGTTCACAAAGCTGCGCAGGCGTCCCTCCTCGTTGAACAGATGCGGCTTCAGCTTCGGGAAGCGTACCACCAGTTGCTCGATCGCTTCCCGCACAGTGGACGCCTCCACCTGCAGGCTTGTCTGATTTTCGGTATACGCACGCAACGCCGTCGGAATAACAATCGTTGGCATACTTTCCCTCCTATTTGGCACGATACTTTTCAAGGAGCTGCTTGAACGCAGGGAGGTTGCGCAGCGAGTTCAGGTCGGTGTCTCGCTCGGCAATGCGCACCAGCGAGGCGTCAAGTTCCAGCGCACGCTGGAGGTGTTGGAGGGCGCGCTGCTTTTCGCCCGTGAGCGCCAGCATGCAGGCATAGTTGTAGTGGGCAGTGGCGTCGTTGGGCTGCTCTTTGAGGATCTCAGCCAGCACGGCAGCCGCTTCGTGATACTTTTTGGCATTATAGAGGCGTAAGGCACGCTCTTGGCGTCGCAGCGCAAGCTGCATCACGAGCAGGCGGCGCAGTTCAGGGATGGGGTCTTTGTGGTCGTCCACGCGCAGGTCGATGTAGCGGTCGTCGAAGCCCGCGTAACCACCACCCTTGCGCACGACCAGCAGCGCTGCGGACTGCTTGCCACGGGCATCGCCACCTGCCTTTTCGCCCGCTTCGAGGGCGTCCAGCAAGCGTTGTGCCAGCTCGCCACGCGCCTGCTGAAAGGCGTCCGCCATCGCCTTGACCACTGCCTCACCTGTCAGGATGTTGCCCTGCGCCGCGAAAGACTTGCCCGTTATGCCGCCTGCCCAGCGAATGCACGATTTGCCCGTGTAGGTGGCGGCGCGCCCTTTCGCATCCACAATGCCCACCTGACGCTGCTCGCGCTGGGGATCCTCGCGCGTGAGGCGGCGGATCACCGCTTCGGGACTTAGCCCGCGCTGCAACAGCTCCAGCCCGCGCGGACCGTAGGTCGTGTTGGCGAACGCCTGCGTGGCAATCACGCCGACGCCCGCACGCGCGAAAGGCACCACAGAGCCAACCGCCAGAAACTTCGAGGCGACCGCCACGCCCAGATCGCCTGTGGCAGGGTCATATGCCACTATCGAGAAAGTGCCGTAGCCGTTGTGCATGGTCGCCCTCCTACTTACCTGCCGTATGGTTTGCCTCAGACAGGGCTTCCTCCAGCGTGTGCCAGGGCAGCGAGGCGCACTTGACACGCACAGGGAACTGGCTTACGCCTGCCAGGGCACTTAGATCGCCCATTTCCTCGGGGTCGGGTGCTCCCTCCCCGCGCAACATAGCGTACACCTTCTGGATGAGCGCACGCACCTCCTCCAGCGTCTTGCCCTTGACCGTCTCCACCAGCATCGAGGCGGACGCTTGGCTAATGGAGCAGCCGCGCCCGCTGAAGCGGATGTCGCTGATACGCCCGTTCTCCACCCGAAACTCGATAATCACCTCATCTCCGCAAAGCGGATTCGCGCCTTCGTGGCGAATCTTGGGTTCATCCAGCGTGCCGCGTCCCCGCGGATGGCGGTAGTGATCCAGAATAATCTCCTGATACAGTTCGCTTATCATGGCTTAGCCAGCTCAGATGTGGTTAGAATCTACAGTCCAAACACCTGCCGCACATAGTGCAGCCCCTCAATGAGGGCGTCGATGTGGTCCGTGTCGTTGTAGACGGCGAGGCTGGCACGCGCGGTGGCTGCCACACCCAGCCGTTCGCCCAGTGGATGCGCACAGTGATGCCCTGAGCGAATGGCGATATCGCGCGAGTCGAGCACCGTCGCGATGTCGTGCGGGTGAATGTCCGCCAGCGTGAAAGCGAAGATGCCTGCGCGGTCGGGCTGTGGTCCATACAGGCGCAGGTCAGGCACCTCCTGTAGCCGCGCCAGCATGTATTCGGTCAGCGCGTGTTCTTGCGCCGCGATGCGCTCGCGTCCGAGGCTGTCGATAAAGTCGAGCGCGGCGTGCAGTCCGACCGCCTCAGCAATCGCAGGTGTACCCGCCTCAAAACGCGCGGGCACTTCCGCCCAGATGACCTCATTCCAGCTCACTTTGCGAATCATGCCACCGCCCGTTTGGTAGGGAGGCATCTCTTCCAGCAGAGCGCGTTTACCGTATAGCACGCCGATTCCCGTAGGACCATACGCTTTGTGTCCCGAAAACGCCAGAAAGTCGCAATCGATCGCCTGCACATCGAGGGGCAGATGCGCCGCGCTTTGGGCAGCGTCCACGAGGCAAAGCGCACCCGCCTCATGCGCGATTCGGCAGATATCTGCCACAGGATTGATCGTGCCCAGCACATTTGAGATGTGGGTGACGGCGACCATGCGCGTGCGCTCGGTCAATAGACGGCGGAGTTCATTGAGATCGAGGCGTCCGTCCTCAGTGATGCGCCACACGACGATGCGCGCCCCCTTCGCACGGGCAATCTGCATCCAGGGCAGGATGTTCGCGTGATGTTCCATCTCGGAGATGATGATCTCGTCGCCTTCGCGCAGCTGGCTACCGCCCCAGCTCGCTGCAACGAGATTGATGCTCTCCGTAGTGCCGCGTGTGAAGATGATCTCGGCAGGCTCCCGCGCGTTGATGAAGCGGGCAACCCGCTCGCGCGCGCTCTCATAAAGTTCCGACGCCTTCGCCCCAACGCCATACGCGCCCCGATGCACATTCGCGTTGTGATGGGCGTAGAAGTTGGTTAGTGCGTCCAGCACAGCGTACGGCTTTTGTGTGGTGGCCGCATTGTCCAGATAGATCAGGCTGCGCATTTCGGGATGCGGCTGGAAAAAGGGGAACTGCCGTCGTATTTCCCGCGCATCCAGCGCCAGCTGTATGGTCGCCATCGTTATTCACCTCGCTCAGTGCATAGCGAGTGGATCACTCACCGCTCGCTACAATTCTACCCAAACATAGCCATTCTCTACCTTCACGGGGAAGGTTTTGATGGGGCGGATGGCAGGCAGCCCGCGCGCCTGCCCCGTGTGCGGATCGAACTTCGCGCCGTGATGGGGGCACTCCAGCAGCCCCTTGAAGAGGCGCCCAGGGATGCCATCCGCGTCCGACAGGGGCTGATTCTCATGGGAGCAGCGATCCAGCACGGCAAAGTAGCCCTTCTCCGTGCGCCCGATGAGAATGGGCTTACCCGCCAGCTCCACAGGGCGCAGCTCGCCCACCTTCAGCTCATCAGGAATCGCCTGATACCACATCGTTCAGCCCTCCAGCGATTCGGATAGCTCGGCTAAGTCCATAAAGTAGCGCGGAGCGTCGCCCTTCAGCTTGGACGCCAGCAGCCGCTGAATGGAAAGGCGCAGGTCGGTTGGCTTGATCTCGCGCAGCACCTGCTCAAAGAAGCCCATCACGATCACCGCTTCGGCGGTGGCAGGATCCAACCCGCGCGAGCGCAAGTAGAACAGCTCATCAGGTTGCACAGGTCCAACCGTCGCACCGTGCGTGCAGCGCACTTCATTCGCGCCAATCTCCAGATTGGGGATCGAGTGCGCCCGCGCGCCTTCGCTGACCAGCAAGTTGCGGTTCGCCTGATAGGCGTCGGTGTGCTGCGCGCCCTGATGCACGCGAATCAGCCCCGAAAAGACCGACTGCGCCTCATCGTCCAGCACGCCCTTATAGAGCAAGTCGCTGGTCGTGTTGCCCACCCGGTGCTCCTGCAGCGTGCGGAAATCGAGATGCTGCTGGTCGTTGCCGAAAAAGAGTCCGAGCGGTCGCGCCTCGGCACCCTGCCCGTTCATCAAGTGCTGCAGCACCACGCGCGCGAGCTTACCGCCCAACCCGACGACGAGCGAAAGCACATAGCTATCCCGCTGCTGCTCATAATCCACGCTGGTCATGAACACCGATTCGCGCCCCATCCGCTGCACCAGCGCGTGGCGCAAGTGACTATTGGGCGCACAGAACACCTCCACCGCACCGATGCACAACACGGGCACGCCCTCAGGCGAGAAAAAGGACTGCACGATATTCGCCTGACTGCCCCCCTCCGCCACAATGAGCGTGTGCGGGAAGTGCGCCCCGGGCGTTTCAAACCGGTGGATAATCTCGATCACGCCGTCCAGCGCGAGATTGCGTGGCAGGTAGATGTACAGCCCGCTGTCCCATGCCGCCGTGTGCAGCACCGAGAACTTATCCCCAGGTATTGGGGCGAGGCGTCCCAGATCGGCTTCCAATCGCGCTGGCTCGTTCAGCAGCACCTCGCGCAGGTCACGCACCTGCACACCTCGCTGCTGCCACTCGTTGGGGATATGCACCCCGAAGCCGAACCCCGCCTGGTGGTACACCCGAATAGTGGGACGCTCCACGAGGAAGGGCGGCATCTGCGCAGGCGGATTGGCAGGTAGCTCGTCCTGCCAGGCGACGGCAGGATAATCCTCCAGATGCAGTGTGGTGATGTCGGTGTAGCGCCAGTCCTCCTGTTTGGGCGAGGGGATGGGCAGCTGCAGGAAGCGTTCAAACGCCTCCAGCCGCCGCTCGATGTGCCAGTCAGGTTCGCCCAGTGCCCGCGCGAGGCGTTCGATGCGCTCCGCGGTCAAGCCGGGCAAAGTGGTCAGGGTCTCCGTCCTCATGCATGCTCCTCCTAAATGCTTAGCGTGGCTAAATTATGGCACATGCCGACGGGGAAAGTCAAGAGGTCGGGTATACTACCGGCAGGCTCGCTGCAGAGCCTGCCAGAAGGAGGTTGAAATGATGAAACCGATTGAAGCGATGAACCTGATTCGTGGTCAGTGGCAGGAATCGGTCTCAGGCAACCGTTTTGAGAGCTACAATCCTGCAGACACCCGTGAGATTCTGGGCACAGCCCCCCGTTCCACCGCCGAGGATGTGGATCGAGCGGTTCGTGCAGCCCGCGAAGCCTTCGACTCGTGGCGACGCACCTCGCGAATCAAGCGTGGCGAATATATCGACCAGTTAGCCCAGCTGATTAAGCGCGACCTGAATGCGCTGGCGGAGCTGGTGACGCGCGAGTGTGGCAAGCCCATCAACGAGGGGCGCGCCGATGTGGTCGAAGCGCTCCATATGGCGCAGTATGTGGCGGGCATGGCGCGCATGCCGCACGGTGAGATTATCGACAGCGAAATCGCCGAGAAGGACGCCTACATCCTGCGCAAGCCAAAAGGCGTCGTCGCCTGCATCACCCCGTGGAACTTCCCGATTGCCATCCCGCTCTGGACAATCCTGCCCAGCCTGCTGGAGGGCAACACGGTGGTGTTCAAGCCGTCGGAGGATACCCCCCTCTGCGCTCACCGCCTGATCGAGCTATTTGTGGAGGCAGGCTTCCCACCCGGCGTGATCAATGTGGTGCAGGGCTACGGCGAGGATGCGGGCGACGCGCTGGTGCATCATCCCGAGGTCGATGTGGTGGTCTTTACGGGTTCCTACGCCGTCGGGCGCTACATCGAGCAGGAGTGCGCCAAGCAGCACAAGTTCTGCGCCGTCGAAATGGGCGGCAAGAACGCCGTGATTGTGCTGGACGATGCCAATCTCGATATCGCCGTGCATGCAGCGATCCTATCCGCCTTCAAGACCAGCGGGCAGCGGTGCGTCTCCTCGAACCGCATCATCGTCCACGAAAAGATCGAGCCGGAGTTCACCCGCCGTTTCGTGGAGACCGCTCGCATGCTAAAAATCGGCAACGGGCTGGATCCCGACACCTTTATGGGACCGCTGATCAATGAGCAGGGCGTGCAGAAGTACCTGCATCACAACCAGAAGGCGATAGAGGAGGGTGCAGAAGTGCTGCTGCCTGGCGGGCTGCTCAAGGAGGGCGAGCTGCAGTATGGGCACTTCGTCGCGCCGTTCGTGTACCGCATGCGCCACCGTTCCGACAGCTTCGTGCTGCGCGAGGAGGCGTTCAGCCCCCATGTGGCGATTATCCCCGTCAGCAGCCTGGAGGAGGCGGTCTATGTGTACAACGACACGCCCTACGGGCTGGCGCTGGCGGTGATTACCGAGGACTATCGCAAGTGGCGCTATGTGCGCGACAACTGCGAGTTCGGCGTGGGCTATGTGAACCTGCCGAGCATCGGCGCGGAGGTGCATCTCCCCTTCGGTGGGGTCAAAGGCAGCGGGAATGGGCATCCGAGCGCAGCCGCCCTGTTCGACGCCGTGACCCACAAGGTCGCCTTCACCGTGAACCACAGCACCGAGATCAAGATGGCGCAGGGACTGAGTGCACGGATCCGATAGCGTAGGTAGCCTTTTTCGGGGAGGCGACCGCCATGCAAATAGATTACGCTGCGCCGGGACCCTATCGCGCGGGACGATGGCGCGTGACAGTGCGACGCCCGAACAATAGCACCTTCACCGCGCAACTTTATTATCCAGCAACGGCAACAGGTGATCAGACCC
This sequence comes from Armatimonadota bacterium, assembly GCA_039630445.1. Classification (GTDB taxonomy): domain Bacteria; phylum Armatimonadota; class Fimbriimonadia; order Fimbriimonadales; family GBS-DC; genus HRBIN15. The sequence goes on from JBCNVA010000063.1 coordinate 6,936, forward strand.
CCTACGACGGCAGTGGGGCACCCTACCCTGCACTCTCATTTGGGCACGGCTTTCTCCAACCGCCCGAACGCTACCGCTCCACCTTGGAGCATCTGGCGACCTGGGGCTATCTGGTGATTGCCACCGAATCGGGACTGGAGCTGTTTCCGAACCACCGCGCCTATGCGGAGGACCTGCGCCTCTGCCTGACCTATCTGGAAGCGCAGAACGCTGACCCTAACTCTACCCTGTTCCGACAGGTGGCTGTGGAGCGGTTCGGTATCTTTGGGCACTCGATGGGCGGCGGCGCCAGCATCTTAGCGGCAGCCGCCGATGCCCGCATCCGTGCCGTTGCCAATCTGGCGGCGGCGGAAACGAACCCTTCCGCTATTCAGGCGTCGGCAAATGTCACGGTGCCCCACAGCCTCATCTCAGGCAGTGCCGATTCGATCACGCCGCTCAACAATCACGGCTTACGCATGTACACGGCGGGCTTCGCCCCGAAGCTGCTGCCCGTGATTCAGGGAGGCTGGCACTGTGGCTTTATGGACAGCTCCCCATTCGGTTGCGATAGCGGCTCGCTCCCCCGATCCACCCAGCTGGCGCTGACACGCAAACTGCTCACCGCCTTCTTTGAGCTGTATCTGCGCGGCGACCTGCGTGCTGGGGAGTGGGTCTGGGGCGATGCAGTCCGAAGCGAACCGCTGATCCAGCTGACTGCTGACCCGGGCATGCGGCTCCTGCCCGACTACAGCGTGCGTGTTGCCACCACGCCACGCGTGATCGAACACCGCCTGCAGGTTCAAAACACCAGCCGCTATGTCCAGCAGTACCAGATCCGCGTCGAGGGCAACACTTGGCGCACGGAGGCACGCCCCGCGACAACGCCTCCGGTGAATCCGAGTGAACAGGTGTCCGTCTCTTTCTATGTGTCTGTTCCGCGTGCGCGCCGCCCAAGTCGGGATCGGGCTTCAGTGCGCGTTCTCTCCCTGCGGGATGGCGGCACTCAAGTGGCGGCAACGCTGCTGACGGTTCTCAAGTGAACAAGCTGTCATCGTCGGCGGGGACGCCGACGCTACACAGAGCGTGTTCGTAGCGTCGGTGTCTCGCCGACGACATTATGTATGGCGTTTGCGCTGCCAATGGGTATGACCACCCAACTTGCTACCTGTCATTTTTGAGCAGGCGAGATTCCTCGCTTCGCTCGGAATAACAACGCTTCGCTCGGAATGACAGGGCTTCGCTCGGAATGACAGGGCTTCGCGCGGAATGACAACGCTTCGCTCGAAATGACAGGGTTTCGCGCAGAATGACAGGGCTTCGCTCGGAATGACAGGGCTTCACGCGGAATGACAACACCAACCTTGTGAAAATGAACCTGTCATTCCGAGCCGAAGGCGAGGAATCTGAGACCCCTCGCCCCGCTCGGGGTGACAGACCAAACGCTTGTCATTCCGAGCCGAAGGCGAGGAATCTCAGACAGGTAGCAAGACGGGTTATTACCCTTTCCGTCGGCGCAGTCCAAGTAGCCCAACCAGCCCCACGCCCAGCGCCACCAGCGATGCCGGCTCCGGAATCACCTCGAACTGCTGCTGCAAGCTCGCCGCCACCACCGTATTGGAACCCAGCACATAGTCATTGCGATACCACGCCTGATGCGTAAAGTAGGCAATCACCTCCACCGTGATGATGGTGCCGATATCGTATGGGGAAAGATCGATGGTGTAGGCGTTGCCTACAGAGGCTAAGCCATAGGTGGTAGTGGCATCGAAGGCGTTCCATGTTGCGCTGCTGTTGCTGGCAGAGGACTGCACCGCAACGCCATTGATCCTCAGCTCACCGCTGAGAAAGACCACATCCCCGTGCGGGGACGGGAGGGTGTCATCGACAAACGAATCGTGTCCCACAACACGCTTATTGCCAGTGATCAGCGCGCGGAAGGCACTTGTGGCTCCCGTGGCCCAACCGATGGTGATTGTCCCGCGGTTCTTGTGGATCTGGATACCTGGGAGGGGATCGTCATCAAACGCGGCAAGGTTCGTGCTGGGTGTCGGCGAGGCAGTCAGTGTCGGCATCGGCGCGTTCGCCACATACAAACTCAGCTGCACTCGCCGACCTTGGGAGCTGAAATACTGTTCATTCCACATCCTGCCTCGGAATATGTCATTCCCAGCCCAGGAATCGCCCACTCTGGCTCCCACATGTTGGGGAGGAGCCTTATACCCATTCAAGATCCAGTATTCAGTACGATCGGTTCCGTTACCCTCCCAGCCTGTCCAGTAGGTGGAGACTCGCCCAAAGGCGTCACCTCCGTCGACTACCCAGATAGGTGTTATGCGCGCATGGCGCGCCGTGCGTGGAGGGACGCTCTGGTCACCGCGCAGCCGAAGCCAGTTGGTTGGACCAGCCCCATGGGGAAGGCTCCAGCCTGAATCGAGCTGGGGCACGCTTCCCTGAACACGCTGAGCATGGGCACTGATCGTGATGCCGATCAGGACACCCATAGTCACACTCACTGTCAGCCAAGCCCATCGGCTTGTTTGCATCATCGCTCATCACCTCGTCTCTGCATAGGATTGGGATGACGCCTCTGGGGCTTGCCGACAGGGCGAGAGTTTAACTCGAGAAACCAAACCTCAGGAGATGTAGCATGCGGGCGAAAGGGTGCCCGTATCCCGAAGTGCAGGGCTTACCGCTTCCGCCGCCGCAACCCCAGCAGCCCCACCAAGCCCGAACCGAGCGCCAGCAGGCTGGCAGGCTCCGGAACGGGACCGCTGTAGGCGATATAGTCCAGGTCGCGACTCGTGGCATTGATGCGCGTGAAGGGCGACTCAACACAGAAGGCATACAACTCCAAGTTCAGATAATTAAGGGCGTTGCCACCTGTGTCGTCCATCCGCACCCAGTAGTCGCGGTTGCAGGCATTAGAGAAGTAGGCGGCGTTCAGAATCGTCGCATTCACGCGCAGGTTGCCGCCTGTGATTCGCTTAATCAAGATGTCTACAGGTAGTCCAGACACTGCAGCAGGCAAGCAGTAGTTGATATCCACTGTGCCGACTGACCAGTTGATCACGCTGCCAGCGGGGTCAATCACCGTGCCAGTCAGGGTGACGGTCGGCAGCCCCGCAATGCCCGTGAGCGCTGCCAGATCCAGCTGGATATCCAGCGTGTTCGGGTTTTTACTCAGACATGCGGGGCTTGGATTGCCCAGCGAGATGGTTGTGCTAATCGCGCCCGTGGTCACCAGGTTGCCCGCGTTCAGGTCGAACTCGAACTGATTATCCAGCCAGACCAGCCCGGCGGCCCCTGGTGGCTGCGCAATAGCGCCTGCCATCAGCAGGGCGCAGATGGCTCCTGTTGCGAACCGAATTGAGCGTCTCATCATGCCGAACCTCCTCGTTGCAAAGTTCGGAGTTGCAGAGTTCAGAATCGAAAGGACGACCTT
>JBCNVA010000064.1:0-12965 GCA_039630445.1 Armatimonadota bacterium
GCCGACCCAATCGTAGCCGAACGGCTCATCCTCCACACCGCCCAGCTCCAGCACCTCGCCATCGGGCAGCACCACCTGCAGCCCCGTTACATGGTTGACCGTCACGCCATATTTGAGCGTGTGCGGACCGCCAGAGTTCTCGGCGACATTCCCACCAATCGTGCAAGCACCCTGCGAGGAGGGATCAGGAGCAAAGTGAAGCCCTGCGTGCTGCGCGGCTTTGGTCAGCTGAATGTTGACTGCACCCGCCTGCGCACGCAAGCGTCGGTTGCGCGTATCGACCCACAGGATGCGCGTCATGCGCGTGGTGGCGAGCACGATCCCGCCGTTGACAGCAAGCGCACCGCCCGATAGTCCCGTACCCGCCCCGCGCGGCACAATCGGTAGCCCCACCTGAGCCGCGTAGCGCACCACCTGCACCACCTGCTCCGTCGTCTGGGGCAGCACCACCACCGTTGGCAACGCCTTCTCGATGGTGTAGGCGTCGCAATCGTAGGTCGCCAGCTCGGTTGGATCGGTGATTACAGCGTCCGCGCCCACGATTCGGCGCAGGTCGCGCGCCAGCATCGCTCCATCGGTCATCGTATCCCTCCCCAAAGCAGTCCGATCGCCAGCGCCAGCCCGACCAGCACGACCACAATCAGGCTGTAGCGCGCAACCAGCCTGTCGGTGTGGCGTGTGAGATATGCCAGTTGGAGCAACACCAGCAGAGGAGTGAGCAACAGCAGTCCGACACCCAGCATGATAAGCCAGTCCAGCTTTGCCCGCCACCCCAGCTGTCCCAGCCAGCCGGCGAGCATCAGCGCCGCGCTCAGCAGGGTGAGAGACCCATAAGTGGTCATCAGATGGCTTTCGATCTCGCGTCGCACGCCTCAGCGATTATACCTGCAAGCAGGGAGTGCCCCTCGCCTATCCCGCTGCCTCTGCGCGCAGCACCTCATGCTTGATAATGCCGATATACGGCAGGCTGCGATATTGCTGTCGCCAATCCAGCCCGTAGCCGACCAGAAACTCATCGGGTGCATCGAAGCCCTTATAATGGATGGGGATGTCGATCAGGCGGCGATAGGGGCGGTCTAACAGCACGCACACCTTCAGGCTGGCAGGCTTGCGCCGCTCCAGATTCTTGAGGATATAGGCGAGAGTCAGCCCTGTGTCCAGAATGTCCTCCACCACGATTACATGCCGTCCCGCGATAGGTTCATCGAGGTCTTTGGTGAGGCGCACCTCGCCCGTGTGCGTCTGGGGACCATAGCTGGTGATGGCAAGGAAGTCGAGCGTGTGTGGGATGCGCAACGCGCGCGCCAGATCGGTCAAAAAGAACAGCCCACCCTTCATCACCGTGACCAGATGGGGCACCAGCCCCTCGTAGTCACGCTCAATCTGGCGGGCAATCTGGCGCACCTTGCGCCGAATCTGCCGCTCATCCAACCACACCCGCTCGATAATGGGTGGAAGCGATTCGTCAGCCACCAGACAACCAGAGCGCTTAGACATCGATTAGGTTCCGTTCAACCGTACTCCAGAGGCGCGGTTTGCTCTGCAGCGCGTTTCGCGTGACGAGATCGACGCGCTTGCCCAGCAACTGCTCCAGTTCCTCCTGCAAATCAACGACCTCCCAGCCAACGCGCCCCTCAAACTCCACCATGATGTCCACATCGCTCGTGCGCGTTTGCTCGGCTCGTGCCCATGAGCCGAATAGCGCCAGCCGCTTCACACGGTGCTTGCTTACTAATGACGACTTATGCGCCCTCAATTGGCACAGCAAGCGTTCCCGCTCCATCTGCCTGATCTTATCCGACCTCACACAAGTAGTGTACCCTGCGAAAGTAGAGAAACAGTTCAGCGCACGACGCTTCCTTCGGGTACCTCACGGTCAGGGGTGAGCAGGATAGCCTTACCCTCCACATCGGCAGCCAGCAGCATGCCTTCCGAGACGACCCCGCGAATCACTGCTGGCTGCAGGTTCGCCAGCACCACAATCTGCTTGCCAACGAGCTGTTCGGGCGTATAGGTCTCGGCGATGCCCGCCACAATCGTGCGCGTCTCACCGCCCAGGTCGATAGTGAGCTTGAGCAGCTTGTCCGTTTTGGGCACAGGCTCCGCCTGCACCACACGCGCGATGCGAATGTCCAGCCGCTTGAACTCCTCAATCGTGATGGTTTCGCTCATGGGTTTCTCTCCTTGCACTGCTGCAGTTTGGGCATCTTGCCCGATCTTGACAGGCTTATCGGTTTGCAAGCGCGGGAAAAGGGGCGTCGGTTGCGCCACGACATGTCCGCTGGGCAGCTGAGGGAGCGCGGTCAACTCGCTCCAGCGGGGCACCTCAGGCAGGTTCAGCTGGGTGGCGATCGCACGGGCGACGGCGGGCATCACAGGTTCGATCAATCCGCACAAGATTCGGATCGCCTCCAGCCCAGCGTAAAGTACCTGCCCCGCTCGCTCCGCTTCACCTGCCTTGACCAGCGCCCACGGCGCCTGCTCGTCGTAGTAGCGATTGACCGTGCCGATAATCTCCCAGGTTTCGCGCAGCCCGCGCGGGAAATCGACCTGCTCGAACGCCTCGGTCGCCCGTGCTACCTGCTGCTGGAACACATCAGCAAGCCGCTCCTCTATTCGCCATTTCACCATTTCGCCATTTCGCGATTTCCCTATTCGCCCATCGAAGTAACGATGCACCATCGACAGCGTGCGGTGCACCAGGTTGCCGAGGTCATTAGCGAGGTCGCCGTTATAGCGCGTCTCCAGCCCTTCAAGGCTGAACTCGGCATCCGAATCGGTGGGCATCTCGCGCAGCATGTAGTAGCGGAAGGCGTCGATGGCAGAGGACAACTCGCATCCTGAGGCAGTTGCCAGTGCCTGCGCCACTTCCAGCGGTGCGTACACATTGCCCAGCGACTTGGACATCTTTTTCTGGTTCACCAAGAACCAGCCGTGCCCGTACAGCCTTGCAGGCAACGGAAGGTCTAACGCCATCAACATCGCGGGCCAAATGGTGGCGTGGAAGCGGGGCAGAATATCCTTGCCCATCAGCTGCAGGTCGGGTGGCCAGGTATCCAGATAGGCGTCGCCGCGCTCCAGCCAGCCCGTTGCGGTGAGGTAGTTCAGCAGTGCATCGAACCACACATACACCACGCCGCCTTCTGGATCGTCGGGCACGGGCACGCCCCAGTCGGTGCCCACACGGCTCACGGCAACATCCTGCAGCCCCTCGGCGAGGAAGCCCAGCGTCTCGTTGCGCCGCACCTCAGGCTGAATAAAGTCGGGGTTGCTCAGGATATGCTCGCGCAGGCGCGATTCGTAGGCGGAAAGGCGGAAATAGTAGCACGGCTCATCCCGCCACTCCAGTGGCTTGCCGCAATCGGGGCAGGCGCGCTCGGCACCAATCTTGCTGGGCGCCCAGAAGGTCTCGCAGGAGATGCAGTACCAACCCTGATAGCTGCCCTTGTAGATGTCGCCCTTCTCACGCAGGCGACGGAACACCTCCGTTACGGTGCGCTTGTGGCGTTCCTCCGTGGTGCGGATGAACACATCGTACTCGATATGCAAGGCGCGCCAAGTGCGGGCGAACACCTCCGCCATCTCGTCCACGAACTGCTGGGTAGGCTTGCCGCGCTCCTGCGCTGCGCGATGCACTTTGGGAGCGTTCTCATCCGTGCCTGTGAGGAAATAGACCTCACACCCGCGCCGTTTCCAGAAGCGGGCACAAGCGTCCGCCACGATCGTGGTCAGCGCTGTGCCGATGTGCGGCGTGCTGTTCACATAGTAGATCGGCGTCGTGATATAGTAATACCGTTTACCCATCCTGCCTCTCGATAGAGTGTACCCAAAGCGAGTGAAAATGCACCGCACTGTATGGAAAACTTCCTGTAGCACCAGACATGGCTAATGTGCGTTGAGGTAGATGCAGGTCAGCCTTGCGGAGGTTAAGCGATGGCAATTGGGACACGACCTTTTGCATCAGCAGAAGAGGTGATACAACGACTGCAGGATTTGCCCAGTCTGCCCGCTGTGGTGCTGCAGGTCTATCAGATGGCGGATGACCCGATGGTATCAGCCCAGCAGTTGGCACTGGTGATTGGTAAAGATCAAGGCTTCACGATGCGCCTGCTACGCCTCGCCAACTCCGCTTACTACGGCATGATGCGCCGCATCGGCACGATTGAGGAAGCAGTGGTGGTGCTGGGCATCAACACGGTCAGGAACCTTGCACTGATTGCGGCGACCTATCCGCTCTTTCGGCGCGCGCTACTGGGCTATACACCCCATGTAAGCGGACTCTGGTCGCACTCGCTGGCGGTGGGCTTGGTGGCGCAGGCAGGCGCACGCCTGCTCGATGTGCCCGCACGCAACGAATCGTTCACCGCGGGATTACTCCACGATGTGGGCAAGCTCGTGATCAGCACCGCGCTCACCGACTGGATGGGCGAGCTGCATGACCTGGTGCATCACCACCGCATGCCCGTCCACGAAGCGGAGCGTGAACTGTTCGGGTTCACGCACGAGGAGATGGGCGCCTTGCTGGTGGAGCGCTGGAACCTGCCCGCCTCTATCGTCAAAATGGTGCGTTTCCACCATCAGTCGCTGGAGCAGAACGATGCCAACTGTGCTCTCATCGAGTTCGCCGATTACTGTGCCAATCAACTGGGGTATATGATGGACCCCGAAGCGCCGCCTGAGCCGTTCGACACGCGCGTGCTGAATGTGCTGGGGATTGATATCGAGCAAGCCGATCAGTTCACGGCACGCGCCAAGGAGGTGCTGCAGGCGTCCCACGCGCTGTTCGAGATGCGATAGGCTAACGCGGAGCGGCGCGGCGTCGCTGACCTATCTGGCTCATTAGCGTCTGACACCCCCACACAAAGCCCGGCACCAGATAAGGCTGCAGGGGCAACATCGGACGGCTACCGCCCGCATAGACCCATATCATCAGCCAGACCCACCCAGCAAGCAGCAGTAAGAGCCACAGGAATGGCGAAATAGCGAAATGGCGAAATGGCGAAGTGGTGAAATGGCGAAGTGGTGAAGTGGCGAAGTGGTGGATGTGCTCCGAAATGCTCTCAGAGCTACTCGCAATTGGATCAGTCCGACTCGCAACGGCACGCCCCATGCTCACGAAGCCATACAGCGCAATGAGCAGATAGAGCCAGTAAAGGATGTCCGCACCGCGCAGCACCGCTGCCAAGCGCCGATTACCCGGGTCCTGCAAGCCGAACGCGGCAAGGCTCAGGCGCGTCTTGAGCCAAAGCAGGCGGGCAAACGCGCTCGGATTCTCCCGAATCCACTGCAACGCGAGCCGAAGCGCCTTGCGGTCACGCTCCACAAGGTCGGGTGAGGCAATCGCCTGCCGCACATTTACCTCTCTGCCGCCAATTCTGATGGTCTCTGGCAAACCGGGTTTGAAACCGCCGTCGGCTTCGGGATTGTTCGCCCACAGGAACACATACCCGCCCAATCCAATCGGGATAAAGCGTCCGAAGCGGGCGTGTAGATATAGCACATAAGGCGTAATCACCAGGCAGGCGATAAGCAAGATAAGGGCAAAGGCGCAGAACCCTCGGCATCGTGGCAGGCGAACCGATGCCCTCACCCCTAACCCCTCTCCCACGCTGCGGGAGAGGGGAACAGCTGGGCGAGCCGAAAAGCGCCACGCCCATAACGCCACCAGCAAAATGAAGGGCAGAAAGCTCGCCCGTGTGAGCGTAAGCAACCCCAACAATCCGCCCACCAGCCCCCAACGCCAGCCCGCACCGTTGGACTCGTTAGACACCGCCAGTACACTCAGCGTAATCGCCCACACCAACAGCGGTAGCATCAGGTTCTCAGTGTAGAGCCAGCCGGTAATCATCAGCAGGTGCGGGTGCAGCGCGGCAAGCAGCAGTGTCCAGTTCGCTACGCGCTCACCAAACAGCCGTCGGCTCATTATCCAAAGACCTGCCAGCGCGAGCAGCCCCAGCAGGGCGTTCACAAGGCGCACTGCCTGCGGCTGATGACCCACCAGCGCATAGACACCTGCCATCAGCCAGATGTAAGCGGGCGCGACCTGCAACCCTTTCTCGTACACATAGCGCCCTTCCGAAACCAGTGTCCACGCGATGCGGTCATGCACCGCTGCGTCGCCATGCAGCGGATCGCGCCGCAAAAAGGGGTCAATCTGCACCGCCAGCAGCGCATACCCCACCCGCACCACCACCACAAACGCCCAGAGCCACAGGGTCCATCTCATTGCGGGAAGTCAGGCAGCTTGTAAATTTCCACGCCGCGTTCCGCATAAGCGGGCTGCAGCCAGCCCTGCTCGATGGCTTCATAGTAGAGCGCGCGCCAGCGTTCTGGCTCACCGCGCGGCGTGAACCGCCGATTGATCAGCACATAGCCGTAGCCCTCATGATGGAGCCACTCGATTAGCTCGCGCCCTGACCTAAATTGCTCATACGGGATCAGGCGATGATGCCCCGGATTGCCCCACAGATAGCGACGATCCAAATAGTAGCCCCGCGTCTCATCCAACAGGATAACGCCCTTGTCGGTGGGTGTCTGCACGTTCAGAAAGCGAAGGGCAGGGTAAATCTGCAACCTACGCTCCAAATACGCCTCGCGGTCGCGCAGCGCCAGCGGTACATAGGGCAGATAGGCACTCCCAAATAGCCAGAGCGTATAGAACGCCTGTAAGCTCAGCAGCGTGCCGTAGGCGCCCCGCAGCCATCGAGGGGCAAGGTGTGCGCGTGCCGTGCCCGCCACAGCGAATAGGGGAAACACCACAATCAAATAACGCACCTGCTGCATCAGATAGAACCAGCCCAGCGTGTTCAGCCCTACCAGCGCCATTAACCAGCCTGCCCCTGCTGTTAGCCCCACGCCTGCCATCAGCCCCAGCGTCGCCAAATAGCCCATCCCCATCGCAGGCAGTAAGTAGACCTGCTCTCCTATTGTCGCCCCGATGGGGTCTGCAAAATAGAACGGGTGCGCTGTGAGATTCCACGGCAGCATCAGTAGCTGCGCTGGCTCGCGCCCCATGCCGAACTTTAGCTGGTCGCCCCGATAGGCGATTGCCTGCTCGCGGCTCCAGTTCTTGCCCCCAAACAGCTCATAGGCGAACGGATAGACAGGGTTGCCCGTCCAGAACCAGTTGCGCAGGTACCACGGCACGCCGAGCGCGAACGCCAGCAACCCCGTCAGCACCACGAGGCGCGCGCCCTGCACCCATCGCTCCCGCCAGCACCATGCCAGCCCAATCAGCCCCCACAAGCCCCACGAGAGCAACGCAGTGTATTTGGTCGCCAGCGCGAAGCCCATCATCACGCCCGCCAGCCAGAGCCAACCTCCTACCCGCTCCTTGACGGCACAGGCGAGTGCATAGGTGCCCAGTGCCACATAAAGAGCAGTCGAGAGATCGATATACGCGCTGAAGGATTGCCACAGAATCACGGGTGTGCTCAATAGGAGCAGCGCGCCCCAGATGCCTTGCCCGCCCAGACGCGCCACGAACGCTGCTGCCCCGATCGTCATCAGCAGCGCCATCAGCCAGTGGAACACCTTCGCGCAAGACTCCCCGTCCAACCACAACCCCAGCAGGTAGAGCATATCCAGCAGCGGCGGGAAGTAGCTCTGGTGCATAAAGGGGATTTCCACCATGCCGCCCGCCTGCAGGTAGAGCTTGGGCACGGCGAGGTGATAGGCGAGCGCGTCCCACTCGTTGCCGTCCGGGGGCAGCAGGCACAGCACCAATCCTAACAGCAGGAGTGCTCCTACCAGACCCCACCCCAGCAAGGTCAGCCCTCTCTGACGGAACGGGCAAGCCCAGCTCATCTGTGGTCGCGCAGACGCCCATCCCCACAACCCCCCCACGGCAGTCAGTCCCAGTAGCAGCCACAGTCCCCATAACCAGTGCAGCGCAGCGAACAGAGCGACGCCATACGCCAGCAGTCCCAGCCCCAGCGCACCCCCATACGCTATCCCCTCCCAAAAGGTGAGCGCGAAACGACGCAGCACAAGCATGCCCGCCCCCGCTGCCAGCAAGCCAATCGCCAGCCCCACCAACAAACCCGCCATCGGCACAGAGTGTACCCCCTTACGGACGATGCACCTGCTTCGCAGAGAGTTCGCTATAGGGTGGTTCGTGGTATAATCGGGCAGGTGGTTCTGATGGTACTGACCGATTACATCCGTGCAGCGATGCGTCGTGCCCGCTACGAAATCTTGGAAGACGGCACCTACTATGGCGAAATTCCGGGCTTTCAAGGCGTGTACGCGAACGAACCGACCCTCGAAGCCTGTCGCGAGACGCTGCAGGAGGTACTGGAGGGCTGGATCTTGCTCGGACTACGGTTAGGACACACTCTGCCCGAAGTGGACGGCTTATCCTTGAACGCAACGCTGGAGGCGGTCTAATGCCCGTGTTTGGTCCCATCACGCGGCGGGAGCTGATTCGGGCGTTGCGCCGTGCAGGTTTTGAGGGACCGTATACAGGCGGGAAGCATCAGTATATGGTGCGTGGCGAGGTGCGTTTGACGCTTCCAAACCCCCATCGGAAGGAGATTGGACGCGACTTGCTGGCGCGTATTCTGCGGCAGGCAGGCATCAGCCGCGAGGAGTGGGAACAGTTGTAAGTATGCGCATCGGCGCAAGTGAGGCGAGGACACACCCAGCTCCGAAGAGACGGTAATCATGCCAATTGGTAGAACAAACGCCGTGATATCGTCAGCGAGACGCTGACGCTACGGAAAAGCCCACCCGATTGCGTGGTGTCGTCGGCGAGACGCCGACGCTACGGAAAAAGCTCACCTGATTGCAGGGCGTCGTCAGCGAGACGCCGACGCTACGGAAAAGCCCACCCGACTGCGTGGCGTTGTCGGCGGGACGCCGACGCTACGATACTTAAATCCCGATTAGTATAAAGCATACCTCATAAATCGAAACCGCCCCGTGGGGGACAACGGGGCGGTTTCTTGGGGGACGGGTCGGATGGAAGTCGTCCTGTAGCCCGGGCATCCTGCCCATGCTACCTGAAAAACTCGAACTCCTCGATCGCGCGTTTGACCCGCTGCAGGAAGCGCCCTGCGTACATCCCATCAACCAGCCGATGGTCATAACTCAGGCACAGGTGCATGATGGGGCGGATCGCAATCATGTCGTTAATGACCACGGGCATTTTCACGATGGCGTAAGTGCCCAGAATGGCGGTCTGTGGATGGCTGATAAGCGGCGTGCCGATGAGCGCACCGTAGCTGCCGGGATTGGTCAGAGTGAAGGTCGCACCCTGCACCTCGGCGAGGCTGATGCTCTTGGTGCGCGCCCGCTGCGCAATCGCCTCCAGCTCGCGAGCCAGCTCGATAATCGATTTCTTGTGCGCGTCGCGGATGACGGGCACGATCAGCCCTTCCTCACCCTTCTCTCCCAGCGCAACGGCTACGCCCATATGCACATAGTGGCGCACAATAATCTGGTCATCCACCAGTGAGGCGTTCAGCATCGGGAACTCCAGCAAGGCGTCTGCCGCCGCCTTGATAAAGAAGGGCGTATAGGTCAGGCGCACACCATACTGCTGCTGGAACGATTCTTTATTGCGCTCGCGGAACTCCACCAGCCGCGACACATCGACCTGAACGACGGTGGTGACATGCACAGCGGTCTGGTAGCTGCGGGTCAGGTGTTCGGCGATCGCTTTGCGCATGCCAACCAGCGGGATAATCTCCTCTTCGCCTTCGCGTGGGACGACAGCAGGCACAGGCTGAGGGGCAGGCGCAGGCTGGGGGGCAGGCGTCGGCGCGGGCACGGGTCTGGGCGCAGCCGTGCGCTGTGCCAGATAACGCTCCACATCGGCGCGGGTGATGCGTCCGCCAGCCCCTGTGCCGCGAATCGAGAGCAGCTCCTGCTCGCTCAGGTTATGCTCACGGGCGATTTTTTGCACGACAGGCGAGAGGAACAGCCCCCTGTCGGCGCGTTTGCCGTCCGCTGCAGGGGACACCGCAGGCGTCGGGGCGGGGCGTGCCTCCGCTTCAGATGGGGCGTAAAAGCCTGCCGTTTCGGGCACAGGCGACGGTGCAGGAACAGGTTCCACACGCTTTGGCTCAACAGGGGCGACACCCTCCGGCGGAGAGGCTGTCGGTGGCGACACCGCTGCCACAGGCTCGCTCGGTTCGGCAGCCGCTGTGCTCTCTCCGGGTTGCTCAATAATCGCCAACTCCTGTCCCACGCGCACGATGCTGTTAGCGGGCGCCAGCACGCGCTTCAGAACGCCGCTGGCAGGCGCGGGCAACTCCGTGTTCACCTTGTCCGTCATAATCTCCACGATAGGCTCGTCCTCCTGCACGGGGTCGCCCTCGTTCTTGAGCCAGCGGACAATCGTGCCCTCCACGATGCTCTCGCCCAGTTCCGGCATTACTACAGAGACTGCCATCAGTTCGCCTCCCTCAATACCTTGCCAGCTGACGCGCTGCCAGCAGGATGTCATCCACGCTGGGCAGCACGAACTTCTCCAGCGGCTCGGCAAACGGCACGAAGCTATCTTTGGCAGCGACGCGTATCACGGGAGCGTCCAGCCACTCGAACATCTCCGAGGCGATTCGGGCGGCGATTTCCGCGCCTACGCCTCCCGTCAGCGGCGCCTCATACACAATCAATACCTTGCTCGTCTTGCGCACCGAGTTGTAGATTGTCTCCATATCGAGGGGCTTGATCGTGCGCAGGTCGATCACTTCCATCGAGATGCCTTCGCTTTCCAGCTGGTGGGCAGCTTCCAGCGCGAAATGCACCATCGCCCCGTAGGTGATGACGCTGAGGTGATGCCCCTCGCGGCGGATGCGCGCCTCGCCCAGCGGAATGATGAAGTCATCGCTTGGTTGCGGGATTAGCCCCTTGATGCGCCGATAGAGATATTTATGCTCAAAGAACAGCACGGGGTTGTTGTCGCGGATGGCAGCTTTCATCAGTCCGTAGGCGTCGTCAGGGAAGGCGGGCTGCACGATTTTCAGCCCGGGCACATGGAAAAACCACGCCTCAAATTGTTGGCTATGGTAGAGGCTACCGCCCACATAGCCGCCTGAGGGTCCCCGAATGACTATCGGCATGCTCACTGCGCCTCCTGAGCGGTAGCGGTAGGTGGCTGCCACATTCACCACCTGATCGAAGCCACAGGAGATGAAGTCCATAAACTGCATTTCGGCAATCGGGCGTTTGCCCATAGCGGCGGCACCAACGGCGATGCCAACAATCGCCATCTCTGAGATGGGGGTGTCCACTACGCGGTCAGGTCCGAACCGCTCAAGGAAGCCGTGCGTGACGCCAAACGCACCGCCCAGTCGCCCGACATCCTCACCCAGAATGAACACATTTGGGTCGCGCTCCATCTCCTCCCACATCGCGAGGCGGATCGCCTCCAGAAAGGTGACCTCTCTCATCGCGACACCCCCGCACTCTCGTCGTAGATGTCCTCCAGGGCGGTATGAGGTTCGGGATCCGGGCTTTGGATGGCAAATTCCACCGCGTCCTGAATCTCGGCGACCACATCGGGCGGTGGCGTGGGCAGCTCCTCCTCACTAAATAGCCCCGTGCTGAGCAGATACTCGCGGTAGCGGGGCAGCGGATCACGCTTCTCCCACATCTCGATCTCCTCCACGGGGCGGTACAAACGGGCGCGCGTCTCGTCGTGGTCGGCATGCCCCTGCAGGCGATAGGTTACGCACTCCACAATACTGGGTCCCCTGCCTGCGCGCGCATGCTCAATCGCGGCGCAGGTCGCGTCGTACACCTCCAGCACATCGTTGCCGTCCACGGTGTAGCCCGGAATGCCGTAGCCCAACGCGCGGTCCGCCACACGCGGCGTAGGCACTTCCAGCTCGACGGGTGTGGAGTAGGCGTACTGGTTGTTCTCCACAACGAGGATGATGGGCAGCTTGTGGATGGCGGCGTAGTTCATGCCCTCATGGAACGCGCCTGTTGCCGTTGCGCCCTCGCCCAGGTAGGCGACGATCACCGAGTCGGTTTTGCCATCCAGTCGCAGTGCCCAAGCGACCCCACACGCCACAGGCAGCGTGGAACCGAGCATGCTGGTGGAATGAATGATGCCCAACTTCAGGTCGCCCATGTGGCTCCACGAATCTTTGCCGCGGGTGGGCGCGTTTGCCTTGCCCCACACCTGACACATCACCTGCCGCGCGCTCATCCCTTTGAATACAAACACGGGCATATCGCGATGGATGGGCGACACAAAGTCGGTGGGGCGTAGGGGATAGCTGGTGCCTACTTGGATCGCCTCTTGTCCGCGCGAGCCATACACATTCCCGCGGCGCAGCCGCCCTTTTTTCTTCATATCATAGAGCGTCTCGTCGAACACCCGCGCAAACCACATGCGCCGATAAATCTCCAGCAAGTCCTCCTTAGTGAGGCGGTCACGATAGCGAGTGATCTTTTCCGCCTCTGCTACCTGCTGATTCCTGACTCGTGTACCCAAGGCACTGTCCTCCTTGCTCAGGTAAGGAGTAGTATACCCGATGGCGTATATACTTCTATACTATGCGTCAGGGTAGTGGGTTCACTCTGATTGAGTTGCTGGTAGTGATTGCAATCGTTGCGATTCTGGCAGCGATTCTGTTTCCTGTGCTGACACAGGCACGGGAGAGCGCGCGCCAAAGCGTTTGCGCCCAGCATCTGCGCCAGATTGGGCAGGCATTTTTGATGTACCTGCAGGATTATGATGATCGCCTGCCAGACCGCCGTGATTTGAAACGCAATTTGCCCGGAGGGTATCGTCCCTGGAGCGGCTGGCCGCCATCCGATCCGCGCTGTGGCTGGGCAGCCGTCGTGCTGGAGCCGTACACCCGCGACTTCGCGATATGGTCGTGCCCCAGCGTGCGGGGCAGTGTGCTGGGTGAGGCGGTGCAGGTAAAGCAGTATATCGATCCGCTGCGTCCCGAGCGTGCCACGCGCTACTGGATGTGGCGGTTCGACCGCCCGGATGACCCCGTACC
>JBCNVA010000065.1:0-34135 GCA_039630445.1 Armatimonadota bacterium
GCTCTCCTCCTCGCCAGGTTGCAGCTGCGCTTTCTCTATCTCGGCTTGCTGGAAGCGATAGAGATCCAGCATCTGTTCGCGTTCACGCTCGCGTTCAGTAAGGGCGCGCATCTCGCTCTCCATCTGGCGGAGCTGGTGCACCGTTTCGCGCACTTCGGCACGCAGCTTGAGAACCTCCTCGCCCAGCCAGCGATCCAGAAGTTCCAGATGACTGCCCGGCTTCAGCAATGATTGGTGTTCGTGCTGACCGTGCAGGTCCACCAGCAGGTCGCCGATGGTTTTGAGCGTGCTGAGCGGCACGGGTTGCCCGTTCACCCGTGCGATCGATCGCCCACTCGCTTGCACCTCGCGTGAGAGGTAAAGCAGGCTATCTTCGGGCTGGATGCCCATCTCTTGCAGCATGGCGTGCAGTTCGGGTTCGTCAGGCAGCTGGAACACGGCGCTGACGCGCAGGCGGTCGGCTCCTGTGCGGATTAGGCTGGGGTCGGCGCGTTCCCCAAGCACAAGGTTCAGCGCGTTCAGCAACATCGACTTGCCCGCGCCGGTCTCCCCCGTCAACACATTAAAACCCGCCTCAAAGGCGATCTCCACTCGCTCAATGATTGCAAGATTCTCGATATGCAGCTCCAGCAGCATCGGTTTAGATTTTACCTGCCATGTCGGTTAGGGGATCAGATACTCCAATCCTCTCGGAATTACTGCTGGGGCGCAGGGTGGATATTCCATCGTAGCACGCCATTCGCTCTGCGATTCGGCAAAATGTTCTACGCGACCTGGTGTGTCTATGAATTGTGAACTTATATCAGTCGGGTTTTCAAACGGCACAGTATTCTGGACGGCTCAAGCCGCTCCTGTGCAGACGAAGCCGACCTCCGTCGGCTGTAGCCCGCGGAGGCGGGCTTCGTTTGCCAAGGAACGGCTTTAGCCGTGTATCACTTGACGCCCCAATTGGTATTAGATTGTTTCTTCGGGTTTGTTTGACTGAACACGGGCAGCCACGCTCGGTATAATTCCCCTGCTATGCGCTCATTCGATATCGAGGAGGATATTCGTGTGGCGTGGACGCTGCCAGGCTGGGTCTACACCGATCCCGAGGTGTATGAACATGCAAAGCACGCCGTGTTTGCTCGCAGCTGGCAGCTGGTGGCTGATGTGGATGTGGTCAAGGTGCCGGGGCAGGTCTATCCGTTTACGCTGCTGGAGGGTTGCTTGAATGAACCGCTGCTACTGACCCGCGATATGGAGGATCGCATCCACTGCCTTTCGAATGTCTGCACGCATCGAGGCAATTTGGTGTGCGAGGCGGCGGGCAACGAACGGTTCCTGCGCTGCCGCTACCATGGGCGACGCTTCCGCTTAGACGGCAAGTTCCTCCATATGCCTGAGTTCGAGCAGGTCGAAGGCTTTCCCTCCGAGCGGGACGACCTGCCGCGCGTGCCGTTCGCGATCTGGGAACGCTTTATTTTTGTATCGCTGGAGCCAGCCTGCTCGTTTGAGGAGTACATCCGCCCTGTGGTGGAGCGCGTCGGCTGGATCCCCGTGCGGGAGTTCGTGTTTGACCCCAATCGTTCGCGCGACTATCTGGTGCGGGCGAATTGGGCGCTCTATTGCGACAACTACCTGGAAGGCGTCCAGATCCCGTTCGTGCATGCGGGGCTGAACCAGGTGCTGGACTACGGCAGCTATCGCACCGAGCTGTTTGAATATTGCAACTTGCAGGTCGGGATCGCCAAAGGCGGTGAGGACTGTTTTGACCTGCCGCCCGATTCGCCAGACTATGGGCAGAACATCGCGGCTTACTACTTCTGGCTGTTCCCCAACCTGATGCTGAACTTCTACCCGTGGGGGCTATCCATCAACATCGTGCGTCCGCTGGGCGTGGATTTGACCCGTGTCTCGTTCCTGAGCTATGTGTGGGACTACTCCAAGATCGGGGTAGGCGCAGGAGCAGAGCTGGACAAGGTAGAGCGTGAGGACGAAGCGGTGGTGGAATCGACGCAGCGGGGAGTACGCTCACGCCTCTACACGCGCGGACGCTACTCGCCCACGCGGGAGCAGGGCGTGCACCACTTCCACAGGCTCCTTGCGCGATTCCTCAACGCCCCAGCGGAGCCGTAGTGGCTGCACCCTCAGGTTCCACGCAATCAACAAGGCAGTAAGGTAGAATTGGAGAGGGAGACCATGAACAGGCTTGCTGTTATCGTGTTAGGTGGATGGCTTGTGGCTGTCAGCGCGATGGCGCAGAAGGTGGAGTTCCCGCTCGGCTGGTACTCCTTTGAGGAGATTGCCAAGAAACTCTCGGTCGCGGACAAGAAGGTCGAGTGCGCCCCTGAGCTGCGCCAGAAGGTTGCCCTGATCCATCTCAAGCCGCGTGACTGGGACGAGGCGCGTACCCTGCTGCAACAGGCACTGGATCTCCGAATTTCCCGAGTTAGCCGCGATGGATCGCGCTGGAAATTGAGCCGCGACCCGAAGGTGGTAGAAACCGAACGCAAGCGGCGTCAGCAGCTGGCAAACTATCTCGAAAAGCGCCTCCAGCGAGAGCATGAACTGATCCAGCAGCTGCTGAACAAGAATCTGACTGACGAGCAATGGTTGCAGCTCCTAATCCAGGAACAGCCCGATGCGCTCGAGAGCATGGATGCACAACAGCGCGAGCAACTGATCAAGAGAGCGCAAGAGGTTATTCGCTTCGTAAGGCAGATGCCATTTGAGGCGTTCTTTCGTAGCTGGCGTGCAATCGCCCGATTGCGCAAGGCGTTTGACGAATCGATCAGATACCGTGACATCTCCCGTGAGGAGTATCCACAGCATGTGGCGCAGTTTCTAAAGCAGAACCCGCTGGAAAGCTTTGGGATCGATCCAGAGGTGCTGCGGTGGGCGAAGCAAGCAGCGCAACAGGAAATCCCTACAGAGTTTATAGGAGGTTCCCCGCTGGGAGCGTTGGAGGATCCTGAGGCGAAGCAGCTGCTGGCGCTACAACTTTTAGATGAGGTTGGCAAAGCTTATCTGGAGATATGGTCGTACAGCCTCATGGCGTCGCAGATGCGTCCTGCCCTGAGCGTGTTAGAGGCGCTGGAGCAGGGAGTGGTTGCGCAAGAGTATACAATCGCCGTGCCGCCCGAAGCGGCTGCGCTGTGCCTGAACGATGCCGAAGGCAAGATTGTGCCTCTGGGCGCTACACAGCCGATCTCAATGCGCGTGCTGGGGGTTATCAGGTGGTCTCCACGCGGAAGCTGCTCCCGGAGGATCCGCATCCTACCTGATCCACGATGGCAAGTTAAAACGCCCAGTGAAATCGGTCAGCGTACCTTGCTCTACTTGTCCCCAAAGGGTGTGCAGCGCATTTTTGAGGCGATGGATCGATCGCTACTGGAAGCCTATGAGCGAGCGTATCAGCAACACCAAACCCTGATGCGCGAATCGGTGCTCAATCGCCCCCTCAAAGCAAAGCCAGAGCAACATGAGCACCTTCTGCGCTGGCTGGCAGCATGGGCACGCGAACATCAGCAGGAGATTGTTGCGGAGATGGATGTATCGATGCTCCTGCTTGAGCCGCTAAAAGGCAACACCTTGAAGCAGGTGCTGGAGCAGCTGGAGCAGCCGTCTCTCTTTCAGCAGCGCCCTCTTCCCCTGGAACGCCTCGGCAATGTGTGGGTGCTGCGCAACTGGATGGCGTTCGTGGATCGGGTGGTGGATTATCCCTTCGCCGCGCTCAAACAGCTGGCGTATTCAGAACACAAATACGCCGATTGGGTGCGATTTTATCAGCAAACAACTGCTGAGCAAATCGCTTGGATTTTCTGGATAGAACCTGATGTTGGTACACAGGGGATTTTCCATCCTAAAGGCAGTTCCTTCTTGTTGGGAGACTATGATGTCGTGATGGCGTGGGTTGCGGTGGCTATTCTTCAGAGCTTGCCTGAGCAGGAGCGTGCGCGGCTCCTCTCTAAGGATGAAGAGGAGACTGTGGAGATCCCTCTGTCTCGTCTCGATCCAAGGGCGCTTCTGAGCCTCACTGCAGCGTTGCAGAAAATCTGCGGAAAGCAGATAGGATACCACCCCTGGCGGGAGCTGCTCCTGTCGCCTGATCTCCCTGGGGAATTAGCAAGCAAGGTCATCCTGCAGAAAGATTCCGAGTGGGCGCTTGTGATCCCTCGTGACCCTTCGGAGCCTCCTGAAAGGATCTTGTATGGTACATTCTCCCTCAACGGTCAACCTCTGCGGCGCTATCAAGAAGAAGCGGAGCCTTGAGGGGAAAAGGTACACTTGATTCTGGATGGTACCGAATTGGCTGAAGCAGCTACACAGCAGGCTGCCTGCTCCTAAGCGTGCGCATCCTTTAGTTTGGTACGCAGTATGCCCTGAGGCAGCGCCTATCCTGACGGCGGGGCTGATCACGGAGCGGGAATCGCCTGTGCTGGTGATTACACCCTCGCTGGAGCGTGCCGAGCAGTGGCTCGCGGTGCTGTTGCGGCTCGGTATCCCTGAATCGCGCCTACTGCGCGTGCCCCCTGGCTTGACCCCGATTATGGAGCCGACGGGCATGGAGCGCGAGGTGCTGCACGAGCGAATTCAGGCGATGCGCGTGCTGCGGCGTCGTGAAGCCGTCTGCCTGATTGTCCCGATCGCGGCTGCTCTGCAACGCACGATACCCCCTGCCCTGTTTGAAGCGGAATGCCTGCGCCTGGGGGTGGCATCGCCTGACCAATCGGACGACTCGGGCGATTCGGACTTGATTACCGCCATCGAGCCAGATGCGCTCATCCGTCGCCTGCTGGAGGACGGCTACGAATATCAGGAGCCAGTGCGCCTGCCAGGGCACTTTGCACGGCGGGGCGGTATCGTCGATGTGTTCCCGATGGGAGCTAGCTCACCGGTGCGCATCGAATTCTTTGGTGACGAGATCGTGAGCCTGCGCCGCTTCGACCCCGCCACCCAGCGTTCGATAGCAAACCTCCGCACGGCGCTCCTTCCGCCAGCCCGCGAGGTGCCGATGGGCAACCCAGCACTGGGGGAGCGCATCCGTGCAGAATGGGAGGCACAGATCGAAAAGCAGCCCAAATCGCTGCATGCCATGCTGCGCGAGAACCTCGAAGCCGATTTGCACCCCCTTGCGCAAGGCGCGCCCTTCGACCGACTGGAACTTTACCTACCTTGGCTGCTTCACGAGCGTGCATGCCTCATCGACTATCTGCCGGACGATGGCTTGCTGATTCTGGATGAGCCGTTGCGCCTTCAGATAGCCTATCAGCGCGTTGTGGAGGAGGTGCAGCAGGCGCTCGACTCACGCGCGGCGCGGGGCGACATCATCCCGCTACGCGCTACCGACTATCTGGAGCCTGCGCCGCGCCTCTATGTCCACAACTTCACTTTGGTGCTGTCCAGCATGTCCGCGCCATCGGACGCGCAGAGTGAGCAAGCCGAGTGGGCGCGTGCTTTAGGGGAACCGTTTGAGGTTGAGGCACGCTCGCTGGAGACGGCGCGCGGGCGACTGCCCGACCTGTGGAACAGCCTGCGTCGCTGGTACGAGGCAGGCTATCAAGTGGTGATCGCAACCGATCGTCTGCATCAGGTGAAACGCGCCCTGCAAGCGGCGGAGCTACCATATCAGGAGTCGGAGGGTGCGGACGCCGCCATGCCACGCCTGCTGCTCTGGCGGGGCAATCTGGGGGGTGGCTTCGTATGGGACGCGCAGCGGTTCGCGCTGATTACCGACGCGGAGCTGTTCGAACGCAACCGCCTGCGCTTGCCTCCCCGACGCTTCAACGAGGGTATTCCCATCACCTCGATTATGGACCTGCAGCCCGGCGACTATGTGGTGCATATCCACCACGGGATCGGCATCTTTCGTGGGCTGACCACATTGGAGCGTGACGGGGTCAAGCGCGAATATTTGCTGATTGAGTATGCGCCCCCTGATCGCATCTATGTGCCCACTGACCAACTGGATCGGGTGCAGAAATATATCCCGCCCGATGACAAACCGCCCGAAATCCATCGGCTAAGCAGCACTGTGTGGGCGCGGCAGGTGGCGCAGGCACGGCGCAAGGTGAAGGAGATCGCCCAAGAGCTGGTACGCCTCTATGCGTTGCGCGAGAAGGCGACCCGCCCGCCCTGCGAACCCGACACCCCGTGGCAAGAGGAGATGGAAGCGGGCTTCCCCTACATCGAAACGCCCAGTCAGCTGCAGGCAATTCAGGAGGTCAAGCGCGATCTGGAATCACTCCATCCGATGGATCGGCTGCTGGTGGGCGATGTAGGCTTCGGCAAAACGGAGGTCGCCCTGCGTGCCGCCTTCAAAGCCATCATGTCGGGGCGTCAGGTTGCACTGATGTGCCCCACCACGGTGCTTGCCTATCAGCACTGGCAGACCTTCACCGAGCGGTTCGAGCCGTTTGGCGTGCGCGTTGAGCTGTTGAGCCGCCTGATTTCACCAGCGGAGCAGCGGCGCGTCCTGCACGGGCTAAAAACGGGTGCGGTCGATATGGTCATCGGCACGCACCGCCTGCTCTCCAAAGATGTGCAGTTCAAAAACTTGGGGCTGGTGATTATCGACGAGGAGCAGCGCTTCGGTGTGATGCAAAAGGAGCGGTTCAAGCAGCTGCGCACCATGGTCGATGTGCTGTCGATGAGCGCGACGCCCATCCCGCGCACGCTCTATATGGCGCTCACCGAGATTCGCGACATGAGCCTTATCACCGATCCGCCACCGGGCAGGTTGCCGATTCGCACCTATGTGCAGCCCTACACCGATTGGACAGTTCGGGAGGCGATCTTGCGTGAGCTACAGCGTGACGGGCAAGTGTTTTATGTCGTGCCGCGCATTCAGGGCATCGAGCATGTGGCGGAGCGCATCAAGAAGCTGGTGCCGCACGCGCGGGTCGCCGTCGCGCACGGGCAAATGTCCGCCCTGCAGATGGAGAAAATCGTGTTGGATTTCTATCGACGCAAGTATGATGTGCTGGTCAGCACCACCATTATCGAAAACGGGCTGGATATGCCGAATGTGAACACGCTGATTGTGGAGGGGGCAGAGCGGTTCGGATTGGCGCAGCTTTATCAGCTGCGTGGGCGGGTGGGGCGCTCCGACCGACAAGCGTATGCCTATTTCCTGTTCAAGCCGGGCAAACTGAGCGAGAAGGGGGAGGAACGGCTCCAGGCGCTCAAGGAGTTCTCCCATCTCGGATCGGGCTTCGCGCTGGCACTGCGCGATCTGGAGATTCGGGGCGCGGGCAACCTGCTGGGCGAGGAGCAGCATGGCGCGATGCGCTTGGTCGGCTTTGAACTCTATCAGGCGATGCTGCGCGATGCTATCCGCCACCTGCGTCAGGGCGAAACGCACTGGTCGCTGGATGCGCCGTTGGAGGAGGAACTGCCCCCTGTGCAGCTGCCCATCGACGCCTACATCCCAGCCGACTATATCCCCGATGTGGCGCAGCGTCTGGGCTACTACAAGCGCATCGCGGGCAGCCGCACACGCGAGGAACTGAAAGACCTGGTACGCGAGTTGCGCGACCGCTACGGACCGCTGCCCGTGCCCCTCAAAAATCTGCTGCGGATTATGGAGGTGCGGATCTTGGCGCATGCGCTGGGCGCTGCCTGCCTCAGTAGCGAGGATCATCGGATAGTTGTCAAATTCAAGCCTGAGCACCGCCTGAAGGCGCGTTGGCAGCTTGCCCTGCAGCGACAGTTCCCTTCGCTGCGCACCCAGCCCGATGAACTGAGCCTTCCCTTAGGCAAGCAGCCGCTGGAAGCGTTGCTCAATGTGCTTACCGCGCTAAAAGCGTTACGAGAGGGGCACTAATACCCATCACCATTCCAAGTGCCGTTTCGAGTGCCGTCATCGTCGGCGGGAACGCCGACGCTACGAACACGCCCTGCGTAGCGTCAGCGTCTCGCTGACGACATCACGGCGTTTGCTCTGCTAATTGGTATTACAACCAGCCCTTGCGACGGAAGTAGTAAAGCAGTCCGCTGGCTACCGTAAGCATCAGCAGGAGCGCTGCGGGGTAGCCGTAGCGCCAGCCCAGTTCTGGCATATATTCAAAGTTCATCCCGTAGATGCCTGCGATAAAGCTTAGGGGCATAAACAGCGTCGCGATGATCGTGAGCATCTTCATCACTTCGTTGAGCCGATTGCTCGTGGCGGAGAGGTGCAGCTCCACCAGGTTGCTGAGCATCTCGCGATAGGTGTTCAGATTCTCAATCACATACATCAGGTGGTCATAGACATCGCGCAGGTAGAGGCGCGTCGCTTCGTGGATGTAGGGCGTTTCGGCGCGGACGAGCCAGCCGAGCGCCTCGCGCAAGGGCCACGCAGCGTGATGGAATTCCAGCAGCGCGTGCCGCCACGACTGGATCGATTGCAGCAAGACACCATCCGCTTGCCCCATCAACTGCACTTCCAGTTTCTCGATATGGTCGCCCACATGCTCCAGCACCACGAAGTAGTGGTCGACAATTGCATCGATAAGCGAATAAGCCAGGAAGTCGGCACCGCGCGCTCGCAGTCGGCTCTGCGCCGTGCGCAATCGTTCCCGCACGGGTTCGAACACATCCCCTTCGCGCTCCTGAAATGAGAGTACGAAGTCCGTGCCGATCACGAGGCTCACCTGTTCCGATTCGATGCGTTGTGCGTTCGGGTCATAGGTGAGCATGCGCATCACGAGATAGAGGTAGCCCTCGTACTCTTCCGCCTTGGGACGCTGGTGCGTGTTGAGAATGTCTTCCAAGGTGAGCGGGTGTAGTTGGAAGGCTTCGGCCAGGGCGCGCATAGCGTCCACATCGTGCAATCCCACCACATCGAGCCACAGCGTCATGCCTGCCTGCCGCAGGTTTGTGCACTCACCAGGGCTAAGCGTGTATTCGTTGAGAGTGGTCTGATCATACAGAAAGGCACGGCAATAGACCTGCTCCACCTTGGGCTGCCCGATGTAGACGGGTGTGCCCGGTGGCAGACCCGCCTTTTTCGCACGCCCTTTCGATGACTTGATTACCTCTTCCATCAGCCATACACCTCGCGTCGATGGGCGATTTGGGTGATGGTTATAACCCGTGCCTCATCATCAATCAGGGAACGCAGGGCGACTCGATCGCCCTCATCCTGCAGGCGGTCGAGCAGAGCGCATAACGCATCATACTCATCCTGAATCGACGATGGCAGTTTTTCCCAGTCGAACTCGCCATGTTGAGCGATGCACTCCGCCTCAATTTCACGGATTCGCGCAAGCGCTTCGGCTCCCGCCTCCATCCCAGGCGGCCAGAAGGCTGGATCGGTGATGTTCGCCCGCACCAGTAGCTGAATATACGCCGCCGTCTCCAAACGCACAGCGGTCGGCTTGCCCGCTGAATCGATCTCAAACTGAGGGGGTTTTGGCAGTGCCTGGCTCGTTACCATCTTCTCACCCTTTGAGAGGATACCTTGCGGTGGGGGACTGAATCTGGTATCCTCTTTACGGGAGGCAAGGATGCATCGGTTCGCCTTTGTGATTCATCCGATCGATGTGAAGCGGGATGCGGCACGCAAATACCCGATTGCTCGCTACCTGCCCGAACGCTGGGTGGAGAGCCTGTTGAAGCGCAAGGAGCCAATTGTGGTCTCGCGGATTACAGGGGTGCGCTCGCTGACAGGGGCGCAGACAGAGGGCTGGTTCATCGGCTGCCCGCTCTCGCCGCGCATGATGCTCTCGCTGCCGCTGGAGTTCGTCTATGGCAAGATTATTCGCTGTGGGCAGATCGCGCAGGAGTTAGGTGCAGAGATTATCGGGCTGGGCGCGTTCACTTCTGTCGTGGGGGACGGCGGCATCACCATCGCCCGCCATCTGCAAATTCCTGTGACCACGGGCAACAGCTACACCGTTGCGACGGCGATTGAAGGCGCTGTTCTGGCTGCGGAGCGGATGGGCATTCGGATAGAGGAGGCGACGGTTGCTGTCGTGGGGGCAACAGGTTCCATCGGGCGTACCTGCGCTCAGGCGCTGGCACCATTTGCCGCTCGCATGCTGCTGCTCGGACGGGACGCCAGCCGTCTGGAGCCGGTGGCGGAAGAGTTGCGCGAGCGCGCTCGCGGTGAGGTCAAAATCGCCACCGACCTGGCGCACGCGCTGCCCGAAGCCGATGTGGTCATCACTGTCACCAGTGCAGTGGACGCGATTATCTACCCCCAGCATCTGAAGCCAGGGGCAGTTGTGTGCGATGTGGCGCGCCCGCGCGATGTGTCGGTGCGCGTCGCGCGCGAGCGCGACGATGTGTTGGTGATTGAAGGGGGTGTGGTCGCGGTGCCGGGAGAGGTCGACTTCGGTCTCGATTTCGGTTTTCCACCGCGTACCGCCTACGCCTGTATGGCGGAAACGATGATGCTCGCGCTGGAAGGACGCCTCGAAAGCTTCACCTTAGGCAAGGAGGTCAGTCTGCAGCAGGTGGAGACGATGCAGCAGCTGGCGCAGAAGCACGGGTTCCACCTGGCGGGCTTCCGCAGCTTTGAGCGGGCACTGACTGATGAGGAGATCGCTCGCATTCGGGCGAACGCGGAGCGCAAGCGTGCCCGCGCCTACTCTGCTGTCGGATAGGGAAAGCAGGCGCGAAAGCGCTGGAGTTCTATCTGCACCCGATAGGGGATTTGGGGATTGGCGGTGGCAGGAGCGCAACAGTTGTAGACCAGAATGAGTTGGTTCACCCGTTCCATTAGCGTGCGCAATTCGGTTATGCGCTGCTCCAGCCAAAGGGTGTAGCGTTCCAGCGGTTGCTGACAGATTCGGGGATA
Source organism: Armatimonadota bacterium (assembly GCA_039630445.1). Classification (GTDB taxonomy): domain Bacteria; phylum Armatimonadota; class Fimbriimonadia; order Fimbriimonadales; family GBS-DC; genus HRBIN15. The sequence continues at coordinate 10,766 of JBCNVA010000065.1, forward strand.
CTCGCGCTCGGCGCGTTGCCAGCAGCGTTGGCATTCGGCGCGTACCTCCTCGATTTGCCGCGCGTATTCCAGCCAATCGGGGAGCACGCCCGCGCTTTTGAGCAGGCGCACCGCTGGACGCATCTCGGGGGGCACGAACCACTCCTCATCCATCGGCAGCGGCTTGCCTTTGCCTGGCAAGTTGTCGAACTTGCCCTCCTGCATCGCCTCCTCGATCTTGCGCTCGGCAATAATCTCGATCACGCGCTGGATGTCTGGAAGATCGCCTCTCATGGCAGTTCTAACTTTTGCACGCGACGGGCGTGGCGCGTCTCACCGCTGAAAGGGGTCTGTAGGAAGGCATCGACCGTGGCTTTAGCGAGTTCAATACCGAGGATGCGTCCGCCAAGGCACAGCACATTCGCATCGTTGTGCGCGCGTGCCAGCTGCGCCGAGACGGGTTCTGTAGCATGCGCCGCGCGGATACCACGCCGCTTGTTCGCTGCGATGCACATGCCGATGCCTGTGCCACAAATCAGAATCCCGCGCGAATCGGGCTGGGCGACCACCTGCGCGGTGAGCTGGTGCGCGATGTCGGGGTAGTCTGCCGGCTCTGGCGAGAACACGCCGAGGTCCTCCACCTCGTAGCCCTGCTGCTGCAGATAGTCGCGCAGTGCCTCTTTGAGCGCATAGCCCGCGTGGTCGGACCCGATAAAGATTTTCATCGGTTGAGCCTATCGCAACATGCTGGGCTGCCTGCTCTCCTGCTCTGGCAGGCGTGCACGAAGGGCGCCTTCACCCCCAGAAGCCGCCTGAAGCTTCTCACGCAGCACCGCCAGCGCTTTCTGCAGCACGAGGTCTTTGCTGATGTCCTCGTCGCCCGGGCGCCAATCCTCGCTTTGCTTGACCTCAATATCGGGCTTAAGACCGCCGACGCGCTTCCCGTCCACGATTTTGGCGTTCAGGTCGGTGCCGTTGGGCGTGAGATATTTCGCCGTCGTGATCGCCACAGCGGTGTTGCTGGAGGTGGGGATGACTGTCTGCACCAGCCCTTTGCCATACGAAGGCTCCCCGATCAGCAGCGCGACTTTATGGTCGCGCAGTGCGCCTGCCACAATCTCGGACGCGCTCGCGCTGGAACTGTTGATCAACACCACCATCGGGATTTTCAGGTGGCGGTAGCGACCGGGCAGGGCGCGACGGTTCTCTAAGATGCTCGTCCTGCCCTTGATGCTGACCACGAGGCTGTCCTCCGGCAGGAAGCGGCTGGCGACCTCAATCGCCGATTCGAGCAAGCCGCCTGGGTTGGTGCGCAGGTCTAAAATCAGGGCGCGGGCGCCATCCCGCTTGATTTCGCTCAGGGCGCGATCGAGCAGTTGCGGCGCCTTCTCGCTGAAGTTCTGCAGCCAGATGCGAAAAATCTTGTTCTCGGCGTCATCCAGATAGACATCGACAGTAGGGCTTTCCACCAGGTCGCGCTGGATGGTGATGGTGAGTGGGTTCGGCTCGCCCTCGCGACGGATGGTCAGCGTCACTTTGGTGAAGCGCGGACCGCGAATCATGCGCACGGCTTCGTCCAGCGCGACCTTTTCGAGGCTCTTGCCATCCACCGCAATAATGATGTCGCCTGCTTTCAAGCCAGCACGGCTGGCTGGGCTGTTGGGCAGGGGACGCACTACGCGAGCGCCGCCGGGCGCGTCCTCCAGCAGCGCCCCGATGCCTGTGAAGCTCCCAGAGGTGTCCTCCTGCATACGCCGAAACTCCTCTGGCTCCATAAAACGGGTATAGGGGTCACCCAGCGCCAGCAGCATGCCATCAATGGCAGCATAGGTCATTTTTTCGACAGAGGGAGGCGTGCTGTAGAAGTGCGCCTCAATCTCAGCCAGCGCGCTCTGGAACGCTTCGACGGGGTCGAGTTTCGACTCGCTCCGCTGGAGCAGATGGCTGACCGTCGAGCGCAAAAGCCCCATCGATTCGCCAGGGCGCGTGCTGGCAAACAGGTCCGCGCTCAAAAAGCCGAGCAGGTAGAGGCTGACCAGCACAGGGATGAGCAGAATCAGCTGCCAGAGCACACGCCCGCTCCGCCATGTGCGCCTCTCAAACTTCTCAAACATGGTAGACCCGAATCGCCTCATGATTTGACCTCCCGGCTAAGCCACTGGATGGCGCGGGCGAGCGCGGGATCGCCTTCGGGTTGCCCCCGCATACGCGGTTCATCGGGCACGCGCACATCGGGCTGAACCCCTCGCTGATGGAAGGAGGTGCCGTCGGCGCCCAGATAGCGTCCAACGGTCATGGTGAAGCCCGAGCCGTCGATGAGCTTGTAGAGGGCGATCTGCGAAGCGTCTCCTGCCGTCGGCATCCCGAACAGTCGCGCCTTTGCACCCGTGCGCAGCGCCAGCGCAGTCAATTCTGCTACATTATAAGTGCCCCGATCGATCAGCACCGCGATCGGCACTTTGATGGACTGGGGTGGCTGGGGAAGGGTTAGCGGGCGTTTGCGATAACTCTTACCCTCGCGGTACTCCACCAGCGCAACCTGTCGTGTGGTAACTAACCGTTGCAGGATTTGCAGGCTTGCCTCCTGCTGACCAATCGCAGTGCCACGCAAATCGATAATCAGCCCCTTCATGTTGCCCTGCTGCAGCGTTTTGAGCGCGTTGGACAGCTCCTTCGCCGCGGCGCTGTTAAGCAGATGGAGACGCACATAGCCCCAGCGCTGCTGGAGCAGACTGTATTCCAGCGGGCGTACCTGCGTGCGGGCTAACTGAACCTTGACCTGCAGAGTTTGACCCCCACGGTTAAGGGTCAGCCCTAATTGGTTCGCATCAGCATCCTGGGGACGATGGACCGACGGGTCTGCTGAAGCCACTTTGCTCGGCTCGTTCGCAGCACGCCCCGCTGGGGAGGGCAACCGACTGAGCATTTCAATCGCTTCGCTGAGGGTTAGACTGTTGCGCAGTCGCTCGCGGGCGCGCCGATCCGCCTCACGAACCTGTTTGCGGTCGGCGTGGTTGCGCTGCAGCTCCAACACCTCATAGAACGGGTCTTCGGAGATGATCCATTTGCCGTTCACTTCGGTAATGAGGTCGCCCGGTTTGAGACCAGCGCGTTCTGCAGGTGAACCGGGAACCACTCCGATTACCTGCAGCAGCTGCTGTTCACGCTCGCCCTGCTTGCGCATTAGGACGCCCAGCAGCGCGCCGATGCCCTCCACCTGACCGTTGAGCGCGTTCATCCAGCGCTCCCGTTGCTCCGCCGTGAGATACTGGGTGTGGGGGTCGTTGAGGGAGCCGAGCAGCGCCTGCAACGAGCCGTGCGCCATTTTCACAGGGTCAACTGGCTCTACGAACTCCTGCTTCACTAAGTGGTACACATGCCTGTAGAGCGCGACCATCGAAGGCTCGGAGAGCTTCGCGTCGGCGCGTGGTGTGCGGGCATCCGCCAGCGTCGGGGCGAAATCGCGCTGCACCACCGTTTCCGCGCCGCGTGTCCAGTAAGCCTGATACACCATTCTGTGGGTGACCCAGCCGCCAAGAAAGGCGAGGCACATCGCCAGCAGGCTCAAGCCACCACGCTTCGCTATGCGTTTCACCGATAGACAGCCTCCACCCTTATATTGTATCCTATGACGCGCCTCCGCTTGAGAGGCATAGTGGGGGTATTATAAATCCAGGGTTAGCAGGGCGAACAGGAATCATCCAACCTCACGGCGAACCCTCAAAGGGGTGAAAAACCATGCGAAGCATTGGGCGAATGTGCCTTGTGGGGCTGACAGCGTTCGTTTTTTTCGCTACGCTTTACGGGCAGGCGGGTGTGCGCAGCTACCTGGTGCGACGCCTGTATGAAACGGGCATGCGCCAAAAGTTCAATGCGGTCTACAACCTTAAGGGGGATGTGCGCTCGTCGACCTTCGAGGGGAGTTTCCCTATCAATATCGACGCCCAGCTCGAAATCAACACGCAGATTCTCTCCGTGAACGAGAATGGTCAGGCGCGCATGCGCTACTCGTTCCGCTACCTGAAGCAGGTAGTGGACTTCTTTGCGGAGGAGGAGCTGCCTGAACCGTTTACCGCAACGATCCGGATCACGCCGTCGGGCTTCCCCGCCGAGGATGAGACCACGGGCAAGTTCCGCCGCAGCCGACAGGAGGAAGAGGAAGAAGGCTCACCCGGCATCGACTTCCTGCCTGAACTCATCTTTTTCCTGCAGCTGGTGGGGCTGGATGTGGTACCTGGTCCATTCTATCCGATGCCGCCGGGCGCAGTGCGCGAAGGCGACCAGTGGCGCATCGGCTACCCAACCCCGTTCTTGAACACGCGCGGCGGGCGACTGAGCCTCAGCCAGGCGACAGTGCACACCTACCCCGCCACAGTGAAAGTGATTGGCATGAAGGAGATCAAGGGGCGCCCCGTGCTGCATGTGCAGCAGGTGACGGATACCGAGATCGACATCCCGCTGGACGACACGCTGCTGGAGATGGTGCGCTTGCGCGACCGCAACCCGCCGCGTGGGCGCATCAAGGGCACAATCAAGGGCGTAACGGACTTCTACTATGCGCTGGCGGACGGCGCGCTGCTGCAGGCATCAGGGCATGTGCGCCAAAAACTGCGCGCCGAGTATGACCCACAAACCATCCGAGAATGGGAACCAGACGAGCAGTGGGCGGAGTGGGAGGTGCAAGCAACCTTCCGCCAGGTGCTGGCAGAGGAGAAAGTCACTCCTGCCAAACCAAGCAGGAATAAATCGGCTCCCTCACGACGCACGCCACGCAAATGATAGGCTATCCACCTCGCAAGCGTGTGCTGCGCATCGCACACCTGACCGACATCCATGTGCAGCCCGAAAAGGATGCCGACAAGGGCATGATCCGCTGCCTGCAGGCGGTGCATGCGCTCAAGCCGCGCCCCGATCTGATTTTCAACGGGGGCGACTCGGTGATGGATGTGTTTGCGCAGCCGCGCGAGCGCGCCCGCACGCTCCACCAGCTTTGGCGCCGTATCCTCCGCGACCACTGCGAAATCTCTATGATCCACTGCATCGGCAACCATGATGTGTGGGGTTGGGACAAGGAGCGCAGTGGATGCACTGGGAATGAACCCGACTACGGCAAACGCTGGGCGATGGAGCTGTTCGAGCTGGAGCAGCGCTTCTATTCCTTTGACCGCGCGGGCTGGCACTTCATCGTGCTGGATAGCACCTTCCCGCACGGCAACAGCTACAAGGCGCGTCTGGATGACGAACAGTTCGAATGGCTGCAGGCGGATCTGAAGCGCACGCCCGCGTCTGTGCCCATTTGCGTGCTGTCGCACATCCCTATTCTCTCTGCCAGCGCCTATCTGGACGGCAACAACGAGAAAACGGGCGACTGGGTGGTGCCCGGCGCGTGGATGCACATCGACGCGCGGCGCATTATTGAGCTGTTCTGGAAGCATCGGAATGTGAAGCTCTGCCTGAGCGGGCATATCCATTTATATGACCGCGTGGACTACAACGGGGTGACCTACCTGTGCAATGGAGCAGTGAGCGGCGCGTGGTGGAACGGCAACTATCATCAGACACCACCCGGCTTCGGGCTGATCGACTTATACAGCGACGGCAGCTTTGAGAGCCAGTATATGACCTATCTCTCAGGCCGCGCGCAGCCATTCTGGAAGGGGTAAGCAGCGAGCGCCGTAGCGCGCCTGCAGCAGCAGGTCGCAGCCGCTGCCTGTGAGCAGGGGGCGCACATCGCCTGTCGGCAGGTGGTCGGTCAGCTCCACATCGGGGCAGGTCTCGGCGTCGACACCAAGTTGCTGGAGCGCGTCCAGAATCTGTTCATACGCCTCCACTGGGTTCGCCCCATTCAGCGAGCCGGCGTACAGAATGAGGGTTCCTGTGCCCTGTTGGGCGACATGGCGCTGCAGCGCGGGCAGCCATGTGTTGGGCTGGCTCCAGTCGGGCATAATCAGCCAGCGATGGGGCATCTGGAGTGCGAGTTCGTAGGCATAAGCTGTGCGCTCGGCAGCGGCTTGCCATGTGTAGCGACTCAGCACATGCTGGCGTCGCGCCTCGCGCCGCGCAGGGTCTGTGTCCTCCCACGCCTGCAGCACCGCTTCGCGGATGCTGCGTTCGTCGCTAGGATCGCACACATACGCCCATTCGCCCAGATATTCCTGCTCGGCACCGCGATTGCCCACCACCAGGGCACAGCCCGCCACCGCTGCCTCCAGATTTGCCAATCCAGGCGTCTCAGACCAGGAGGGCAGTGCATGCACGCGGGCGGCAGCGTAGGCACTGGCAAGCATTTCAGGGCTGAGTTCACCCACAAAACGCACGGTGGCTCGCGCCCAACGGCGGCATAGTGCGGCGTACTCTGGGTCACTCTCCTTACCTGCCAGCACGAGGGGCAATCCCGTCTCGCGCAGCGCCCAGATGAGCATCAGCTGGTTCTTGTTCGGCTCGATTCGTGCGGCACATAGCACGAAATCGCGCAGCCCGTACCGCTCCACAAAAGGTGTGGGGTCCGCGTTCAGGAAGCGTTCAGGGCGGATAGCGTTCGGCACAAGCACGACAGGCTGCTCCACCGCCCCAAAAACACGGGTGAACCTCTCATGCTCGCGCTTGGCATTCGGCAGCAGCACTCGCGCGAGCAGCAGCACGCGCCGCAGCGGTGCATGGATGCGCTCCAATTCGGAGGCAGGGGAAGCGGGTGAGGTTGCGAGCTGGCGACGCCACGCATCAAGCGTCCGTTGCACTGCTTGCTCATCCGATTGGGCAAAAATCGCGCGGAGGGTCTGCATCACCTGAAGCAGCTCGGTGTAGTCCCAAAAAATGGTGGATGCCACCAAGGGCTTCTGGCAGCGTTGCAGGCTCTCCAGTCGATCGGCGTGATAGAGTGAAAAGAGGTGGTTCAGGTCATAGTTCGATTCGGGCAGGCGCAGCGCAATCGAAACATCCGCCACGATGCCATATGCCCGCAGGGCATAGAGGGTTTCTAACAGTTGCGTCTCGCCGCCCCCCATCATCACGAGTGCGCGTCGATGAGGGATCATCCGCACGCGCCGCGTGATTTCGAGCACACGCTGCCCCTTCCAGCCAAAGGCGAACAGCCAGTCGGTTTCGGGTTCAGGATCCAGTAGATGCACGGTGGCGTTCAGCTCAGCCTCCAGCAATTCGCGCCACTGTTCAGGTGAACGCGGCATGCCCAAATGAGCAATCAGAAAGGGACAGCCCTCGGGCAGTTGCTTGGCGAAGGGCAGGCTCGGCTCGCCTTCTGCCATGCCCATTGTCTCAGCAAACGGCAGCCGTTGCCACAATCGCCACCACCATTCCGGAAGCTGCGCCTTCGTCATCTCTACCTCCTGCCCCCTCACCGCTTCACCATTCGCCACTTCGCCATTTCACTACTTCGCCACTTCGCTACTTCGCCACTTCGCTATTCGCTCAAAGAACGCTTGATAGCCCTGCAGGTGCGGGCACGCTTGTATTAGGAGCATGGCATCCCTGCAAAGGGTGTCGAAGCGCTCCGTGTGCCCCGCCTCGTGGAGCAGCGGTGCCAGCTGCACATAGTAATCGAGGTTCAGCGGTTCGCGTTCGATGGCTCGCTCCAGCCACGCAATCGCTTCCTGATGCCGATTCAGTCGGCAGAGCATCTGGGCAAGCGGCTGTGCCAGCTGGGGATGCAGTTCGAAGGCTCGCTGATACATATGGATGGCGGAGTGCAGCGCCTCACGGCGGGCGTAGAGTTCACCCAGAATGAGGCACAGCTTCTGCGCATAGAAGCCCCGTAGCCTGTCCGCAAAGGCTTCGGGGTCATGACCCGTTTCCGCAAAGGCGCGCTCGCTCTCCACACGGAACCAGTCATAGCCCGGCGACCAGGGGAGCGCGTGGCACAGAAGGACGGGCGGGCATTCAGGCAACGCTTTCAGGGCACGATGTGCCCAACCTTCCATCTCATTGTGTCGCCCCGTTGCGTAAAGCAGCAGCGCATAGTTCATCATCGCCACTGCATGGGTGGGTTCCAGCGCCATCGCCTGTCCAAGGCGTTGCTCAGCCCGCTGCAGGTACTCCGCTTGCCGCGGGGGATCCGTACTTTCACTGGCGAGCATCAGGCAAAGCACCGCCTCGTCGTTCAGCAACATGGGGTCGCTCTCCACTGAGCTGCAGCCATTTAGAATTGCGAATGCAGCTTGCACTCGCTCCGCGAAGGAACTCTGCACGCGCTGATGCACCTGTGCGCGTATTCGCTCCCCCTCGCCCAGTTGGCTAAAGGTGCGCGCCCTGCCGATGGTGCCTTCGGGCACTGCCTCGATCGCCTGCCGGATCAAACGGTTATACTGCTCAGCATAGCAGTAATTCTGCACATGCTGCCAGGCGGTCTCAACGATGTGCTCCCGCTGTTCCTCATGAGCGAGATAGTGGTCAATCACCTGCTCAAGGTTCTGTTCATCGTAAAGGACGCAGTGAACGCCGTTCTGGTAGAGGTCATGCACCTCCAGATTGTCCGCTTCGTAGAGCAGCAGGCTGCCGCAGGCGGGGGCTTCGTAGGCGCGCATGTTCATCTCCCCGCGAATGCTGCGGTTGAAAGTGATTTTGCAGCGGTTCAGGAAGCGGGTGTAATCCTCGCCGTATAGCCCGGTAGCAATCGCGATTTTATACTTCTGTCCCAGCCGCGCTAATCGGAGCAGCCAGCGGGCGCGCTCGCCCTGCACCGCTGGGTTCAAATTGCCCACAAAGCCCACATCGTAAATCTTTGGCTCGTTAGGTAGGCGACGGTGGAGGTCGGGGTTGTAGCCATAGAGCTTGGCATGGCTCACATTTCGAAAGCCGAGCCGCTGCAGCACCTGCACGCCGCGCTTGTCGGTCACGATGTGGTCAAACATGCGCAGGGTATCGCAAATTTTCCATAGCCCCAGGTTCCAATCGCCCAGTGCTGCAACCAACCGATAGGGACACCGCTCCAATCCAACGGGGATGGGGTGATATTCAGGACTCCAGAACAGCACCAGCTCGGGTTGCCAGTCCGATGGCAGTTGGGCAAGAATCTGGTCAAAGGTCGCGCGGCAGGGGTCATACTGAATGTCAGCGCCAGGCATGTGCGAAAAGAGGAGGGTGTCATGCGCAGCGAGGGCGCGACGGAAGCTTGCGGCTTCGCCGCTGGTGACGGGACCAAACAACACCCTGCGCCTTTGCATGCCAATCCCTGCTCAGATTATCGGCTATCAGCGGGCGTTTATACAGGTAGAATCGGGGCGTATGCGCATGGTAGACCACACGAGTTTCAAAGAGAGTTCGAACCTGCTATCGGAGCAATCGGTCTCGCGCACTGTATGGTCGCTGGCGTTGCCGTCGATGGTGGCGGCGCTGGTGCAGACGCTCAATAGTTTCTTGGATCGGATGTTTGTCGGCTCGCTGGGTCCCGATGCGCTGGCAGCGGTAGGCGTCGGTGGGCAGCTGGTCTTTCTGGTGATGACGCTCGCGATGGCGGTCTCGACAGGTGCGACCGCGATTGTGGCTCGTATGGTGGGGGCGGGTGATCATGCGAATCTGCAGCATGCGGCGCGCCAGTCGCTGGGGATCGCGCTTTTACTTGGGCTTGTGATGACCGCGCTTGGATACTGGGGATTGCCGCTGATTATATCCTGGTATCGCCTTGAAGCGGGCGCGTTTGCACAGGCGCGTCAGTTTCTCATGCCCGCCCTGTTAGGCACGCCAGGGCTATTTCTGATGATGGGCTTGATGGGCACTTTTCGGGGGTTAGGTGATACGCGCTCGCCGATGATTGCCAGCATCGTGGCGACGCTGGTGCACCTTGCGGGCGACTGGGTGCTGATTTTTGGGCGATACGGCTTCCCCCGGATGGAGATTCAGGGTGCGGGCATCGCGTTGGCACTTTCTATGTGGGTGGGTGCAGGGGTGCTGTGGGGTCTGCAGGTGGTGCGTTCCCGCAAGCTGGCAGCGCCAGCGCTACCCCGCTGGCAGTGGGTCTGGCGCATCCTGCGCATCGGTATTCCCGCTTCCATGCGCACGCTCATCTACTCCACCAGTTCGATAATGTTCACGATGATCCTGGCAGCGACGGCGGCGGGCACGGCAGCGGTAGCGGCGTTGCCCATCGGTTTGACTGCCGAATCGATCGCCTTTATGCCCGGCTTTGCCTTTGCCATCGCGGCTTCTGCCCTGGTGGGTCAGGCGCTCGGTGCAAAAAACGAGCGGTTAGCGGAGCGGTTCGGCTGGATGGCGTCGTGGCAGGCGTGCGCCGTGATGAGCGCGATGGCGGTGGTGTTCTTTGTGTTTGCTGAGCCGTTTGCCCGATGGTTTACCCGCGATCCGCAGGTCATCGAGCTGGCAGTCGCCTACCTGCGGATTAACGCGCTCTCGGAACCGCTACTCGCATTTGGGTTGGTGCTGGCGGGCGCGTTGCAGGGCGCAGGCGACTCGCTCAAAGCGATGCTGGCGAGTTTCGTGGTGCAGTGGGTCGTGCGTTTGCCGCTCGCATGGCTACTGGCGTTTGGACTGGGGCTGGATGCAAACGGCGCATGGTGGGCGATGGCACTTAGCTCCATGTTCAGCGGGCTGCTCTTTATCGTGCTGTTCAAGCGCGGCGGCTGGAAATCGGCACGGGTGTAGGGGTATACTCCTTTCGTGATGATTCACCGAAGGAGATGGTGGTGGCTGCCCAGCCTGGTTGTCGGTCTGCTCGGGCTTACGGTTCAGCTGGGCGTTGCGGTTGATTCTCAACAGCGTTGGGCACGGATTGTGATTCTGCACACGAACGACACGCACGGACACCTGTTCCCCTTTAGCTATCCCGAAGGCATTGCGCCTACTTCCCAAGAGGCACAGCTACCCTACAAGCATGACATCGGGGGCGTGGCTCGACGCGCCACCCTGCTCAGCACCTTACGCCAGCAGCTGCGCAATCAGAGCCTCGTGGTAGACTGCGGCGACTTTATGGACGGCACGCCCTTCTCGCTGCACTATCGGGGCGAAGCCGATGTGGCGGTTATGAACGCCTGCGGCTACGACTGCGCGGTGCCGGGCAATCACGAGTTCAACAACACCTTGGCGCAGGTGCAGAAGCTGTTTCGGATGGCGCGGTTCCCCTTCGTGTGCGCGAATGCGCGGCTGCGTGCGACGGGTGCGCCCCTGTGCCCGCCCTATGTGATTATCGAACGCAACGGGCTGCGCCTTGCCCTGTTCGGGCTGATTGTCCGCGACACGCAGAACTATCGCGCAGCGCGTGAAGGTGTAGATATTCTCGACCCAATTGAGGTGGCGCAACAGCTGGTGCCCCAGCTGCGCCAGCAAGCCGATCTGGTGATCCTGCTCTCCCATCTGGGCATTGAGACCGACATAGAATTAGCACGGCGCGTGCCCGGCATCCACGCGATTATCGGAGGACACTCACATACGCGCTTGGTTCAACCGCGCTTTGTGGAGTGGGATCGTCCGCTCTCTAAAAGCGTGATGGGGTTGAACGGCACGGTGATCGTGCAAGCACATCAGTGGGGGGGCGAACTGGGACGGCTCGAACTATTTGCCTATCGCGATCGGGACACCAACCGCTGGGAGCTGGTTGCTTACAAGGGTGAGCTGATCCCGATCACCTCTCGAATTCCTGAGGATCCTGCGGTCGCCCGCGTGGTGGAGCGTTATTGGCGACCTATCGCGCGGCAATATGGGCGTATCGTGGGCGTTGCCACCGACGATTTCGTCCAGCGCGGTAATGACCTTGCCGAATATCATCTGGTCAGCGATGCTATCCGCGCCATGATGGGCAGCGATTTCGATATTCAAAATCTGTACGGCGTGCGCATTCAGCTGGCGAAAGGTCCCATCCGCTACTACGACCTGGCACGGATGCTGCCCTTTGGCAACACGGTGGTGCGCTTCGAAATCAGCGGGGCACAGCTCAAGCAACTACTGGAACAGCGACGCCCGACCTGCAGCGCCAACCTGCGCTATCGCATCGAAAATGGGCGACTGGTGGAGGCAACTCTCAACGGCGAGCCGATTCGGGACGACAGAATCTACCGCGGCACGACCAACTCCTACTTCGCTGACCGCTTTCTCAAACCCCTGAACATCCCCCTTGTGGACACGGGGCGCACCGCGCTTGAAGTGCTGGCAGACTACATCCAGAAGCAAAGGCAGGTGTCGCCCGCCTTCGATGGCAGGCGTGTGGTGCAGTAAGCGGGACACTGAACACCGTCAACCGCCGCAGTAGCGCATCGTGAAGGGCGCGTTCCAGCCCCAAGGCGCCCACGGCCCGAACGGGTAGTTATCCCCATCGGCGCAGCAGGGTGGATAGCGCCAGTGCTGAGGCAGACTGCCATCTCCGCGCAGCGACGGCTTCAGCCACTTCACATGCCCATCCAGCCAGAGGATGTTCGTACCGCCGTTGTGCTTGAACCAAATCTCGTTTGTCTGGGCGCAGTCGATATCGGTATCGGCGGTGGCATTCGTGTCCTCGAAGGCGTCGCGCCCGCGCACCTCCAGCAACATCAGCGACTCGGCAGGCTTTTCCCAACGGGCATAGGCTGGATGATCTAAAATGTGCTCGCTGAGGGCGTAGCTCATCCAGAAGTCGTAGGTCCGCCGTGGCGAGAGGCGCAGCCCCCACTCAGGCAACGGGCGCGTGCGAAAGTTGGGCGACATGATAATCGGATTGCTCGGACAGCTGAAAAAGTTACCTCGTGGCTCCTGAATATCCTGAGGCTTCATCTTGATGTAAGGAATCAGCAGGAAGGGCCACCAGTCCTCCATCCAGTAGCGATTGGGAATCGATGGGTCGCTGGGGCGTGCGAACATCTGCTCGTCGTAGTCCTGCAGATACATCTGATGGGCAAGCCCCAGCTGGCGCAGGTTCGAGGTGCACTGCGTCTGGCGCGCCTTCTCGCGTGCCTGCGCAAATACGGGGAACAAGATCGCTGCCAGAATAGCAATAATCGCGATCACCACCAGCAGCTCTATCAGCGTAAACCCGCGTTGCATTGTTCAACCTCCCTGCATAGGGAGTTTACAGAACGCATGGTTAAGATTTTGTTAAATTTCGCCTTCTTAATCCAATCTTAAACGGCGAGGGAGTAGAGTATAGCTGGAGGTACGATGTGATGCGAGGGATTGGTTTAGCGATAGTCGTCATCGGATTGCTGGTGAGCGCAGTGGCACAGGTGCGGTTCTCGGAGGTGATGGTGAACCCGCCCGGCTCACCTGACGCAGGACGCGAGTTCATTGAGTTGCAAAGCTGTCAGCCGAACTATCCACTTACGGGACTCTGGCTGATCGGTATCGACGGCGAATGGATGTTCAATCCGGGCAATATCCACTGGGCGATTGACCTCAGCAGCTATACGACAGGTTCGAACGGGTTGATCCTAATCCGTGACGGCAGTGCCGTGCTGTTGCCCGAACCTGCAGCAGCGACAACGGTAGTCGTGATTGAGAATGCCTTCACCCCTGCGGGCATGGGCAACGATAGTTACACGGTGGCGTTGGTGCGCAATTTCCGCGGTGCGCCAGGGAACGACATCGACACGAACGACGACGGCGTGATTGACAATCCGCTTTGGGATGCGGTGCTGGGCGCTTTTGGCTGGCTGGATGGCGATGTGTTGCCCGGTGAAACGGACGCAGTGTACGCTGCCCAGATGGGCGGGCTTGAAATCCCCATCGATGCGCGGCGGCGTGACGATAACACTATCTGGGAACCCGACGGGATCATTTACTTCCAGAACGGTTCGTGGATTGCCTGCGATATTGGGCGTGCGCAAGGAGCAGGCAACTTCGGTCCCTTTGAGACCAGCAGCACGAATCGCGTTGTTAATGGCTCGCTTCCGCCCCAGTTCAACCGTCAGGTAACGCCGGGCAACCTCAATCCGGGCGATCGTCCCGCGATGGCGGGCGATGCGGACTGCAACGGCTGTGTGGATGATGCCGACCTCCTTAGGGTGCTGTTCGCCTTTGGTCAGACAGGCACTGGTCTGCCAGAGGATGTGAACGCCGACAGCGTGGTCGATGATGCCGACCTGCTGATCGTGCTGTTCAACTTCGGCAGTGGGTGCTGATGCAACTGTGAAAGGAGAGCCGCTCCTCGCCCTGCGGGGAGGGCGCAGGGCGAGGCTTAAGAAACTAAGATGGCGGAGCTTCCGCACAGGAGGCTCCGCTGCATTCCTAAGGAAGAGGTGCGATGAGACGAATGAACATCCAACCGGTTCGGCAGACGATGCCATTATCCGATGACGCGGATGACCCCGCCATCTGGGTTCATCCCACCAAGCCCACACTGAGCCTGATTATCGGCACGAACAAGGCGCGCACCCCACGCGGCGCGCTGGGCGTGTTCGACCTGAACGGTCGGCTGATTCAGCTGATCACGGGACTGGATCAGCCGAACAATGTGGATGTGGCGTATGGCTTTCGCACCCGGCGCGGGCGTGTCGATCTCGCCGTCGCCACAGAACGGTACGCCGAGCGCCTGCGCATCTTTCAGATCGATCCTCAGCGAAGGCGACTGATAGACATCACCGATCTGGAGCGTGCCCGTGTGTTTGCGGGCGAGCGGGGCGAGCGAGCGATGCCGATGGGGATTGCTCTCTATCAAAACCCCCGCACAGGGGCTATCGAGGCAATTGTGTCACGCAAAGCGGGTCCCCAGAATGGCTACCTGCATCAGTATCGCCTTGTGGAGACGCGTCCTGGTAAGGTGGGGGTGCGCTTTGTGCGCGCCTTCGGACGCTTCAGCGGCAAGAACGAAATCGAAGCGATCGCAGTAGACCACGCGCTGGGTTATGTCTACTATGCCGATGAGGGGTTCGGGGTGCGCAAATATCACGCCGATGCCGCGCATCCCCATGCAGAACGGGAGCTGGCGCTCTTTGCTACGCACTTCCGGGGCGAACATGAGGGCATCGCGCTCTACATGCCCCGACGCGGCGACGGCTACCTGCTCTGTGTGGAGCAGCTGCCGAACAACAGTCGGCTCCACATCTATCCCCGCACAGGGATGCAGCGCGAGCCGATTGCCGTCGTCGATCTGGGAACCGACGAGACTGACGGCATCGAGGTGACGGCGCGATCGCTTGGTGCACCCTTCGAATCGGGGATGCTGGTCGCGATGCACAGCAAAGGGCGCAACTTCTGGCTCTTTAGCTGGGAGTCGATCGCCCGCAGCCTGCAGCGGACGGGCTAATCCTTATGAAGGTGGCTCGTGGGTGAGTGCCTCTGTCGGCGCCTCCTCGAAGCCGAGCAGGCGGCGAGTAAGTTCGTCACCGCTCCAGAGCATCTCGCGTAGCGCCATCTCCAGATGCGAATCGCGCACGATGACGCGACCATCCTCATGGAGCGCGTTTTGCTCCGCTGCGATCAGCGCGGCTCGGCGCAACAGCTCCTGAATAAACGCGGGGCTGGCACCCTCTGTGCGCTGAATGAACCGCTCATATTCCGTCAGCATGAGGTGCATCCCGCGCCCATAGAGTTCAAAAAGCTGCCGCCGACACTCCGCATCGGGCAAGGGCAGGTGGATGGCTTGATCGATTCTGCCCGGTCGGGTGACCAGCGCGGGTTCCAGCATCTCTGGGCGGTTCGTAGTCAGCAGAAAGAGAACCTGCGCCTCGCTCTCGATGCCATCCATCTCGTTCAGCAACTGATGCAGCGTGATTTGATAAAACGGATGGCGTTGCGGATCACGCGGCGAGGCGATCAGGTCTACATCCTCCATGATGACCAAGGCAGGCTGTAGCAGACGCGCCATCTGGCAGGCAATTCGAACCGCCTCTAACTGTTCAGCTGCAAGGACGATAGTGGTCACCCCTGACAAGGTGCTTGCCAGCCAGCGAGCGGTTAGGGTTTTGCCCGTGCCCGGCTTGCCATAGAGCAAAATCCCGCGCTTCAACGAGCGACCACTCCGGCGCAAATGTTCCGCCTGCTGCAGAAAGCCAATCGTGTTGCGCTCGATCACCTGCTTGATGGTTTCAGGCAGAATGATTTGCTCCCTTTGGATAGGTTCCAGCTTGATGAAGCGCGGACGGATAACACATCGCCCCCAACGCCCAGTCTCGGCTTCGAGGGTGATAATCTTGTTCCTGTAGATGTTGTGGGTGTACACATACTGGCGGATGTTGTCCAGAAAGCGACTCGCTTGCTCGCGTTTATCTGCCAATACCTCTACGATGATGTTATGCGGGTCCATCATGGGGGAATAAAGATGAAGAGCGAATGTGCCACGATTGGTTCGGATCAGATAGATTCCATTCGCCACACAATCGATCTGTTCCTGAGGAGAAATGTATTCCTTGCGATACTGCACAGGTCCGATCAGCACTTCTGTCGCCCAGAATGAGGCGCGCGGCGTGATGAGGATGCTTAGCCCTTGCCTGTAGTCATCCGAGATATACCCAATCACTTGATGCTCTATGGCATGGGTTTGGATATAGTGGTTGATGGCAAGGTGGGGATTAGCGAGATCGGCAAGGGGATACTCGGCGGTTAGTATGGGTAGTGTCAGGATGTCCTTGCCGAAAAAGTCCGCGATCGTTTTGGAGACGGTCTTTTGCTTGTTCAGCAAGCCTCTGATCAAAAGGGCAGATACCGTCGCCCCGCCTGCCGCCGCTGCTACCTGTCGGAACATCGTTCTCCCCTGCGGGGAGATTATACCCTCGGCGCGGGCTGAATGGGTTCTCCTAAAAAAGAATAGCTGCCGTGGCTGTCGCCACCGCGACACTGGGGGGTTGGTCGGGGGCGACCTGTTGCGCTGCGACGACCTGAACGCCCGGCAGTTCGAGCAGTGCTTCGGCACCCGCACCCAACCTGCCCGCCACGAGTCGCACGGGCTTGCCTGATGCCACGGCGTGCTTCACTAATTCACCCACGCCCTTGCCCATTAGCGTCTGGGCATCGACCTGACCCTCGCCTGTGAGGAGCAGGTCAGCTTGCCTGAGCCGTTCGTGCCAGCCGACATGCTGCAGCAACCATTCGATGCCCGACACGAGGGTGGCGTTCATGAAGGCAACAAACCCAACAGGCAGCCCGCCTGCCGCACCTGCCCCAGGCAATTCCGCGACATCGAGACCGGTCTGCTGCCGTATCACGGAGGCAAGGCGCTCAAGCCCCGCCTCCAGCAGCGCCACTTGTTGGGGGTTAGCTCCTTTCTGGGGCGCGAACACGCGCGCCGCGCCCTGCTCCCCGCAGAGCGGGTTGCGTACATCCGCACATAAAACGAGCCGTTTGCCCTGCAGGGGCATTTGCGCGGGCGGTTCGATGCGCGCCAGTGTCAGCAGACCGCCTCCACCTCTTGGGATAAGGGAACCGTCCGCTGCCAGGAATTGGAAGCCCAGCGCCCGTAAAGCCCCCGTGCCCCCATCCGTTGTCGCGGTTCCACCCAGACCCAGCCAGATCGCCTCAACATCAGGGCGATCCACTGCCCGAAGCAGCTCGCCTACGCCCTCCGTGCTTGCCTCCAGCGGACGCAACGCCTCAGACTGGAGCAGGTGAATACCACACGCCAGCGCCGATTCGAGAATCGCCACCGAGTCGGCAAGGAGGTACTCGGCGCTAATCGGTCTGCCCAGCGGGTCGGGCACGGTCGTTTGCATCAGTGCGAGGCGCTGCGGCATCCAGCGAGCTGCAACGGACTTGGGGAGCGTCGCCAGCGGGGTGGGCGCACTGCCAAGGTGGAATTTCCACACCTCCAACCAGCCCGTGCCACCATCCGAGATGGGGCACAGATCGATCTCAGCATGGGGAAGTCGGCGGCGGACACCCTCGGCAATCGCCGCACAGGCTTGCAGGGGACTCAAAGTGCCCTTATAGGCAGCGGGTGCAATTAGAATCCGCATAGGCTACTCCAGCCGACCGCGCTCGCGGGCATAGCGCGCTGCAATCGCCTCCAGAATGCCTTCGCGCGAGACATCGGGCGGCACATAGAGACCCAGCTTGCTGATGAGGTACTCGTACAGCTCGTTCGCCAGCTGCTCGCGCACTTCGGCGGGGAACTGCTCCCGCCGATCCAGAAAGGCACGCAACGCCCGATATTCATTCGCGCTCAGCGCCAGCACCGTCGGCACATAGATCTCCAGCGGATGCTCCTCCACGCTGACTGTGGAAAGTGCCTGCAGCGTGGGCAGTGCGACGCGACGCTCCTTGATTACAAAGGTGCCTGCCAGCATATCGCCCAATCGCTGCCCGTAAGGATTGAAAAAGGCGGTCAGTCCCGCCACATTGTAGCCAAAGAGGCAAATCGGGAAAGCGTCCACCAGTCGCACCAGCTCGCGGATCAGGATAGCTCCCGGTGTAGCAGGCGCGCCATCCAGCCGAATCACGCGCAAGCCGAACGCCCGCTTCGCCGGAGTCTGACCGTTCCACCAGATCTCAAAGAGAATATAGTAGGCAAACCAGGAGATGAAGGCAAAGAACACCAGAGCGGCTAATGCCCAGCCCTCCCCGATGCGCCCAACGATGGTGGTAATCAAGCGCATCGTGTCCTCAAGTACGGTGAGGATGAGCAGCACTATCGCGTTAATCAGAAGCACCAGCAGGTCGTCCAGCACCGCTGCTAAGGCGCGCGATCCCAGCCCTGCGATTTCATACCGAATTTCCACCTTTTCGGGGCTTAGCAGCACATACTCGTATGGCATCGTACCCTCCTAAGGCGCCTGCTGCAGCCATTCATCCCAGCGGGTGGCGCGTGCCAGCGCCAGGTTGCTGTACCGCCCCAAATAGTCGCCCGCGTTGGGATAGTAAATCGACAGCCCATACGAATTGCGCACCCGCTGGTTATCCGCGTGCGCTTCATATAGGATCGCCTCACGCAAGCTCGCATGCAGTGCGTTCACCCGTGCTGCCAGTATGCCGTCGCCCGTGTACTCCTTGATGAGCTGCGCCACATGCCAGAGGTCTTTGTACTCAGGATAAGAGGCGTAGCTCTGGGCGTTCTGGCGTGCGCTGCGTAGGGCGTTCACATAGAGATTCCGCCGTTCTATCAGTGCTCCTGCCAAGTTGTCCAGGGCTGTGGCGACGCTTTCCAGTTTGGAAGTGTCCACAACGGATTGGGTGATGTTGTAGTAGAACGGGAACTCCTGCTGATAGAAGGTGACGAACTGGCGCACCACCTCTTTCGCCCATTCGGCGGGCGGTATATCGGAGTTATCCATCAGCGGGCGCAGGATGCGGTGATACGGGTAGCCCTCGCCGGGCGGGCTTTCCTCCGAGCCAACGATGTAGCGTGCCACATGGCGGCACTCGTAGGCGACCTCCAGCATCTGCATCAGCGAGGCATCAAATAGCAGCACATCCAGCACGGGATCGGCAGAAGTGGGGCGGATGGCAGTAGGCAACTCCCAGGTCTTGATACTGGTGTTGTACTCATCATCGAACGAGACAGCGCGGGTGGTGCGGGTGCGCCAGCCAGAGCCGTGGTTCCAGATCACCAGCGCGTAGCGGTCGGCGGGGTAGTTTGCCCGTGCCCAGCGAATGAAATCGCGCAGCGTCTCCGCACTGCCCATATCCACCCCCTGCCCCAGATCCTCCAGCAGCTGCGATCGGATCTCCCGATCGTCCGTATCGTAGCGCACCAGATAGCGGCGCGTGCCCGTCCAGCTCCCCTGGGGAGCATACGCAGCGATCCGCTTCCACTGCACCACAATCCGCACATTCGGATTGGTCATCACCGATTCCATCTGGTTGACATTCAAGTCGCTGTACGCATCGAGATCGTTCGCACCGTTCAGAAAGACCATAACGGTCCAGGTGATTGTGCCGCGTCCACCGGGCGGGATTACACGGCTAACCCGCTGGCAGCAGCCCGCAAGGAGAGCCGTCATCAACAGGAGTCCTACCCATGCACCCGTTCGCATCCACGGTCTCATCTTCGCCGCTCCAGTTTACCTTCTTTCAGTATTTCGCCATTCGCTTCTTTAGACGCGCAAAGGGTTCGGGTATAATCGGGGGTGCTATGTACAGCAAGGGACTGTCGCGTCGGGAGTTTCTCAAGACCTGTACCTTTGCGACAGGTTGGGCGTTGTTGGCTCCCGGCGTGCATGCGGTTAACCAATCCACAAACAGGAGGGATGCAACGATGGCGGAGATCCAGGTAGTGGAGGTTGTGGCGAAGCCCTTACCCGAAAAGGTGTTCCAGACCGAAAAGTTCGGTATCTCCCGCAAAACGCATGAGGAACACTACAAGCTCTATCAGGGCTATGTGAACAAGACGAACGAGATTCGCAAGGCGTTGGCGGTGCTCACCTCGGATGAATTCGCGAAAGGCAATCAGACCTACAGTCTCATCCGCTCGCTGAAGGTGGACTACACCTTTGCGCTGGGCGGGGTGAAAAATCATGAGCTGTACTTTGAGAACTTGGGCGGCGGTGGGTCGGAGCCGAGCAGCGCGTTGCGCCAGGCGCTGGCTCGTTACTTCGGCTCCTTTGAGCGCTGGCTGGAGGATCTGAAGGCGACGGGCATGGCGGCGCGCGGTTGGGTCTGGTTGGCTTATGACCACGATGACGGCTCCCTGTTTAACTACATCGGCGACGCGCAGAACACCTTCCCTGTATGGAATGCGACGCCCATCCTTGCGCTGGATACTTATGAGCATGCCTATTTCCTTGACTTCCAGACGGCGCGGGCGCGCTATATAGATGCCTTCATCCAGGCGATTGATTGGGATGTGGTGAACCGCCGTTACGAGGAGGCGCTGCGCATGTCGGGTCGATGAAGCCGCTGGAGATTATCCCAGCGATCGATCTGCGCGGTGGGCGGTGCGTGCGCCTGCTGCAGGGCGATTACGCCCAGGAGACGGTCTATGCCGATGACCCAGTTGCTGTCGCGCAAATGTGGGCGTCAAAGGGCGCACCGCGCCTGCATGTAGTCGATCTGGACGGGGCGCGCGCCGGTGAGCCGAAGCAACTTGAGCTGGTTGCCGCCATTTGCCGCGCGGTCTCCATCCCTGTGCAGCTGGGTGGCGGTATCCGCACCGAAACGCATCTGCAGCAGGCGCTCGCTACAGGGGTGCAGCGCGTCGTGATCGGCTCCGCCGCAGTTCAGCAACCTGATCAGATTGCAAGGCTGCTGCAACACTATGGCGAGGCGATAGTGATCGCTATCGACATGCGCGAAGGGCGCGTCGCCACCGAGGGCTGGCAGCAGCTAACCGATGCTCCCTATCTGGAGTTTGCCCAGCGAATGGAGAAGCTGGGAGCAAAGCGACTGCTTTTCACCAACATCGCGCGTGATGGCACGCTGCAGGGCGTGGATTTAGCGAGCCTGCGTGCCCTGCTGGAGGTGGTTGAGATCCCTGTGCTTGCTTCAGGCGGCGTGCGTGACGAGAAGGATATCCACACGCTCCATATGCTGGCGCAAACCACCTCGCTGGAGGGTGTGATCGTGGGCAAAGCCCTCTATGAGGGACATATCGCGCTGTCATCCATTCACAGCACCGCTTCGGGTGGAACGAACTCGTAGCCGAACTGTTCGGCGATGGGTTGGAGCGTTACCTTGCCCTGCACGATGTTCAGCCCGTGGCGGAGGGCAGGATCTTGGCGCGCCGCCTCCTGCCAGCCCATCTCCGCCAAGCGCAGTACATATGGCGTGGTGACATGCGTAAGGGCGTAGGTGGAGGTTCGCGCAACGGCACCGGGCATGTTTGTAACGGCGTAATGCACGATCCCCTCCTCAATATAGGTCGGCTGGCGGTGTGTGGTGGGACGGCTCGTCTCGGCGAACCCGCCCTGATCGATGCACACATCCACGATCACCGCGCCGGGCTTCATCAGGCGCAACATCTCACGCTTGATCAACACGGGCGTGCGTTGACCCGTCACATAGACGGCACCGATCACGACATCTGCCAGCTGGATCGCTTCGCGGAGGTTCGCGGGATTTGAGTAGAGGGTGTCCACATTGGGTGGGAGGGTCTCCTCTAAGGTGCGCAGCCGCCCGATGTTGATGTCCAGTATCAGCACATTGGCGCCAAAGCCGGCGGCGATTCGCGCAGCATTTGCGCCCACCACGCCCGCGCCCACAACAACTACCCAGCCTGGGCGCACTCCCGGCACACCTGAGAGCAGCACTCCACGCCCGCCAAAGGGACGCTCCAGACACCACGCCCCCACCTGCACCGCCATCCGCCCCGCAATCTCGCTCATCGGCAGCAGGATCGGATGGCTGCCATCGGGCAACTGGATGGTCTCATAGGCGATGCAGACCGCGCGGCTTGCCGCCATCGCGCGGGTCAGCTCCTCACTGGCAGCAAAGTGAAAGAAGGTAAAGATTGCCTGTCCCGGTTTGATGAGGGGATACTCGCTGGGGAGAGGCTCCTTCACCTTGACAATCAGCTCTGCCTGACGCCACACCGAAGCGGCATCGGGGACAATCACAGCACCCGCGGCGGCATACTCCTCATCCTCGATGCCCGTGCCAGCCCCTGCGCCCGATTCGATCAGCACCGTATGCCCATGTTGGGTCAGCACTTCCACGCCCTGGGGCGTCATCGCCACCCGATACTCATCGGGCTTGACCTCCTTCGGTACACCGATCACCATCGCACTTGTATAGTACCTCGATAGCGTGCCGATTCGTACACCCCGTTGTGCCCTGCGAACAACGCGCCCATCGCGATGATGACATCAATCCGCTTGAAACTCCGATAGGTATAAGTTGCCTTCGTTGCCCTAATCGTGAGCCGTATCATTGCCTTGCTTTACCCTGCCAGGAACAGAGGGCACTGCTTCGGGTCGTAGCGTGCGATCGACGCCATTTTGCTTCGATACCCACGGCATCTTGTGTCGGGATCTCCCCATTAAATCCACACCTTGTGTGTCCACTGCCTGTTTGTCGTCGATCGCCGGTCTTCGCGCCCTTGAGTTCAAATCCGCCCCCGATCGACGACACCCCTTGACTTCACTGGCATCCATAGGGTATAGTAAAGCCGCCAACGGGCAAAGCGCGTGCACCTTGACAATCGGGCAAATTTGAGTTCGCGGAGCGCCCGCCTCTTGGGTGGAGCGCTTGGTTTGTAGCCTACCTGTGAGGGATTGAAACCGCGGGTGTGGTTCTGCTTAGGGCAAGTTGCGCCCGAGTTTGTAGCCTACCTGTGAGGGATTGAAACGAGGATATCGAGAAGCCCGACCACGCGCTATCGTTTGTAGCCTACCTGTGAGGGATTGAAACCGTCGTTAGCCCGCTTGCGAGCCTGCAGAGAAGTCCGTTTGTAGCCTACCTGTGAGGGATTGAAACTACCGAACCTGCGAACAGGAGATACCTCACCAGGTTTGTAGCCTACCTGTGAGGGATTGAAACGGTCATCGCGAAATAGCACCTTCTCACCCGGCACGAGTTTGTAGCCTACCTGTGAGGGATTGAAACAGCGAGGAGGAGGTAGCGCGTATGAGGTTTATGCGGGTTTGTTGCCTAGCT
>JBCNVA010000066.1:0-4334 GCA_039630445.1 Armatimonadota bacterium
GGTAAAACGCACCGTCAGGTCGGGATCGGTCTCGGCAGTAGGGATCAACTCCAGCAGGTGCATCATGCGAGGTGGGTTGAAAAAGTGGGTGCCCAAAAATCGGCTGCGCAAGTTGGGCGGGAGGGCTTCAGCGATCTCGGCAATGCCCAGCCCGGAGGTGTTGGTGCTCAGCACCGCTTCGGGGTTCACCCGCTTCGCCACCCGTGCCCACAGCTCTCGTTTCGGCTCAATACGCTCAACAATTGCCTCCACAACCCAGTCTGCGCTCTCCACTCGATCGAGATGGCTCTCCACATTGCCTGGCGTGATGAGGTTGGCGTCCTCAGGCTGATAGAACGCGCCCGACTGCTGCAGCTTCTCCAGTGCCTTATGAGCGATATCGCCTATATCCAGCAGGCTCACGCGCCAGCCAACGCTGGCTAACAGCGCGGCGATCCCGCTGCCCATCGTGCCAGCGCCCAATACGACCACATGCCCCACGCGACGGTTCCCGTTCACCATAGCCAGAAGGATACCTCAACGGGTACACTTCTGGCATGCGAAAGCGGGCACAAGAAACGCGACTGTACCGCCTGGAGATGAACGAGCGCATCTTAGCCAGCGGTTTCAAGCCGTTCCAGCGGTTTTTCGCGCTGGACGCTGCCGCCTACGAGCCGGGCGCTATTCCTGTCAAATACAAAGAGATGATGGGGCTGGTCGGCTCGATGGTGCTGCGCTGCAACGACTGTATTTTCTACCATCTGGACCGCTGCGTGCAGGAGGGGGCGACACGCGAGGAGCTGCACGAGGCGATGAATATCGCCTTGATTATCGGCGGCTCGATCGTTATCCCCCACCTGCGCTATGCCTATGAGGTGATGGAGGAGCTTTTCGAGGAGAAACAGGGGCAAGGAGGGCAGTAGATGGCAACCGTACATATGAAAATCGCGACGGTAACGCGCGATCAGGTGAAGGTGCCGTGGCTGTGGCGCCTGGGACGCGACTTTGACCTGCAGGTGAACATTCTCAAAGCGAATATCGACGAGGATTTTGGCTGGGCGCTGGTGGAGCTACAGGGACCTGTAGAGGAGATTCAACGGGCGACGGCGTGGCTGCACACCACAGGCTTGCATGTGGAGCCGATCGAGCGTTCGGTGTCCGAGTAGTGATGCGTGCCGTTTTGCTGAAAACGCCCGCGCCGCCACCCGATTTTGAGGCGTTCTGGCAGGCGGTGGTTGCGGAGAGTGACGCGCTGCCGTTGGTCTACGAGCGCGTGCATCAGCCTGACGATGACACACCGACCCATCGGGTGTTTCGTCTCCGCTGGCGTGGCGCAGATGGCAAAGGGCGCGAGGGCTGGTACGCGGTACCTTTGGAATCCTCGCCCTTCGGTTTCTCAGCAGGGCAGTCTCCGTATATGCAGGGCGAGCCTATAGGCGGGGTCAAGCGTCCCGGCTTGCTCTACCTGCCCGGCTACGGCATCAATGCTGCCCCCCTCGACGAGAACACCCTTTTTCCCGATTTCGTGACGCTTGCGCCTAATCTGCACGGCTACGCCGTGGAGCCAAGAATCCCGTATAGCCCCGAATACGGTTACTTCACCCGCGGCATCGAATCGCCCCAAACTTATGTGTACCGACAGCTTTTGCTCGAAAGCATTCTGGCAGCGCGCGTGCTGGTGGCGCAGCCCGAGGTCGATTCAAGCCGTCTTATTGTGGCGGGTCTCAGCCAGGGTGGCGGTCTGGCGGTGATAATGGGCGCGTGGTGTGCCCTTGTGCGGGTGGTAGTTGCCGAGTTGCCTGCACTTACCTACTGGGAGTATCTGCTCGACGCGACCGTCTGGCGCTATCCCATCAAAGAGTTCGCCGATTATATGCAGGCAACGGGACGCTCCAAAGAGACGCTTTTGGCAACGCTCCAATACTTCGATGCGGTCAACCATGCGCCTTATGTGCGCGTGCCTGTGCAGGTGAGCCTTGCGCTAAAAGATCCTGGCATCCGTGCGCCCGTGGTCTTCTCGCTTTACGATGCGCTGCCGCATCCCAAGCGCCTGCTGATTTATGAGGAGCTGGGGCATGACTGGTCGCCCGAGATGCGGGTGCGCTTGCAGGAGTGGGCAAAAATGCACCTTTAATGGGGCGGAATCGCCCCAAAATCGGGCAAAATCGCCCGATCGGCTGTCCGGTTTTTGGGGGTTTTTGAGTCTATTAAGAGTGGATGACCTCCCAAGGGGTCAGCCAACAGGGCAGAGAATTGGAAACATCGGCGGCGCTGGGCTTTGTTCCTCCTCTCAACAGCGTCGCCCATTTTTTTTTTCGACTCCTGCGCTGCCAGCGGGTACACTTTTGAACGCGTATACGGGAATGGGCGACGCGGAGGGATGGCACGATGAGAAAACTCATGGGATTCCTGCTTCTGTTTGCGCTTGGGTTTTTCACAGGCGCCTATGTGCTGCGAACCTACTTTCCTGCGGGGCTGACAGGCAGGCTTTATGCTCCCGCTGGGGTGAGCGAGGCGACTAAGCGGGCGTTGCTTACCTCGCTGGAGGCACCTGTGCCTCAAGGTGCGCCTCCCACCTCGTTTGAGACGATGCTGCGCAACGCGGCGGAGCGCATCGCGCCCGCGGTGGTGAATGTGGACACCACGGGGGAGGTGTTTACCTGGTGGGGTGGGCCGCGGCGCGTGGGGGGCAAAGGCTCCGGCGTGATTATCAGCAAAGATGGCTTCGTGGTTACGAACAACCATGTAGTGCGGATCGGACGCGAAATTGCGCCTCAAATTATTGTGACCCTCGCTGATGGGCGACGCTTCAGGGCACGGGTCATCGGTACTGACGCTTTTAATGATATTGCGCTCCTCAAGATCGAAGGCAAGAACCTGCCCGTCGCACCGTTGGGCGACTCGGACCAACTGCGTGTGGGCGATTGGGTGATTGCCGTGGGCAACCCGTTCGGGCTGGAGAACACGGTAACGGCGGGCATCGTGAGCGCACTAAACCGCAACCTGGCGGGCGTGGAGGATGTGCCTGGTGGCTTGATTCAAACCGACGCCGCCATCAATCAGGGCAACTCAGGTGGGGCATTAGCGAACTCGCGCGGGCAGCTGGTAGGCATCAACACAGCGATTTACTCCCCTGTGGGCGCGAATGTGGGCATCGGCTTCGCCATCCCCATCAATCGGGTACGCCAAGTGGTGCGTGAAGTGCTGGAGTACGGCTCCATCGGTAGCGCTTGGATCGGGATCGCCTATCGGGACATTAGTGACCCTGCCGTGCGCCGAATCCTGCAGGAACAGTTTCCTGAGCTGCGCTTCCCAGCGCAGGGCATGCTGATTCTGGGCGTGGAGCGCAACTCGCCCGCGGAGCAGGCAGGGCTGCGCCCTGGCGATGTGCTGACCGCTATGAACGGACGCCCGCTGACCAGCATCGAACAGTTTCAGCAGATGATACGGCGCGTGCGCCTCAAGGAGAAAATCCGCTTCACCGTCTGGCGCGAAGGGCGCACGCTGACGGTGGAAGTGACCCCCATCGAGCGGTAACCCGAATATGTCAGAATTAGAAATCCCTGCGTTCACCCTACGCTGGAACCTATATGGGGCAGGTTTGGAGAATCTGGGGCGCGAGGGCAAGCCAGAGCGCGTCCCAACGCCCATCCCTGCTCCCACCCAGCTGCTCGTGCGCATGGACGCCGTTGGCATCTGCTACAGTGATGTAAAGATCGTACGCTTAGGCGACCGGCACCCTAAACTCATCGGGCGCGATCTACGCCAGCATCCTGTGGTGATGGGGCACGAGATTGCTTGCACCGTCGTGGCGGTGGGCGACGCACTGAAAGATCGCTTCCATGTGGGCGAACGGTATGTGGTGCAAGCCGATGTCTATCTGGGCGGCAAAAACATGGCGGTTGGCTACGCACTGGACGGCGGTTTCACCCAGCACGGCTTGATAACCGAACCTGCCCTGTTTGGCGACGAGGGCTGCTACCTGTTGCCCTGCCCAGAGCATCTTTCCTATGCGGAGGCGGCGCTGGTGGAGCCGTGGGGGGGTGTGGTGGCCAGCGATGGCGTAGCCCCGCGCCCCACGCCCCGCCCGAACGCCCGCTGGCTCGTTGTGCTGCCCCACACGCCCGAAGTGCATTACCGCTGCCGTGCCCTTGAAATGCTCCAGCCCGCGCGTGCAGGAGGAGTCGTTGTGATTGCCTATGATGCGCGGGGTAATCCCCTCATGGAAGCGTTCACCCAGACGGCGCAGCGTCTGGGGATGGAACTCTATACCCTTGCTTGCGCGCCTGAGCAACTCGCCTCCTCAGAGATCGTGCGCACGCTCAAAGAACAGCACACAGGTGGGGAAGGCTTCG
>JBCNVA010000067.1:0-17709 GCA_039630445.1 Armatimonadota bacterium
AACTCGGCTTATAGAACTTGAAGGGTAAGTGGTCGACTAAAGTCACGCCCATCCAAACGAAGCCTGCCTTCACTGGCGAAAACCCCGCCTGCGTGGGGCTTTGTTGTCAGCGAGAGCGCCAACGATATGCAGGGTGTGTTCGTGGCGTCAGCGTCCTGCCGACGACATCGTGGCTTTTGCCCTGCCAACAAGCATTAAAAGCGTCTTATACCAGTCGGGTTTTCAAACGGCACAGTCTTCTGGACGGCTCAAGCCGCTCCTGTGCAGACGAAGCCGACCTCCGTCGGCTGTAGCCCGCGTAGGCAGGCTTCGTTGGCAGAGGAACGGCTTTAGCCGGGTATCACTTGACGCCCCAATTGGTATTACCCCACCAAGCAGTGAGGGGTACAATACATCCTGATGACTGCCCATCTCCAAACCAAGCTCAAGACCCTGCCGAAGCAGCCAGGGTGCTATCTTTTCAAGGATGAGCAGGGCGCAGTGCTCTATGTTGGCAAAGCGGTCAACCTGCGCCAGCGGGTACGCTCATACTTCCAGAAATCGGCGCAACACACACCCAAGGTTGCTCGCATGGTGCGCAAAATTGCTGACCTCGAATGGATCGTCACCGACAGCGAGCTGGAGGCGCTGATTTTGGAGTGCAATCTCATCAAGAAGCACCGACCGCCCTACAATGTGCTGATGCGCGATGACAAGTCGTACCCCTATCTATGCTTGACTCTCACTGAGAAGTTCCCGCGCCTGCTGGTGACGCGCCGCGTGCGCAAGGATGGCAACCGCTATTTTGGTCCCTTCGCCAACTCTGGTGCGGTGTGGAGCACGCATCAGCTGCTGCATCGCACCTTCCCGCTGATTCCCTGCGGCAAGGTCTGGTCTGGCGAGGCGGTGCAGCGACCGTGCCTGTACTATCACATGGGGCGATGCCTTGCACCCTGCGCTGGGCTGGCAGACCCCGAGGAGTATCGCAAGATTGTGCAGCAGGTTGTACTCTTTTTGCAGGGCAAAGGGGATGACTTGATTCGGCAACTGACCACTCAGATGGAAGCGGCTGCCGAGGCGCTGGAGTTCGAACGCGCCGCAAAAATCCGCGACCAGATCCGCGCCCTGCAGGAAGTGTTGCAACGCCAGAAGGTGATCCATCCCGAAGGCATCGATGAGGATGTGATCGCGCTGGTCAAAGATGAGCGCGGGGCATGTGTGCAGATGTTTTTCATTCGTGGGGGCAAACTGCTGGGGCAGCGCCACTTTTTCCTGAGCGAGGGTGCGGAGGAGAACCCGCGCGCAATTATGAGTGAGTTCCTCAAGCAGTACTATCAGGATGCGCCTGAAGTGCCCGAACGCATCCTGTTGCCTTATGAGGTAGACGAGGCACAGATTATCGCCCAGTGGCTGCGCCAGAAGCGTGGCAACGGTGCGGTGGAGATCCGGGTGCCTCGTCGAGGCGAGGATGCCCAACTGCTGGAGCTGGCAGCCCAAAACGCCGAACTCGCCCTGCAAAGCCTGCGCATGGAGATGGAGCAAAAAGCTGACTGGCTGGAGAGCGCGCTGCTGGAGCTGCAGGAGGCGCTGAACCTGCCCACGATGCCGCAGCGCATCGAAGCGTATGACATCTCCAACATTCAGGGTGTTGCGCCCGTTGGCAGTATGGTGGTGTTTGAGGGCGGACAGCCGAAAAAGTCGGACTATCGGCGGTTCCGCATCCGCTGGCATCCCGAAACGCCCGATGATTACGCCATGATGCGCGAGGTGATTACCCGCCGCCTGCGCGAAGCCTTAGAGGGCGACGAAAAGTGGCGCACTTTGCCCAACCTGATGCTAATCGACGGCGGACGCGGGCAGCTGAACGCCGCGCTGGAGGCGATGCGCGCCCTCGGCTTCGAAATCCCCGCCGTCGGACTGGCAAAGAAACACGAACTGGTCATCCTGCCTGATCAAGAGGAGCCGTTGGAGCTGCCTCGCCACAGCAAAGCCCTGCACCTGCTGCAGCGTGTGCGCGACGAGGCACATCGTTTCGCGCTCAGCTATCACCGCAAACTGCGCGAGCAGCGTGCAGTTAAGTCCCCGTTGGATGAGATCCCAGGCATCGGACCGCGGCGCAAAAAGATGCTGCTGCGCCTGTTCGGTTCCATCGACCGCATCCGTGAGGCGAGCGTTGACGAGCTGGCATCCGTGCCCACCATGACGCGCAAACTCGCCCAACAGGTACTGGACTACCTGCGTGAGTAATCACGATAGAAGGGGTATAATCCCAAAGAGGTTCAGCATGGTACGAATGCAGAGTGAACTGATTCCGATGCGGGAGGTATCCTGGCAGGATTACTACCAATTTCTCAGCGAGCATGGCGAGGTTGTTATCGAAGAAACGCATATTCCGCTTTCAGGACCAAAACAGATTGACTCGCTGCAGCCCGAGCCGTTCGAGCTTGAGCGCACAACGGTCTGGTCCTTCCCAGAGCGAGGCGATTGGGCAACTCACAAGGGCAACTATCGCGGCAACTAGGCGCCTCAGATCCCGCGCAACCTGATCCTGCGCTACACCCAGCCTAGCGACTGGGTATTAGACCCGATGGTTGGTAGCGGCACAACCCTCGTAGAGTGCCGACTGCTGGGACGCAACGGGATTGGTATTGACATTAACTATCAATCGCTCATGCTCACCTTCGATCGCCTCAATTTTACGCCTGCTAATCTGTATGAGGAGCTGCCGCCTTCTGAGATTCGGGTCTACCACGGCGATGCTCGCCGAATGAACCTCATTCCTGACAAAAGTATCGATCTGGTGGCAACCCATCCTCCGTATGCAGGGATCATCACCTACTCAAAAATGAAGGCGGTTGAAGGTGACCTGTCGCAGCTGCGCTCGTTGAACGATTTCTACGACGCGATGGAGCAGGTGGCACAGGAATGCTACCGCGTCCTGAAACCGAACAAGCACTGCGCCATTCTGATTGGCGATACTCGAAGGCATAAGCACTACATCCCTATTGCCTACCGCGTGATGGATCGCTTTCTGAAGGCGGGATTCATTCTGCGTGAGGACATCATCAAAGTTCAGTGGAAGATGAAACCCACCCGTGAACGCTGGAATAGCGCTGTAGAGCGCGACTTTATGCTGATCTACCATGAGCACCTGTTTGTATTTCGCAAACCCGATGAGGGTGAAAGCCTGCGCAAGTATGAGGGAAGCACGCTAAATGGTCAGGCATGAACGGTTCTTGGAACCTTTCGAGCACCTACTCGACAGTATACAGCATCAGGCATAATACCGATTGGCAGAGCAAGTACTGTGATGGCGTCGGCGAGACGCCGACGCTACGCGGGGCGTGTTCGTAGCGTCGGCGTCCCCGCCGACGATGACAGCATTTGAAATGGTGATTGGTATAAGTAGGAGTCTTCGACTTACTGGTCGAATCAAACACCGTGGAGGGTCAAAAAATGGGTTCACCGATGGTGCATACGCATTTTATTACGACGAGCGGGTGCGGGCTAAACCGCGAGCATCCCGCGATGAAGATGTTTCAGAAAGCCAAAAAGCTGGGCGTGTGGGATCCAGCCGCTATCGATCTCACGCGCGACCGGGAGGACTGGCAGACCTTCACTGAGGAGCAAAAAGATGCCACCCTGCGCCTCCTCTCGCTCTTTCAGGCGGGCGAGGAAAGCGTGACGCTCGACCTGCTGCCCCTGATCCAGGTGATCGCTCGCGAAGGACGCTTGGAGGAGGAAATTTTTCTCACCTCCTTCCTCTTTGAGGAGGCGAAGCATGTGGAGTTCATCAACCGTTTCCTGAGCGAGGTCGCGGGCGTGCAGGGCGAGGACCTTTCGCGCTATCACAGCCCATCCTATCGGGCGATTTTCTACGAGGCGTTACCTCAAGCGATGCATCGTTTGAACTATGATGCTTCGCCGATCGCCCAGGCGGAGGCTGCCGTCACTTACAATATGATTGTGGAAGGCGTGCTGGCGGAAACGGGCTATTACGGCTTCTTTTCTGCCTACAAGAAGCGACAGATGATGCCAGGGCTGGTGCAGGGTATCGGCAAGATGATGCAGGACGAGGCACGCCATATCGCCTTTGGGGTCTACCTGCTGTCGCGCCTGATCGCCGAGCATGGCGACCCTGTGTGGCACGCAATTCAGGAGAAGATGAACGAGCTGCTACCCTACGCGCTCGGCGTGGTGCAGGAGACCTTCGAACCGTATGAGCCGAACACACCGTTCGGGCTGGAGAAGGAGGAGTTCCTGAACTACGCGATGGAGCAGTTCATCAAGCGTGAGAATCGGCTTGCCCGCGCCCGCCGCCTCACGCTGGAGCAGCTCTATCGGGAGACCGAAGCCGCCGAAGCCGAAGCCGCCGAGCTAACCCAAGCAATTGTGCAAAGCTAAGTCGTTGGTATAATCCATCAAGTGTGGGAGGCACAGCAATGAACAACTGGAAAGAGCGTATTCAGATCGATCCAGCCATCTGTCACGGAAAGCCGTGCATCAAAGGCACACGGATTATGGTCTCGGTCATTCTCGACAACCTGGCGGAAGGTCTGACACCTGAGGAAATTATCCAGGAATATCCTTCACTTACCTTGGAAGATATTCGGGCAGCAATACATTATGCTGCTACCTTAACTCGTGAAGAGGAGTTGCTACCTTTGCGATGAGTTGCCGAATTAAACTCGACGAGAACCTTGCTCATGCACACCAACAGTTCCTTCAGTCGCAGGGTTATGATGTAGAGCGGGTTTATGAGCAGGGATTGTCGGGTGCATCTGATGCAGTGATTTGGCAGCAGGTATGTGCAGAAGGGCGCTTATTCATTACTCTGGATATTGATTTCGCAGATATTCGCCAATATCGTCCTGGCACACACCCTGGTGTTCTTCTTTTGCGCCCTGCGACAAACAGCAAGGCGGCTGTCATGAGGGTACTACAGCGCGTCTGTCAGGAAATTCCTTTGGAGACCCTAAAAGGTTGCCTTGCTGTTGCTGATGAGCAACACACGCGAATACGGCGACCTGAGGAACAGGCTGAAAATGAGGTATGATACGGCGCGGAGATGCGCCGTTTTTATATTGGTCAGCCCGAGTGGTCGCCTCCGCGTGTGCCGCTGGAGCTGCCCTTTGGGGCAGGTACGCTGGGATGGCTCATCACGCTCATTCGTCGACAGAAGCTCGATGTGCTGGAGGTTGCGCTGGCGCCAATTGCGCAGGCATGCTACAACTACTGGTGCACAGTAGGCGATTTGGATGAAGCCGCTGATGCGCTGGCGGTGCTGGCGTATCTCACGGAGCGCAAGGCGGAGCGGCTGCTGATGCCCGAACCGCCCGCCCCAGAACCCATAGAGGAACCTGAACCCGTCGCCCTCTGCCTGCCTCAGCGCTACGTGCCTCTGATTGAGTTCCTAAAGGAGCGTGAAGCGGCGCAGTCGCTGCTCTTTTTCCGCGCGATGGCGCCAGACCCCGCGGCGTATGAGACGCCACTGCCCTGGGGGGCTGCACTGCCCGATCAGCTCTGGCTGGCGTTGCGCCGCCTGCTGCAGCGTGTCGCACCGATGCCCGACGCCATACCTGAACGGCGCTACTTCTCTATCCACGCTCGCATGGTGGAGATTCAGGAGCAGCTGCGCCGTTCAAACGCACCGCTGCCGTTTGAGACGCTCGCCCGCCCTGCTCGCTCCGTGCTGGAGCTGTTGGTCTACTTCCTTGCGATGCTCGAACTCTGGCGCCTCGGTCAGATCGAAGTGGGGCTCGAAGCGGGCGAAATCTTCGTGTCGCCTAAGCGCGTGGATTAGCCGTGCCTCGCGATGAACCAACCTGAAAAGCATGCTATAATCTTTGAACTTTGCAGGAGGCACGGCGGGTTAACTACTGGGCGATCAGTATCTTCTGGTTAGGCATCAGCGTGCACTGGGCAGCGTTTTTGACCATCGTGATGCAGGTGCGCGTGGCGGGGTTGGTCGCGCCTGAAGTGAAGGGAACCTATCTGGCATGGTTAGCTGCTGTAGGTGCTTTCCTGTCCACTGTGATTGAGCTGATTGCAGGTCCGATTAGCGATCGCTGCACCTCGCCGCTGGGTAGGCGTCGCCCTTTTATCCTGTGGGGTACGCTGCTGAGCCTACCGTTCATCCTGCTCTTTATGACCACACCCAGCTTCTGGCTGCTGGTGTTCTACTTTGCTCTGATTCAGCTCTTTCTGAACTGGGCGAACGGTCCCTATCAGGCGGTGATCCCCGACTATGTGCCGCCCGAACGGCACGGATTGGCATCTGCATGGATGGGCATGATGACCCTGATAGGCAATCTGATCGGGTTGGCGCTGGCAGGGCTGGCGTTGAGCGAGCCGCCGCTGCTCTTCAGGGGCTACTCGCTTTCCACGCGCCTGCTGATTGTGGGGATTGTGCTGGTGGGCTTTTTGCTGGTCACGATGCTTTGGACCGTGCTGGGGCTGCACGAGCCGCGCTGGCAGCCCTCGCGCTCTGAAGATAAACGGATCGATCCACGCCTGTTTTACAACATCCTCCTGAACGAGTATCCGAACTTCCGCTGGGTGGTGCTGTCGCGCTTTGCGTTCAATCTGGGCTTCTACACGGTGCTGCTCTATTTGGAGTACTATCTGCGCGACACGATGCGCTTGGGTGAGGGCGCACCGATGCAGGCGTTTGCCATTATGACGATTGCCACGCTGACGGGCGTGCTGGGCAACTGGCTGGCGGGCGTGATGGCTGACCGCACCAGCAAGAAGCGAGTCCTGTACCAGACGGCAGCGATAATGGGGGTCGGCACGCTGCTGTTTTTGGTCGCGCCCAGTTTGAACTGGGTCTATCTCTTAGGGGCGATTTTTGGCTTTGCGTGGGGCGCGTTCGCTGCGGTGGACTGGGCGCTTGCCAGCAATCTTGTGCCCGTGCAGGAATCGGGGCGTTATATGGCGATCTGGCACATTTCGATGACCGTGCCGCAGGTGCTGGCGCCGCTCGTGGCAGGTCCCTTGGGCGACTGGCTCAATCAAGCGTATGGCATGGGTGTCGGCTGGCGGTGGGTGTTCGCCCTGGTGCCCTTCTACCTAATTTTGGCGGTGCTGCTCCTGCGCCCTGTGCGCGAGCGTGAGGAGGTGCTGCGTGCAGCTTCGTGACCATAACACGCCCTGCATGCCGCAGGAGTCGCGCGTGGCGAGTCGGGTGGCGTGGGAAGCATTTGCGAAGCGGTTGCGCCAGCATGTGCGTTTCGCCTGCGGGCTGTTGCCGAACCTGCCGCCTGCGCCGTTGCGAGTGTTGCGCGTTCCCGCTTATCAAGGCGACGGGTTCCGCATCGAACGGTTCGCGCTGGAAACGCTGCCCGATTACTACCTGACAGGCAGCCTGTTGTTGCCAGAGAAGCCCGCGGGTAGGCGTGCACCCGCGATGCTGCAGCCCCATGGGCATTATGAGACGGGGCGACTCAACGCGCCCGACATCTTGCGGGCAGTCGCCCTCGCGCAGGCAGGCGCATGGGTGCTGATGTACGATATGGTGGGCTACAATGACCACTTCCAATTCGCGCATTATGGCGAGGAGCCTGCCGAATGGCATCGCTGGGGCTTTAGCCGTGCGTGGCTGCAGACTTGGAACAGCCTGTGCGCCTTCGAGTGGCTGGCGCGTCAGCCCCAAGTGGACGCGAAGCGCATCGGCTGCAGCGGGATCTCGGGCGGTGGCACGCAAACTTTTCTGCTGGCGGCAGTGGAGCCGCGTCTGGCGTGCGCCGCGCCTGTCAAGATGGTTTCCAGCACGATGCAGGGCGGCTGCATCTGTGAGAATCCGCCTCTGTTGCGCCTGTTCGCCTGCAACCCAGAGATCACTGCACTCTGTGCACCGCGCCCACTGCTGCTGATTTCCGATTCGGGCGACTGGACCGCCGATAACCCAGAGCGCGTGGCGCCATTTTTGCGCAAGGTGTACCAGCTCTATGGGGCACAGGAGCGGTTCCAGCATGTGCATCTTTCGGAAGGTCATCAGTTTGGCGAGGAGGCGCGGGCAGCCTACTATCGCTGGGCAGCGGAGGTGTTACGCCTCAACGCCATACCGCGCGACCCTGCGATAGCACCCGAAACGCTGTTGCCCGCGCTGCGCGTTTGGGGCGAGGCGTTGCCGCGCCCACAGGGTGTGCCCGAGGGCACGGGCGTGTTCGAGCGCTACAAGACCGCTGTGCAGGCAGGTTTACCTCGCTGGCGACGGAGCCGCCGCCTTCGGGAGGAGGCACGGAGTGCCCTGCTTTCGATGCTGGGGCTGGCGGAAGCCCCTGCGTCAGACTCCTCTCGTGCCCACGGAGGGAGCGTCAAGAAGTGGCTTCTGGTAGTTGCCAGCGAGGCAAATCGCGATCGCCTGATGCAGCAGGCACAGCGGGATGAGCAGGTGCAGTATATTTCGCCCGAACCCGTGCCTGTGCCGGAGAAACGCCCCGCCTTCTTTGCCACCTACAACCTGACACCTGTCGCTGCCGCTGTGCGCGCACTGCTGGAGCAGGTACAGGCGTTGCGAACTCAGGGGGCACAGGTACGCCTGCTGGCGGACGCGGCGGGTGCAGCGATAGCGGGGATGGTAGCCGTCCTGACGGGTACACCCTGCCAGCTGGAACCACCTGCGGAGCCGATTGAGCTGCCCGGCTGGGAGCGCATCGGCGGTTTTGAAACCCTACGCCGACTCCTTGTATAATACAGCGTGGTGTCCAAAGGGCAGGGACACTCGGCGAGATTCCTGGGACACCAAGCCCGTAGCGAGAACCAATTGAGTTATTGTACCAATCGCCATTTCAAGTGCTGCCATCGTCGGCGTCCCCGCCGACGCCATCAAGGTGTTCACTTTGCCAATTGGCATTACACAGACCTCCCCAAGTGAAAAATGCTGTGGGGCGGTCCATTCATAGGAGTTTTTGCCACGGCTACGAATTGCAAGTCTGTGCTGACGCGCACCTATATCCATCTGGCGGGCGTTACGGAGGAGATGGAGCGCAGGCTCTGGCGTCAGGGGGCGCACGACTGGCAGACGCTACTTGCCACGCCCGACCGCTGGGAGCTTCCCGAACCCTACCGCACAGCCATCCTGCAGGGAGCCGCCCACTCGCTGCACGCGCTCGAACGCGGGGATTACGCCTTCTTTGCGGGGCGACTGCCTCTGCGGGAACACTGGCGTGCCTTCGCAGAGTTCCAGCACCGCACCGCCTATCTCGATATCGAAACCGACGGTGGCACAACCGTCACGGTGATTGGGGTCTACGATGGTGTAGAGGTGCATCAGTTCGTCCATGGCATCAACCTGCACGCCTTTTCCGATTTCATCCGCCAGTTTGCGCTGCTGGTGACCTTCAACGGGTTGAACTTCGATCTACCCCTGCTGGGAAACGCTTTTCCAGGATTGGTGTTTGACCAGTTGCACATTGATCTGTGCCCAACGCTGCGGCGGTTGGGACTGCGAGGCGGTCTGAAGCGCATCGAACAGACACTGGGACTGCTGCGCGACCCCGATGTGGAGGGAATGGATGGCTTAGCGGCGGTGCGCCTCTGGCAAGCCTATTGCGCTGGGCATTCCGAGGCACTGGAGATGCTCCTGCGCTACAATCGCGAGGATATTCTGAACCTGAAGCCGTTGGCGGAACTGGCTTATCAGCGCCTGAAGGAACGCTTGCTGCAAAAGTGAAGCCTCTGGCTGCGTTTTAGGTTATTTATACCAATCGCCTTATCAGATGCGGTGTTATCGTCAGCGAGGACGCCGACGCTACGAAAAAGCCCGCCCGATTGCGTAGTGTTGGCGAGACGCCGACGCCACCACGATACTTGACATCCCGATCGGTATCACAGTCCGCAAAAACCGTGAGGCGTCCGATGATGGGTAAAGTTATAGAGGGGGTTCCGATGAACGCGACCTACGCCCATGTGCGGGATTATGCCGGCTGGCTCGATTTGAGCGACTGGGGGCTGGTGCAGGTCGTGGGTAGCGACCGCCAGCGCTTTTTGCAAGCGCAGACAACCAATGACCTGCGCCCGCTGCGGGAGGGCATGGGCGTCTACACCGCCTTCTGCACGCCCACCGGACACCTGCTCGCCGATGCCTATGTGCTGGAATCGGAGGACAGCTACCTGCTCCTGCTGCCGCCCGCCGCCTTCGGCACAGTTCTGGAACGGCTGAGCAATCTTATCATTCTGGACGATGTGGAGCTAATCCCGTTGCAGGAAGGGCTGGGCGTGCTGAGCCTGCAGGGCGGACGCGCGGACGAGGTGCTGGAGGAGATGGGGCTGGAACCACCTCCTGACGGAGAGCTGCGCCATCAGAGGCGGTTCTGGCAGAAGGTGGAGGTGCGCCTCGTGCGCTGCGCTCGCACCCGCTGGGGGGGTTATGACCTCATCCTGCCGTTTGAAGCGCACGAGGAGATGAAAACCGCGCTGATTGCCACTGAGGCGCTGCCGATCGCGCCCGATCTGTATGAGGTATTGCGGTATGAAGCAGGCATTCCGCTCTATGGGGTCGATATGGACGAGCGCACGCTCGCTGCCGAGATGGGCACAGCGTTCGAAGCAAGATATATCAGCTACAACAAGGGCTGCTACACGGGTCAGGAGGTGCTGATGCGCATCAAGGCGCGCGGGCACACCAATCGTACTTGGACACCGCTGCGTGTGGAGGGGGAGCAGTTGCCCGCTCGCGGCACGCCAATTGCTGCCCCCGACCGGCCCGATGCAGGCTGGATTACGGGCGCGGTGCGCTCGCCGATGCTGAACGGCGCGATTTTGGCGTGGGGCTTCCTGCGCAACGCCTACACTACCCCTGGCACCCGCCTGCAGGTGCAAACCAACCCTCCCGCGGAGGCGGAGGTGATAGAGCTAAGTGGGCAGACATCTACCGCCCCTCACTCGTGAGGCGAGTGCGTGATTAGCTGTTCCGCATTTTCAAGGTTGCGAGCGACCTCGTTGAGGAACTCCGCACCGCCCACACCGTTAATCAGCCGATGGTCAAAGGTCAGCACGAGGTTCACATGCGGCACGCCGTCTATGGGAAAAGTATCGCCCGCAAAGAGGATGGCGATTGCCGGCGCCACCAGCACAGGGATGGCGTCGATCATTTGGTAGCCGCCCATGTAGGTCAGCAGCAGCTGGATGCTGGCGTCGGCTTGATCCTCGCCCTGCCGTGCACGCCGAATCTGCGCCTGTGCTGTGCGCACAAAGCTCACGAAATCGAGCGCGGAGGCGTTTTTCACCAGCGCGGTGACCAGTTCATCGCCCGGACGCGCCACCGCAATACCCAAATTCACATGCTTATATTCGCGCAGGGTGTCCTCACCCACCAGTTGGGAGCGGAACTTCGGATGGTTGCGCGTCGCCTGCGCTACGCAGTAGGCGAACACTTGGAACTCAGACGGCTGCACAGGCGCGTCAGGTTGCGACTTGAAATGCGCCACTACCCGCTGAACAGCATCCCAGCGAGCGGGGCGCTTCAGCGTCGCGGGCACAACTAACTGGCTACTGCGCTTGACCCGATAGATAAAGGTGCGCTGCTGGGGGGAGAGCGGGTAGTCGATATATTCCGCTTCCGCAAGAGCGGCGGAGCGTGTCGCCAGATAGAGATCGATATCTTCGGGCATTAATTTCGTGCCGCTGGCGGGAATGCGGCGCAGCTCCTCTTCGGAGATGCCCTTTTCGCGGGCGTAGGCGCGAGTGCGTGGCGGGATAATGACCTCCGTGCGCGGTCCCATCAGCACTGGCTCGCGTGGGGGCGCAACGGGTGTTTCAGCGGGAGCTGCTACCTCCACTGCAGGCGTAGTTGGTGCTGCCGCTGCTGCTGGCACCGCACCCTCCACCTCAATACGGGCAATCGGCGCGCCGATGGGCAAAATGTCGCCCTCCTTCGCCAGCCATTCCACAACGATCCCGCTGTAAGGGCTTTCCACCTCCAGCACCGCTTTGTCCGTTTCCATCTCATAAAGATGTTCATCGCGAGCGACGCGCTCGCCCGGCTGCTTCAAAAAGCGCAGCACCCGTACCTCCTGCAAGCCTTCACCCATCTGTGGCACCAGCACTTCCACAATCGCCATCGGTTCCGCCTCCGTTGCACTCTATTGTACCTTTTGCTCTGATTAAAACGCATAGGCTTATGATTTTTGGGTCAGTGGGTAGAACTGCTCGCTTTCGATGAGTTCTGCTGCAAATGCAAGCGCCGCGCGAATATCCTCGTCGGTTATCCCGTACTCATCCATAACCTCCTCAAAGCGCATGCCACTGGCTAAAGCGCCAAGCACACGCGCAACAGGGACTCGTGTGCCCGCGATTACTGGCTTCCCGTGCTGGATGCGTGGGTCAATCTGGATGCGTGTTGCCATCTCGCTCACCACAACGAAGTATACCCGACATAACTGGCTCCTTCGGGTATACTCCTCTCCAGTGAGGGAAAAAAGCCATGAGAACAACGGTCGGATTGATGATGAGCATCGCGCTGCTGGGCGGTCTGTTCGCTCAGGACGCCAAAACGCTGCTGAAGCAAGTGCAGCAGAAGTATCGCCAGATGAAGTCGATGGAAGTCTCGGTAGAGATACGGGCTGAATTTTCCCAAGGCGGCAGCAGCTCCACGCTGCAGGTTCAGTCAACGCTTGCTCTGCAAAAGCCAAACAGGGTGGCGATGAAAACCTCAAGCAACAACCCGATGCTTTCGCGGGAGATTTACTCCGATGGCAAGAACCTTTTTATCTACATCCCTGCCGCAAAGCAGTACATTAAGCGCGAATCGCCTCCCGACCTGCAGGGACAGGGTGGGAACCTGCTGGGCGAAGCCGGCATGTTGCTTAGCTTTGCGGATGCGAATCTGGACGATCCAAACTCTAAAGCACGATATACCTTCAAAGGGAGAAAAACCATCAATGGCAAGCCCACCCGCATCGTGGAGGTGCGCGAGAACCAGCCGCGCGCGAGCAGGGTCTATCGCCTCTATGTAGGCGAGCAGGATAAGCTGGTCTATCGGGTCGAGTTGGATGAAACGATGCAGATGCCGTCCACTCAGCAGGGACAACCCCCGCGCCAGGTTACCATGAAGACGGAAGCCGACATCCGCTACATCAGTTTCAACAAACCCATCCCAGCAAGCCGCTTCAAGTTCACGCCACCGAAGGATGCCAAGCCGATGCAGATGCCCCAGCCAGGGGCACCTGTCGCCCCACCGCCAGGCAGGTAATGGGCGAAATGGCGAATGGCGATATGGCGAAGCAGTATTTAACCATTCGCTACTTCGCAATACAGAAGGAGGTTGAGCAACGATGGCAATACGAATCGGGATCAACGGCTTTGGACGCATTGGGCGCTTGACTTTGCGTGCTATTCGCAAGCACTACCCGAACGACTTCGATGTGGTCGC
The DNA here is from genome assembly GCA_039630445.1 of Armatimonadota bacterium. Lineage (GTDB taxonomy): Bacteria > Armatimonadota > Fimbriimonadia > Fimbriimonadales > GBS-DC > HRBIN15. The sequence continues at coordinate 13,355 of JBCNVA010000067.1, forward strand.
CATCAACGACCTGACCGACGCGCACAGCAACGCCCACCTGTTCAAGTACGACACCACCTACGGCATCTATCCGGGGGAGGTGCGGGCTGAGGACAACGCGATTATCGTGGATGGCGACCGAATCCGCGTCTTTGCGGAGAAAGATCCGGCAAATATTCCGTGGGGCGAGGTGGGCGCCGATATCGTGATCGAGGCGACAGGCGCGTTCACCGATGCCGAGAAAGCACGCGCGCATCTCAAAGGCGGCGCGAAGCGCGTCATCATCACCGCGCCTGCCACGAATGAGGACGCCACCCTGCTGATTGGGGTCAATCACGAGCAGTATGACCCCAGCCGCCACTATGTGATCTCCAACGCCTCCTGCACCACCAACTGCCTTGCGCCCGTGTGCAAGGTGTTGCACGAGGCATTTGGAATCGAGTATGGACTGATGACCACTACGCACGCCTACACAAATGACCAGCGCATCCAGGACCAGATCCATAAAGACCTGCGCCGAGCGCGCGCGGCTGCCGCGAACATCATCCCGACCACCACGGGCGCTGCCAAGTCAATCCATCTGGTGTTGCCCGAACTGAAGGGGCGCATGCACGGGATTGCTCTGCGCGTGCCCGTGCTGACCGTTTCAGTGATCGACCTGACGGTGCTGCTCTCGCGCGAAGCCAGCGTGCAGGCGATTAACGAGGCGTTCCGTGCAGCGGCGGAAGGCGCGCTCAAGGGCATTCTGGGCGTGTGTGACGAGCCGCTGGTGTCCAGCGACTTTCAGGGCGACGAGCGCTCCGCGATCGTCGACCTGCCCTCCACGATGGTGCTGGGCGACCGCTTCGCGAAGGTACTGGCGTGGTACGATAACGAGTGGGGCTACTCGTGTCGCGTCGCCGATCTCGCGAAATACATCGCCAGTCGGGGTCTGTAGCGGCACGCGGGTGGCGGTATGCACCCTTCCTCATTCTGGGGCTGCATCTCGCGCTCGCGCTAATCTATAATGCGCGAACGCCGTTTGGCAATAATGGCTACGCGAACACGCCCGATGAAGGGGCGCATTTCCAGTATGTTGAGTATGTAGCGCAGGAGTGGCGTCTGCCGCGATTTGAGGGCTATGCGGGGGTTGGCTATGAGGCGCACCAGCCCCCGCTTTACTATTTTCTGGCAGCGCTGCTCTATCACTTGGTGGGCGGTGCAGGCAAGGGGGTACGCCTACTCTCCACCTTAGCCAGCGCGGGCGTTGTCTGGTTAGTGTGGCTGACCTTGCGCCGCTTACTGCCCCATCGCCCCGAAGTTGCGCTGACAGGGATGGGCTTCGTAGCGTTCTTGCCGATGCATATCGCCATCGGTAGCGCGGTGGGCAACGATGCCCTAACCAATCTGCTATTTGCAAGCGTGCTGTATGGGCTGGTTGCAGAGCCTCTCCGCTGCGCTGGCATGCGGCAAGCGGTGCTGATTGGCATCCTTACAGGGCTTGCCCTGCTCACCAAAGCGACGGCGATTTTGCTCCTGCCTGTGGTTGTGCTGGGGTTGCTCTTGAAGGCGCGTCGGGACAGGGTAGGCTGGGCGCAGGGGCTGCGGCAGATGGGCATCGCCCTAAGCGCTGCACTGTTCATTAGTGGCTGGTGGTTCATTCGCAACGCCATACTCTATGATGACCCACTGCTGCAAAGGACTTTTCTGAATGTGTTTGCGGGCACAGCGAAGGCGGAGGACTTTCTGAAGGCGGGCTTGAGCTGGGGCGAGTACCTGCGCTGGGTAGCGAACTGGACTTTCCGCAGCTTCTGGTTCGCCTACGGCACGCCGCGCACAGCCGCCACAGGCGTGCCCAACTTCCTGCCCTTTGAGGGCGTCTATCTGGCGATGGGCGCGTGGCAGCTATTGACCTTGATGGGGTTGGTCTTGGCATTACGCAAGTTGACAAACGGCAAGCCGCCCACAGAGACTACTCACTACTCACCGCTCACCATTCGCCTTTCGCTTCTGTTGAGTGCGTTCACCTTCGGGCTGGTGCTGCTGAGCTTTCTGTTGTTCATTCGCGTTTTCTTTCAGGCGCAGGGACGGTATTTCTACCCTGCGCTGCTGCCCATCGCCACCTTCCACGCGCTGGGGTGGGATGGTATCGTCGGCTTATTGCCTGCCCGCTGGCACCTGGTGGGGCACCTTTGTCCGATGCTGTTCTGGCTGCTACTGGCAATCGCATGTGCACTCTACCTGTAGAGCGAGCAGGTGGAGAGCAAAGGGCGGCAATATAATCTCACAGCACGCTTCAAGTAAAAAGGGAGCGACAGGCAAAGGAGAGCAAAACCTGCCGCTCCAATTGAGAGGTGTGTATCGCTTGCCACTTCTTAAGACGGATGAACCCCTGAAAAAGTTCCCTCCCGATTCGGGGGATTCCCACGGTTTTTTGCTGTCCGGTTTTGACCCTGAGTCGAGTCATATAAGGCGTTATGGGAACGACACGGTGGTTTTGGACGCTTGGCACGGTATTCGGCTGCTTGGTGCTATCACAAGCACAGTTGTATGACTTCACAGTCGTTGCCCCTCCCAGTGGCATTAGTGGCACGGTCTCCCTTCGGGCAAACACCGAAGGCACGCTTGTGGGCAACTACGATCCCAACACCAATCCCACGGGCACGCGCACGAAGCCCGGTCTGTTCGGACCGTTCGGACCGACCGAGAATGTGCCCGTCAACATCCGCCTGGGAGCGCAGATTGGAGGCACCATTAATCGCCAGACGGGAGGCACATTCCGCGCAACCATCGATTCCAGCACAAACACCATCACCTTTTCCGACCTGTCGCTGAACTTCCTGGCGAACGGCGCGGCGAGTCTGCCCGTGTCCCTCACGCTGGCAGGCGAATCGTTCCGCACGCGCAACCCCACCTCGGTCTATATCCTGCCCAGTCAGGGCATTACCATCCCGATAGGCAGCCTAACCCTCTCCCAGTTCACTGCAGTTCAGACAGGGGTTGGCGCGGGCGTGCTGGTGCCCACAGGACCCGATCAGTACGACTTCACTGCTGGCGTACAGGTGGATCTGACCCTCGCAGCCGATTTTCTGGGCAACCCGCTGGGCACGACTATCCCGTTCGTACTGCCCTTGCAGGGATCGGTGGTCGTGAGCGGCACCACTGCGACCATCACCGCGCTGCAGACCATCGCCTTCGACCAGACCTTTAACCCGAATATACAGCTGCCTCCATTTGAATATGGGCTGCCGACCATCCTGCCCCCTGGCAACACCGCTTATGTAATCTTTAACCTGACACTGAACGAGCTTGGAGCTGCCGCCGATCTGGACTTTAACCTGCTGGCGCAGGGCGAGTTGGTGCCCGAGCCTGCCAGTGGCGGGGTGCTGGGGCTGGCGATAGTGGGCTGGTTCATTCGGCGGCGACGCGTCCGCTGTTGAGGGGTATACTCCCCTCTGTGCAGACTCAGGCGTGGCAGCTGCAGCTGGACGGCTCATGGGAATGGCGCACCTTTGACCTGCCCGAACTGCAGCCGGGTGAGGTGCAGGTACGCCTGCGGGCATGCGGGTTATGCAGCGGCGAAGTGATGGACTGGTACATGCGCCGCAAAGCGCCTATCGTGCCCGGACATGAGCTGGTGGGCGAGATCGAAGCGCTGGGCGCGGAAGTGCGGGGCTTTGAAGTGGGCGATCGGGTGGTGGTGCATCACCATGCGCCTTGCGGGGAGTGCGCCCTTTGCCAGCGTGGTGCCTTCGTGCAGTGTCCGACCTGGCGACGCACAAAACTTTTCCCCGGCGGACTGAGCGAACGCTTTGTTGTGCCTGCCGAAATCGTGCGCAGCGATTTGATCAAGCTGCCAAGCAACCAGAGCGAATCGGTGCTGACCGATGAGGTGGCGGTATTCGCAGAGCCGCTGGCGTGTGTGGTGAAGTCGCTACGGCGCGCAGGTCTGCGTCGCGGAATGAGCCTTGCGGTCATTGGGCTGGGCGTGATGGGGCTGCTGCACATCCTGCTGGCAAAGCAGTGGGGTGCAAAGCGTGTGCTGGCAGTGGATCGCCTTGCGCATCGGCTGGAGGTCGCTCGCTCGCTGGGTGCGGAGCCTATCTCCGCTCAAAACGCAGCAGAAACCGTTCAGCAGATACATGACCTCATGCAGGGTATCGGTGCGGAGATCGTGGTGGTAGGACCTGGCACGCCCGATGCGCTCGAACTGGGGATGCAGCTGGTCGCGCCTGACGGCGCCGTGGTGCTGTTCACGCCCGCCCCACCTGAAGTGCGCTATCCGCTCGACTGGTACACGCTCTACTTCAGCGAGGTTCGCCTCATCCCCAGCTACTCGGCTGGTCCCACCGAGATACGCCATGCGCTTCGGCTGCTGGAGGGCGGGCTGCCCGTGG
>JBCNVA010000068.1:0-4496 GCA_039630445.1 Armatimonadota bacterium
CCGAAAAAGAGGATAGGCAGCGTGCCGATACCTACATGCGCGCCCCACGAGACAGCGAACGACGCCTGCAGGCTCATCTTCTCGGCAATCAGCGTGCTGGTTGTTTTGGACAAGCCCAGCCCGCCAAACGCTTCGGGCAGGTCCGCGCCTAATAAGCCCAGCTCGCCCGCCTTTTTGAGCAGGCTAACCGTCAGCCCCTCCTCCTGCTTCTCGATAGCTTCATTTCGGGGCTGAACCTCGCCCCGTACAAACTCTTCTGCCGCCTGTGCCAGCAGGATGTCTTCCGAGGTGAAATCCTCAGGGGTGAACACCTGCGACGGTTCCACCTCACGCAGCAAAAACTCGCCTCCACGCAAAGTAATCGCTTTCATTGTCTTTTGCCTCCGTCGGAGTTAGTATACCTCTATGTCCAATTCACCGTCTGGGCTGGAGCTTCACATGCCCGTCTGCAAAGAGCACCACGACGAACTCTGGATCGCCCCAATCGAGCCTGCCGATAGGCGTCTCAGCGGGGTTTTCGATGGTCGTCAAGGTCTGCCCATCCAGCAGATAGCTGAAAATCATCTGACCCGTGAAGAGATCCAGAAAAACCTCGCGATTTTTTATGTAGGGCATAATCAAATCAGCCACATCCGCATTGGGCGGGAAGGTTTCATCATAATCCTGACAGTACATCAGCAGGGAGGTGGCAATCTGTTTGCCGTTGGCAACGTAGTGTTTGCGAATGGCTTGAGGAGTTGGCGTTTCACCGCACGCAAGTTGTTCCACCAGCGTTTTGGGGTCGCGCTTGCGCAGGGGGATATAGAAAAGCTGCCCACGCCAGCTTCGGTAGGCGATCCCGCTCTCGTTCGGCGCAAGGGAGTATAGCCAGGTGTCGGCATCGTGGGCGACCACCGCCTGGCGGAATCGCTGTGTCTGAGCATTCAGCGAGTGAAGGCTCAAACGCGCTGCGGGTGGTTGAGCGTTACCCGGCTGAAGCTCCCGTTTCAGTTGCAGGTTGGATGTGGTATCAGGCAGCGAATAACGATCCGGGGTGATCACCTGCTCTACGGCTTTGCGGTACGCCTCTTGGGAGATAGACCGCAGCTGATTAGTGCCTACATCGTACACAGCGAAGTCTACATCGCGTGGCTCTCGACGACGCACTAAGTACGCCATCGTTTCAGAGACCCATTCGTAATGGATGACGGATTGTTCAAAAGTCCGTATGACACGCCCTGTCTGCAAATCCAGCACCTGCGGCGTTGATGAGTCGACGGCAAGATAGCGCCCTTTCGGGGAAAGGTAAAGGTGAACTCGGTTCCCTTCATATTGGGCAATCAGCTTGGGCTGGCTGTGGACGGGCGCGCGCAAGTAGATAGCGGTACGCACTGAGACGGTCTCCAGTAGCTCGTCCGACGGCTCGTCTCCATGCTTGCGGGCAATCTCGTCCCGAACTGCATACACCAATCCCTTGCCCTGCAAGGCGACAGCCCAAAAATCGATGTTATTCTGATGAATGAGGGTGATGCGCTTCGCTACTGGGTCATACAGATAGAGGGCGTTCGCACGCCGAAGCTGCAGGAGTGCCGGGTTGTTTCGAGTCGGCTCGTAGCGTTTATATGGCTCCAGTTCGCGCAGGTAGACAAGGTAGCGTCCGTCTTCGAGCCAGTGGAATTCCTTCACATCGGTGTCGGCGACCAGCTGCAGCGGTGCGCCCACCTCCACGATTTTGCCCTTGATCGCCACAAGGGGCACCTCCGTCTCCTGCCCGATGCTCATCATGAGCATCAGGCTCAACATGCCCAGGCTGCGTGCAAAACGCCTCATAGTTTCACTTCCGTCTCATAAAGCACGCGCGCTTTCTCGTCGGGTAGGTCGCGGTGGTACTTGTGCAAGATTCGCACGACGGCTTCATCGGGTTCACCAATCAGGGGAACGCGAATCACGCGCCGCTCGCCCGGCTGCAGGCGCGTGTCGGAGCCGTCAATAGCGACATTATCCGCCAGCAGCTCCTGCTTTTTGCCCACCTCTGTGCCTGACTTCCGCAGGCGCACATCCACAATCGCGACCACCTGCTCGGGACCCGTGGGGAAGGTATGTCCAACCCAGACGCTGTGGAGCTTCACCAGCAGCGCGTCGCCCTTGCGCTCCGTTTCGACCTTCACGCCTTTCTGGAACATTTCGGGCGTTGCCCCTTCAAACTTATGCACGCGCGCTTTGCGTGCGGGCAGACCCGACGGCGCGACGGCAATCGGACGCTCCACAACGGGCATGTGGCAGTTGATGCAGCCGTTGGGATCCTTGCCCCACTGGGTTTGTTTGAACGAGTCGTAAGTGCCGAACACCTCGTGGCAGGTACCGCACATCTCGTGCGTGCCGAACTTCTCGTTCTTGACAACGGGACCGGGATGGTCTTCGGGTTGTGTGCCGAGCACGCCATGATAGTTGCCGTGCGCGTCGCGGTGGCAGCTCATGCAGTCGATGCCGTGTTCGCGCACTTCGCTGCGCAGGTCAGGATGCTCGCCGAAGCCCTTGACCAGTATCGGCTCCGGTGCGTGGCAGGGCAAGCACATCTTGATGGAGCGGTTGCCCGTGGACATCGCGAAGGTCTCGCTGACCCACGCTTGTGCATGGCGCGACTGCGCCCAGTCCAGAGCCTCCTGACGATGGCATACTTCACACTGCCCGCGCAGCTTGGGCAGGCTCGGATTCTCCGAGGGTTTCTCCTGAGGATAGCGCGCCGCCAGTCCCACCAGTCCAATCAGCGCCAAACACGAAACGCCCCAGCCAATCGCTGCATGCATAGTGGCTTTTAAATACTCGCGCGAGGCATGGGAATCCTGCCAGTGAGAGGGTATCCTTTTAATATGGAGCCGGCGATTGCGCCTGTTTTGCATAGCGGTCTGCACGAGCAAGTGGTGGTACTCGACTTCGGCGGGCAATACACCCAGCTGATTGCACGGCGCGTGCGCGAGTGCCAGGTCTTTTGCGAGATTTTGCCCTACAACACCCCTCTGGATGCCCTTTGTGCGCGTCAGCCGAAGGGCATTATTTTATCGGGCGGTCCCGCCAGCGTGTATGAGCCGAATGCGCCGCGCGTGGAGCCTGCCCTTTTTGAGATGGGAGTACCGATCCTGGGCATCTGCTATGGGCATCAGCTGATGGCGCAGATGCTAGGCGGTGAGGTGCAGCCCGCGGCGCAGCGTGAGTACGGACGCACGCACCTGACTATACGCCACACCGAACCCCTCTTTGCCGGGCTGGAGACGGAGCTAGTTTGCTGGATGAGCCATGGGGATCAGGTGGTGGCACCACCGCCCGGTTTCCAGGTGCTTGCCGAAACGGAGAACACCCCTATCGCCGCGATGGGCGACATGGAGCGCCAGCTCTATGGCGTGCAGTTCCACCCCGAAGTGGCGCATACACCCTTCGGCAAGGCAATGCTGCGCAACTTCCTGTTTCGGGTGTGCGGCTGTCGGGGCGACTGGACGCCTGCGAACTTCATAGAGGAATCGATTCGCGCCATTCGGGAGCAGGTTGGTGATGCGCGTGTGCTGTGCGCTGTGAGTGGCGGGGTCGATTCGTGCACCGTCGCGGCGCTGGTGCAGCGGGCAATTGGCGAGCGGCTGACCTGCATCTTTGTGGATCACGGGCTGCTGCGCAAGGGCGAGGCGGAGGAGGTGCGCGAGCTGTTTACCCACCACTTCCCCACACGCCTGATCTTCGTCGACGCGCGGGAGCGCTTCCTGCGACGGCTCCGAGGCATCACCGACCCAGAGGAGAAGCGCAAGGTCATCGGCGAGGAGTTCGTGCGCGTGTTCGAGGAGCATGCCGATGCGATGGCGGACTGCCGCTTTCTGGCACAGGGCACGCTCTATCCCGATGTGATCGAAAGCGGCACGCCTCTTGCAGCAAAAATCAAGACGCACCATAATGTGGGCGGGCTGCCCCCGTGGATGCGCCTGAAGGTGCTGGAGCCGTTGCGCTACCTCTTCAAAGACGAAGTGCGGGCAGTGGCGCAGAGGCTGGGCTTGCCCGAACGCCTCGTGTGGCGTCAGCCATTTCCTGGTCCAGGGCTGGCGGTGCGCGTAATAGGCGAAGTCACTCCTGAACGGCTGCAGCAGGTGCGCGAGGCGGATGCTATCCTGAACGAGGAGTTAGCCCGCACAGGCTGGCATCGGCGCGTGTGGCAGGCGTTTGCCGTCCTGCCCGATGTGCGTTCAGTGGGTGTGATGGGCGACCAGCGTACCTATCAGCACCCAATCGTGCTGCGCGTCGTGCAAAGCGAGGACGCTATGACTGCCGAACCCGTCGAGCTGCCCTGGGACCTGCTGCGGCGCATCGCTGACCGAATTGTGAACGAGGTGCCAGGTATCAATCGCGTGCTGTACGATTTGAGTTCCAAACCGCCTGCAACAATTGAATGGGAGTAGGAGGGTCGCATGGGACAGGTCGCAAGCGAGTGGCGAGTCGCAGGTGATGAACAGCCGATGGCATGTTGTGAGCCGCTGCAG
>JBCNVA010000069.1:0-7816 GCA_039630445.1 Armatimonadota bacterium
CCCTTCAAGTTGCTCAGCAGATTGAGGAGGCAGATACTCGCTCTAAGGCGTTGGTGGAGATTGCGCAGGGGTGGGTACAGGCAGGGCAGATGGAGCAGGCAACCCAGGTGCTGCAACAAGCTCTGCAAGTCGCCCAACAAAATGAGTCGGCATTCCATCGCTCGGAAGCGTTGATAAGGATTGTGCGAGGATTGGTGCAAGTGGGGCAGTTGGAGCAGGCAGAGCAAGTGCTGCAACAAACCCTCCAGCTCGTCCAGCAGATTGAGTGGGCATATTCTCGCTCTGAGGCGTTGGCTGGGATAGCGCGGGCGTTGGCGCAGGTAGGACAGCTGGAACAAGCTTTACAAGTCGCTCAGCAGATTGAGGAAGCAGAGGCTTGCTCGTGGGCGTTGGTGGGGATAGCGCAGGGGTGGGTACAGGCAGGGCAGATAGAACAGGCAACCCAGGTGCTACAACAAGCCTTGCCTCTTGCCCAGCAGGTGCAATCACCCCTACTCGGTCGCCTTTGGGTGGTAGCAGAAATAGTACATGAATTAGCGCGAGTGGGGCAGCTGGAGCAAGCTCTTCAAGTTGTTCAGCAGATTAATTCGCCACCCAATCGCTTACAGGCGTTGGCGAGAATAGTGGAGGGGCTCACGCAAGTGGGGCAGATTGAACAGGCGTTAGAGGTTGCCGAGCAGATTGAGGATGCAGGTACTCGTTCTGAGGCGTTGGCGAGGATATCGAAGGCATTGGCCCAGAGGGGACAGCTGGAGCAAGCAACCCAGGTGCTGCAACAAGCTCTGCAAGTCGCCCAGCAGGTAGTGTTCGATACCGACTACACCTTGGCAAAAATTGCACATGGATTAGCGTGGGTGGGGCAGCTGGAGCAAGCCCTTCAAGTTGCTCAGCAGATTGAGGAGGCATTCAATCGCATTGAGGCGTTGGTGGGGATCGCCCAGGCGTTGGCGCAGGCAGGGCAACTGCAACAGGCGCTACAGGTCGCCCAGCAGATTAAGGAGGCCTCCGATCGCTCACGGGCATTGGCAGAGATAGCCAGTGCGCTAGCGCGGGCGGGGCAGGTGGGGCAGGCAGCGCAAGTGCTGGAGCAGGCGGCGCAGGTCGCCCTGCAGATTGAAGGGGCATGGGCTCGCTCAAGGGCGTTGGCAGGGATAGCAGTTGCGTGTGCGCAGGCGGGGCAGATGGAGCAAGCCAAGGTCGCCCTGTGGGAGGCGTGGAGGACAGCGCACCAGGTTGGGAGATTCGAGGTACTCTGGAGGGTCGCTGAAGCTGCAGCGCAGGCAGGCTTGGCTGACCTTGCTGTGGAGTATGCCCAGCAGATTGTGGGAGACCGTGTCCGAGGTTTGCCCGAAGTGCTGGACGCTCTAACGGAACGCGGAGCAAAGGCGGCGTTGCTGCAGTTGCTGCCGCTGTGTGGCTGGGCGCGGGAGACTGCGCTGCACGCCTGCACTTGCTTGATACGGCTCTACCCTGAGCATAGCGGGGCGATCGTGGAGCAGGTGGCAGCGTGGGCATAAAGTTCGCTCAGGCGGCTGGGCAGCAGGAGTTGCATGGAAACCAACGAAACCCTCCCTGTGTGGAGTTATACCAACTGTCCTTTCGAGTGGCGCAGTCGTCGGCGGGGACGCCGACGCTACGCAGGATGCGTCCGTAGCGTCAGTGTCTCGCTGACGAACCGCGTCGCTTGAAACGGCGAACGGCATAGTATTTTAGACGGCTTAAGCCGCTCCTGTGCAGACGAAGCCGACCTCCGTCGGCTGTAGCCCGCGTAGGCGGGCTTTGTTGACAGAGGAACGGCTTTAGCCGTGTATCACTTGACACCCCAATCGGTATCAGAAGCCCGCGAAGGCAGGCTTGGTTTGCTAAGGAAAGGCTTCAGCCGTCCGGACTTTGCGCTATTTGAAACCCCGATTGGTATAACTGGTGGCGAATCACTACTTGGTGTGATTGAGTGCGCCAAGTCGAGTCAACAACTCACGGGGCATTACAATAACCCAAGTTGCTACCTGTTTCATTTGAGCAGGTGAGATTCCTCGCTTCGCTCGGAATGACAACGCTCTGCTCGGAATGACAGGGCGTTTTATGCGGCAGGGAACTTGTCATTCCGAGCCGAAGGCGAGGAATCTCAGAGAGGTGGCAAGTTGGGTTACCACCTGTTCCCATCAAGCAGGAATCCGCGCAACTTGGGTTGAATCCATCCGTCGAAAGGTGGTAATGATGTCCCGAAGGATTGGGATTGCGATTGCATGGATGGCGTTGTTGCTTGCGTTTCAGCTGTATGGAGTTGCCGAGCTGATCCGCCACGAAACGCCACGCGCCAGCCTGTTCGGTGTCGCGATTTCCGACGAGACAGGTCAGCCCATTCCCCATGCCCAGATTGTGCTGATTCGGGTGGAGCAGGCAGCGTATCAATCGGATGATGGACGCCTCCATGAGTTTTATTATCTCGATTACTCCAGCGAGTATGAGCTGCGTGCCGATGGGCGCGGTCAGTTCGCGCTGCGCGGCGTGCCCGCAGGGCAATACGAGGTGCGTGCTATCTCGCGCGCGCATCACTTTCCTCCTCGCCTACCCACTGGCGGGGAGCACCCCTTCCGCATCGAGCTAAACGAGGGCGAGCGGGAGGAGCTAACGCTGCGCATGGAACCCAACGACCCCTTCCTGGACCTGATCCATCCGCAGCCCGTCTACCATCCCGACGAACCTGTCCAGCTGGGCATTCGCGGCTTTGCGCCTGCCGATGAGCTGGAGATTGTGCTGTACCGTATCGAGGGCGACCTCAACACCCTTCGCAACCCCACCGAGCGCAGGCGCATTCTGCCCAAATTCGTGCAGACGCTGAACGAAATTCGCTACGGCTGGTGGCGCGAGGCAGCGCAGCTGACCGATTTCTTGAAAGCCTATGAGAAGTACCTAACAAAACAGCACGAGCAAGCGGAGCCGATCCGCGGGCGCGATCCCGAGGGTGTGTTCACCCAGTATGTGTCTTTACCTGACCTGGCAGAGGGCATCTATGTGGCTCTTGTGCGTGCGGGACCTGTGCAATGCCCTGCGCCGATTGTCATCTCTCATGCAGGGCTGATCGCCAAGTGCGTTGGCAATCATCTGGAGGTGTGGGCAGCTGAACTCAAAACGGGTCAGCCCCTGCCGAACCTGCCCGTCGCCGCGATGACCTGGCGGGGTGGCAATGGCAGAAACGCCTTTGCGGAAGGGCGCACAGCAAGTGATGGACGCTGGGTCTGGCAGCAAGCGCCCCCAGAGGAGCTGCTGATCGTCGCCTATCACCCCCGCACGAACGGGTTGCTGGTCTTGTTCCCCTTCTACCGTTGGGGGGGCGAGGCGGAAACACCCCTCAGAGGAGCCATCTACACCGAGCGTCCGCTCTATCGCCCAGGCGACACCATCTACTTCAAGGGCGTCCTACGCCGCGTGCTGAACAGCTCTAAGGAGACATCCCTGACCTATCGCCCGCTGCCTGCGGGCACGCCCGTGGAGGTCACCATCTACGACCCGCAGGATGAACCCATCGCCCGTCAGACGCTGCGCCTGACCGACTTCTCCTCCTTCAGCGGTTCGTTCGAAACCACCCCCGAATCGCGCACGGGCTGGTACCGTATCGTGGCGATGGTGGAGGGTGAGCGCGTAGAGGGGAGTGCAGTACTCGCCACCTATCGCAAGCCCGTCTACCGCATCAGCCTCAAGCCCTCGCGCGAACTCTATCTGCCCGATGAGCGGGTAGAGGTGGAACTCAGGTCGGAATATTACTTCGGGATGCCTGTGCCCAATGCCACGCTACGCTACGAAGTTTACCGAAGCTACGATTACTCAGACGACTGGCACAGCGAGGATGAGGAGGATGAACCGTTCATCCCCCGTGATGAGGAGGGCGAGGAGTGGCAGTGGGGTTATTATGGTGAGGTGGTAGCGAGTGCTGAGGCGCAGACCGACGCGATGGGGCGTGCCCTGCTGCGCATCCCAGTCGCTGAGCTGCTGAAGGAGCCAGAGCGGGAGCCGCACCGATGGGATTGGGGGGAGCGTCCCACGGCTTACCGCTGCACCCTGCGCGTCGAGATGCAGACCGCTGGCGCCGAGTTCGCTGAAGCCACCACAAACTTCACGATCGCCTCGACCTACTGGCGGCTGCGCATGCGCACCGAACCCTACTTTGGTAGACCAGAGCAACCCTACACCGTGCATCTGCAGGTGTCCGATCGGCGGTCGGGCGCGCCCGTGCAGACTCGCCTGCGCTGGCGTGTTGGGGAACGCCTCTGGCGCGCCCAACGCTATGTGGTGGACTACAAATTCGAAGGCACGGTGCAGACCGATGCGCAGGGCAGGGCAACCTTCCAGTTCACACCGCCCTATTCAGGCGACTGGGAGATCCGCGTCGAAGGGCGGGACGAGCAGGGTTATGCCCTTGTCCGCACGGACACCCTCTGGGTCTGGGACACGAGCCATGTGCCCCAAACGCCTCCTGAGGCGCAGCTCGACCTGCGACTGGATAAGCGCGACCTGGCGGTGGGCGAGCCGTTGCAAGTCGCCATCCGTGCGAGCCAGCCGAACGCCACGCTCTGGCTCACCCTTGAGGGCGATCGTCTCTACCATTCGCAAATTGTGCAGCTGCGCAACGGGATCGCCACCTTGCGCCTGATTCCGCCACCCGACGCGGTGCCGAACGCCTTCGTCCAGGTCTGCATGGTGCAGGACAAGCAGTTTATCGAGCGCCGACGCGAGGTGCGCATCGGCGTGCGCCAGCAGAAACTGCGCATCGCCCTGCAAACTGATAAACCACGCTACGCACCGCGCGAAACAGTGCAGGCACAAGTCCAGATCACCGATGCGCAAGGGCGTCCTGTGCAGGCGGAACTCTCGCTGGCGGTGGTCGATGAATCGCTCTACGCGCTGCGCCCCGACACCTTCCGCCTGCAAAGCGCGTTCTACGCCCCGCGCTGGAACCGCGTGCGCACCGAGTTCTCTGCCCCCTGGCTGGCGTGGCAGGGCGATAAGGGTCAGGTAGACATCGAGATGCGACGCCTGTTCCGTGACACCGCCTTCTGGATGCCTGCGCTCAAGACCGACGCACGGGGCAGCGCCCGCATCCAGTTCCAGCTCCCCGATAATCTCACCGAGTGGCGGCTCACGGCGCACGCACATACCCTGCAGACACAGGTCGGCTACGGCAAAGCGAGCATCAAGTGCGCCAAAGATCTGATGGTCAACCTGCGCATGCCCACCTGGCTGGTGGAAGGGGACCGCACGCGCATCAGCACCGTGGTCAGCAACGACACGCCTACGCCGCGTGAGGTGGAAGTGGAGCTGCGCACGCCCGACGGCTCGCAAAAGCAAATCGTGCAGATAGGTGCAGGGCAGACGGTCACCCTGCACTGGGACTATACCGCTCGTATCAGAAGCGAATGGCGAGTGGCGAGTAGTGAATGGCAAACGGTTGGGGCGGAAGCTTTCCCGCAGCTGACTTTCCAGGCGATTGCGCGTGATCGCACAGGCGGACCGACCGATGCGGAGGAGCGCAAGGTGGCGCTTCTGCCGTTCGCTTTGAGGCAAACCTTTGGCTATGCGACTGTGCTGAACGGCTCTCGCACACTCACCCTCACCGTCCAGCCCGACGCCATCCCTACCCTGAATCGGCTGGAGGTGCAGATTACGCCTTCCGTCCTGCATCGGGTCTATGGGAGCCTGCCCTACCTGCTGGACTACCCCTACGGCTGTGTGGAGCAGACGGTCAGTCGCTTCCTGCCCGCTGTGCTGGTGCAGCACACCTTCCGCCAGATGGGGATCAAGCCTCCTGCCGAAGTGGAGCGGCGCATCGAGACCATCACGCGCCTGTCGCTGGAGCGCCTGCGCCGACTTCAGCAACACAATGGAGGCTGGGGCTGGTGGGAAGCCAGCGAGCCAGAGCTGTGGATCACCGCCTATGTGATGCAAGCGCTCTATCAGGCAAAGCGAGCGGGCGTGGCAGTGCCTGACGCGATGTACCAGCGCGGACACGAGGCTTTTATGGATCTTGTCCGTGCGCGCCTGGCACGATGGGCAAAGACTGGTGAGGAGACCATTATCCTCCGTGAATCGAGCGATCAGATGGAGATCCTATCGGCTCTCGGCGCGCTAACCACAATAGACGCGACACCACCCCTCGACCGTGCAGCCCTTGCCCGTTATCTGCAGTCTATGGTGAATAAGGTGAATGATGCGTTCACGCGCCATCCGCGCAAGGCTCTGCCCGTCTGGAGCGCAGAGCTGCTACAAATCTATCTCCGCTGGCGCAAGCATCTGCCCGATGCGAACGCCCATATCGCTCGTCTCTGGCGCCTGCTGCAAAGTGCCTGCCATGAGGAAGCGAACCTGCTACTCTGGTTTCATTCGCCTCGTGAGGAGGATCCGTGGTACTGGTATTGGCTGCCCAGCGAGCCGCAGGCAGCGATGTTGCAGGCGTTGCTGGAAAGCGAGCACGACGCGGAGCGGTTGTTTGGCACGCGCCGTCGCTACGAGGAGCTGGTTCGTAAAACCATCATGGGACTGCTGCGCTTGGCACAGGGCGATTCGTGGTATAGTTCGCGCGACACGGCACGCGCTTTAGAGGCGTTGCTTGCCTATAGCCGTCGCTATGAGAGCCAGCTTGCCCAGGGGCGAGGCGTGCAGGTGCAGGTGTGGATCAACGGGGCTTTGGTGGGCGAGGCGCGCGTGCGCCTCGATGACTCCTGGAAAGCCGTTGGCAGGCTTGTTTTAGACGCTCGCTTGCTGCAGCCCGGTGAGAACCGCGTTGAGATTCGCCCGATAACGGGCGTGCCGATCGTCAGCCTACAGTTCGACCAGTGGGTGCGTCTCACACCTGCGTATCGCCCGCCCAGCCCTGAGGCGGTCAAAATCACCATTTCGCGCATCGAGCGCGTCCGCGACGCCTACGCCGACTACGAGGGCGAATTTTATGAGTCGGGTGACAGCGCCTTTGAGACAACCGAGCTGCGGAGCGGCGACACAGTGCCCCAAGGTAGCCTAATTCGAGTGGAGGTGGAGGCAAAGGTTCCGCGTCGCACGGCGGATGCCTCCTACCTGGTGCTGGAGACGCCCTTCTTTGCAGGCTGTGCGCCCGCTGAGCGAGTGTACGAGAGCTACTATTACTGGGACGCCTGGACCTATCAGTACCATGAGTTGCGCGATGACCGGGCGCTGGCGTATCGCACGCGCTTAGCCCACACAGAAACGATGCGTTACCGCCTCATCTTGCGAGCAGAGGTACCGGGCGAGTATCGCATGCTGCCGCCGCGCCTGTGGGCGATGTACGCTCCCTACGAAGCTCACGGCACGCCCTTTGTGCTGAAAGTGCGATAATACCGATCGCCGTTTCAAGTGCTGTCATCGTCGGCGGGGACGCCGACGCGACGCAGGGCGCGTTCGTAGTGTCGGCGCCTCGCCAACGACATCACGGTGCTTGCTCTGCTAATTGGTATAATAACCCAAGTTGCTACCTGTCATTTTTGAGCAGGCGAGATTCCTCGCTTCGCTCGGAATGACAACACCAACCTTGTGAAAACGAACCTGTCATTCCGAGCCGAAGGCGAGGAATCTCAGATAAGTGGTAAGTTAGGTTATAGTATCAATCGGGGTTTCAAATTGGCGCGAGGCGACTGATGAAGCGAATCGGAAAATGGCTCGGATGGGGACTGGTAGCTGCTGCCATAGGCGCAATTGGACTATCTTTCTATCTCTGGCTCAGGCGCCCTGAGACTCGCATCGTCTTGCCTGACGGTTCACACATGGAATACCTGGGCTATACTTATGGCGAGCAACACCGCCGATC
>JBCNVA010000007.1:0-3328 GCA_039630445.1 Armatimonadota bacterium
TCGCCGACAGATAGTCCATGCGGTCGGTCATCGGGAGCGCTTTGTGGTAGGTGAGGTATTCGGCTTCTTTTTCCATCCCTGTGTGCAGGTAGCCAATCACGCACTCGGCTTTCACGATGCGTTCCCCTTCCAGCTCGCATATGACGCGCAGCACGCCGTGCGTGCTGGGGTGCTGGGGACCCATGTTGATAATCATCGTGCCTTCTTCGGTGCGCTCCGCGGGGGTGGCGACCGCCTGCGACGGAATGAACGGCTGACGCATAGCAAGCGAATTATACCCGTCGAGGTAGAGTCTATGGCGATGAACACCTTCGGGCATCTCTTTCGCATCACAACCTGGGGCGAGTCGCATGGAGGTGCAGTGGGCGTGGTGGTGGACGGTTGCCCGCCACGCATTCCCATCACGCCCGAAGAGATCCAGCAGGAGTTGGACCGCCGTCGCCCGGCGCAGAGCAAGCTCGTCTCCCAGCGACGCGAGAGCGATCGGGTGCACATCCTCTCGGGTGTGTTCGAGGGGCAGACGCTGGGCACGCCCATCTTGATGCTCGTCTGGAACGAGGACGCTCGCCCCAAAGCCTATGAGCCGTTCAAGCACCTCTATCGCCCCTCGCACGCCGACTACACCTATCAAGCGAAGTACGGCATTCGCGACTGGCGCGGTGGTGGACGCAGCAGCGCACGGGAGACCGTCGGGCGTGTGGCGGCAGGCGCACTCGCCAAAAAGGTGTTGCGTACCCTCTGGAATGTGCAAATCCTCGGCTGGGTGGAGCAGGTTCACACCCTGCGCGCCCGTGTAGACCCAGAAACAGTGACACTGGAGCAGGTGGAGAGCAACCCCGTGCGCTGTCCCGATGCCGAAATCGCCGCGCAGATGATGGCGCGCATCGAGCAGGTGCGCAAGCAGGGCGATTCGGTGGGTGGAGTGATTCGCTGCATCGCGCGGAATGTGCCCCCTGGCTGGGGTAGCCCTGTGTTCGATAAGCTGGAAGCCGACCTCGCCAAGGCGGTGCTGAGCATCCCCGCTACCAAAGGCTTCGAGATCGGCTCAGGCTTTCGCGGCGTGGAGATGCTGGGCAGCGAGCATAACGACGAGTTCTACACCGATGAATCGGGGCGCATCCGCACGCGCACCAACTTCTCCGGTGGGGTGCAGGGTGGCATCAGTAATGGCGAGCTGATTGACATTCGCGTTGCTTTCAAGCCAACTGCTACCATCTTTCAGGAGCAGCAGACGGTGGACGAGTGGGGCGAGCCAGCCGTTTTGAAGGCGCGGGGACGCCACGACCCCTGCGTTGTGCCCCGCGCAGTGCCCATCGTGGAGGCGATGGTCGCGCTGGTGCTGGTGGATCATGCCCTGCGCCATCGCGGGCAGTGCGGCGAATAGCAAGGACATCTGCCCTACCCCCCTTCCCATCGGGTAGGGTTTTGAGCGTGGAACCATGCCTGCGCATAGCGGTAATCGTCGACGGTGTCGATGTCGTATGCCAGTTCGGGCATGGCGTGCGGATAGATGTGCAGGCGGATACTGAAGGCGCGTTCCGCCAACGCAGGCAGCGTCTGGAGGGCGAGTCGCCTCGTCATAAACCGTGCCAGCGCCGGGATGCCTATTGTCACCAAACGCAGACCCAGCCAGGAGGCGAGGCGCAGCGTGAACAGGGGGAGGCTCTTGCGAACCGCGGCAAGCCGTTGCAGATGGGGCGCGTGTATTTTCAGGAACTTGACGCGCATCAGGCTCAGGCTGGCGTTCAGACAGTAGCCCTCGCGGAAGCGCACCGCCCTGTAGGGCGCGCCCGGAAAGGTGCTTTCAAACACGGCGTCAGGCACGAACGCCGCCGCCAGATCGCTCTCAGGTGGGATGACATTCAGCCAGTCGCATAGGGCATGCTGAGTCAGCATCGGCAGGTCGACGGCGCAGTGCAGAAAGCGCACTTCGTCCGACAAACCGAGCCGCTCCACCCCGCGCAGCAAGTTTTCTATCGGGTCTCTTCCCTCAGGCACAAAGAACAGGTGTGCGGGATCCTCTTCCATATGCGCCAGCAGCAGCTCGGAGCCGACGATGGCTATACGCCCGATACCACTGGCATGCAGCACACGCACCACCCGCTGCACCAGTGGTTGCCCCTCGAACAAGAAAAGCCCTTTGCGCGCGTGCCCCGCTACCGCTGCTAGTTCAGGGGGCGCAACGCCCCCCGCAATCAATACCGCATCCACATCGAACCTCTCCCGACCCCAGTATAACCCATCCCATGCAGGCACGTAATAGGACTAAAGTCCTATTTTCGAGGGCAAAACGGCAGGAATCTGCCCAACTACGGGGTATAAGAAGAATGGGAGGTGGGCTATCGAACCCACCCCCGAAAGGAGGTCAACGATGATGCGCTCTCTGCTGTTGCTTACGGGATTGCTGCTGGCAGCCGGCGCGATGGCGCAGTGCTGCTTGCTCACCAACTTCGAGGGATACCCTCTCGGTGCAAATGGCGTCGTGATGTTCCGCCAGCCGAACTTTTCTGGCTCCACTGCCAGCTTCCTTGCGTTCACGGGGTCATGCAGCGTTGGACCGAACTGCTCTATCATCTCCAACGAGCAGAATCATACGCCCGGTGGCTCTCAGTCGCTAAAGGTGGTGTGGCAATTCACAGGAACCGCTTCGAACGCCTGGCTGCGCCTGACCACCTTCAACACGCCGAACATCCCAAATCCAACCATCGACTTTCGCTTTAAGGTAGTGGTGTGGCTTTATGTGCCCAGCAGCACGCCTGACTTCTATCTCACGCTCGGCGTGCGCGAGACGGGCAGCACCGCTGCGTGTGGCGGCAACGGAGGCGCTCCTGCAGTTGGCATCGAGTGGATTGGCGCCACCTCCAGCACGGGCAATAATGCCCCTATCGGCAAGCTGGTGAACCTGAAGGATCAGTGGATACGAGTGGAGTTCGATATTCCTAACGAGCCGATCCGAGCGTTTGCAGGTTCAACGGCGAACGGGGTGCTGGATACACAGACGGGCACATTTGAACATCTGGCATTCACACCTGTCAACCCTTTTCTCACCGACATCTACACGGTGTACCTGGATGATATCGCAACGGTCCCCAGCATCCCAGGCGATGTGGACTGCAACGGTTGCGTAGACGATGCCGACCTGCTGGCGGTGCTGTTTGACTTTGGCTGCAGCTCCGACTGCGGTGCAGAGGATGTCAACGGCGACGGCGTGGTGGATGATGCCGACCTGCTGATTGTGCTGTTCAACTTCGGGCAGGGTTGCTGAGTCATGTGTAGGCGAAATGGCGAAGTGGCGAATAGCGAAGTGGTGAAATGGTGAATAACGAGG
>JBCNVA010000070.1:0-4965 GCA_039630445.1 Armatimonadota bacterium
TGTGGATCGGCACGCATGCGATGGACCTGGGCGCGATGAACATCTTTTTCTACGCCTTTCGCGAGCGCGAACAGATTATGGAACTGTTCGAGATGATGTCGGGCGTGCGGATGATGCCCAGCTGGATCTGTACGGGCGGGTTGCGCGGGGATATGCCGCCGGGTTTCGATGTACGCCTGCGCCAGCTGCTTAAGGAGCTGCCCCACGCGCTGGACGAGATCGAGGGCATCCTGAGCGAGAACCCCATCTGGCGTGAGCGCACGATGGGCCTCGGCACCATCACCACTGAGGAGTGCTTTGCCTTGGGGGTTAGTGGACCGACCATTCGTGCCACGGGCTTCGCCTCGGACATCCGCAAGTCGAACCCCTATAGCGGGTACGAGCAGTTCGAGTTCAACATCCCTGTGGGCGCGCACGGCGATGTGTACGACCGCTATCTGGTGCGCATGGCGGAGATGCGCGAGAGCATTAAAATTCTCCAGCAAGCTATCGATGGGCTGCCTGAGGGACCCTATCGCATAGACGACCCCAAAATCGTGCCACCCCCGCGCGAAGCCATCGACACCTCGATGGAGTCGCTGATCCACTGGTTCAAGATTCATACGGAGGGCTTCCGCCCGCCTGTCGGCGAAGCGTATGTGCCTATTGAGTCGCCCAAGGGTGAGCTGGGTTTCTACTTTGTGAGCGACGGCACGAACCGTCCCTACCGCATGCATACCCGCGCGCCCAGCTTCATGAACCTGCAGGCGCTGGAGAAGATGGCGGTCGGACGGCTGATTGCCGACCTGGTTGCGCTGATCGGCAGTATCGATATCGTGCTGGGCGAGATCGATCGCTGAAAGGTATAATCCCCTCTGGTGAGCGCCGCATGTCGGTATGGGAACTAAGGGCGCAGCTTGAAGCGTGGCAAAATGCCCCTGAGGCGGAACTGCCAGTGATCCATCTCATCACGGAGGACGAGATACCGTTGGAAAGCGCGTGGCATCGCGCCCAGATTAATTTGCTGATTGAGAGCCTGCGGCACTATTGGCGCGATCGGCGGGACTACTATGTCGGTGGCAATATGTTTTTGTACTACTCGTTGGAGCAGGCGCGGCGGCGTTATTATCGGGGACCCGACTTTTTTGTGGTTAAGGGCGTAGAGGGCGCGCGTCCGCGTCAGGCGTGGATTGTGTGGGAAGAGGAGGGACGCTATCCCGACCTGATTATTGAGCTAATCTCGCCCGCCAGTGCCGAGTTAGACCGCGTGCTGAAAAAGCAGCTCTATGCTGAAGTGTTCCGCACGCCTGAATACTTCTGGTATGACCCCGCGACGCGCGAGCTGCAAGGCTGGCATCTATGCAACACCCACTATGAACCGCTTTTGCCCAACGCGCAGGGCTTAATCTGGAGCCGTGTGCTGGAACTCCATTTAGGCTTGTGGGAGGGCATCTATCAGGGTGAGGCAGGCACTTGGGTGCGATTCTATGACGCCGAGGGCAACCTCGTGCCCCTTCCTGAGGAGGAGTTAGCCCGCCTGCTGGAAGCGGAACGGCAGCGCGCGGAGCGGCTGGCACAAAAACTGCGTGAATTAGGCGTTGAGCCTGAGTGAAAAGGAGCTATCTACCGCAAGCCCTTCTCCCTGAGCAACGAGTCGATCCACTGGAGGTCGTCGGGTGGTAGCTCCACAGGGGGATCCTCGGCGTAGTTGAGGGCAAGCCCGTAACGCCCCTCCTCATAGACCCGATTCAGCACCGCCTGCAGGTCAACAATCACATCGGGGTCACCCTCCGCTAAGGGCACAGTGATGTTGGGAAGCCGTTCGCGTAGATTGATGGGCCACGCCCAGGCATGCTTCTTGCACCAACCCGCCTTATGCAGCACCACCGCATAGTCCAGCCGCTTGTCCTCAGGCTCCAGCAAGGCGCGCGGCACAAACAGGGTATGCGCCCCATAATGGAGCAGATCGATCTCGATCAGGTGCGTGGTGCTGTATATCACTTCCTCCTGCTTTTCCAGATAGAGCTTGCGCCCCACCGAGTTGGGCGTCTTGTTGGTCGGGCTGAGTAGCTCAATAATCGTGACGACCTTGCGCTGACCGTTGCGCAGGGCGATGATCTCGATGTATGGCTCTCGCATGCCATCTTCTTGCATGTAGATTTTGTAGGGGGCATCGGCAACAGCCGTCGCTCCTACGGGGATGGTTGTGCCAGGCATCGGGCGCATAATCACCGCATCTGGAATAATCGTTCGGAAGGTCGCTGGCTCCTCTATATAGACCCGCTCCTCGACAAATGCTAAATAGTTCAGTGGTAGCATCGTGTTCAGCTGCGCGCGCAATACACTGATGAAAGTGCGATGCAGATCACTCCAGAGGCGCGAGTCCTCCAGATAGGGGTTCATGCCCGGAAAGGGGTTTTCCGCCCATTTTGGTTTCTCATCCATCTACTGGCTCACCCGCTGATATTATACTCCACCCTTACTGGCTCACCGCGTCGCACCGATTCGTAGCCCGCAATCGCGACGGCGGCGGCTTTGTAGCCGTCCTCGCCCGTTGCCAGTGTGGGGGCTGGCTCGCCACTCACCGCTCGCAGGAACTCGTCGATCATCAGTGCATCGATATTGTCGCCCCAGAACAGCTGGCGGATACGCCCTGCGCGGTCATCGTAATGGCGCAGGTACTGGGCGAACATGTCCATTTCGATCACGCCGCGCGTGCCGTACACGGCGAGCGTCACATCGCCCCAAG
Organism: Armatimonadota bacterium; assembly: GCA_039630445.1. Taxonomy (GTDB): domain Bacteria; phylum Armatimonadota; class Fimbriimonadia; order Fimbriimonadales; family GBS-DC; genus HRBIN15. Next base: position 2,729 of record JBCNVA010000070.1, read on the forward strand.
TGGGAAAGGTGCGCGGGCGCGACCAGCTCGAATCGAGCGTGGCAAAGATACCCCGCTCAAAGGTGAGGGTGAGCATCGCCGTATCGTCGAAGTTGCCGTGATACATTAGATTGTTCGTCTCGGCGTACACCTCCACAATCTCCTGCCCCGTGAGCAGGCGCATAAGGTCCGCCACATGCACGGTGTGATCCATCATTGCGCCGCCGCCCGCCAGCTCCGGATCGTTGAACCAGCCGCCAGGGTTCACCCCACGGTTGGTGCCGCGCATCGCCAGCAGTTCACCAATCGCACCCGCCTGCACCATCGCTCGCAGCTGCTGGAACGCGGGGCTGAATCGGCACGGGAACGCCGTGAATAGCTGCACGCCTGCTCCGCGCGCTGCCATCAGCATCGCCCGCCCATCCTCCGGGCGCGTCATCAGGGGCTTTTCACACAGGATATGCTTGCCTGCTGCTGCCGCCATCTGCGCCAGAGGGGCGTGCTTCACATTTTCTGAGCAGATAATCACCGCCTGCACCTCGGAAGCCAGCAGCGATTCATAGCTATCAAAGGCATGGACACCGTACTGTTCTGCCTTCTGCTGGGCGCGGTGCAGGTCGTGATCGGCAATCCCCAAGAACTCCGCCCGCGGGTTGCTCAACAGGCAGTGCGCATAGCTATCGGCATGCAGATGCGCAAAGCTCATAATGCCCACTTTGACCTTCATCATAGAACCCTCCATGCGTGCGCAGCGTTTGGAACCCCTCCCGTAGGTTCCCCCTTGCTAAGGGGGAACCAGTTTTATAGTTTGACTATTTTGCCTGTGCGTGCCGATTCGATGGCAGCGAGCGTTAGGCGCACGGCTTCCATGCCGTCCTCCACGGTGATTTCGGGCGACTGCCCGTTGCGATAGCAGTCAATAAAGTGGCGTAGCTCCAGGTAGTAGGGGTTATGCACGGCAGGGCTTTCGGGCACTTCCACACCGCCTGCTTGACCTGCCTCCGCCCGACGCGCCACGCGCAACGCCACCATCTGCTGCGAATCGTACTCCAGCATGCCCGCATCACCACAGATTTCAAACGAGACGCGGAACCCGCCCGGATCGCACCAAGTGCCCTCCACATGGGCGATTGTGCCGTTGCGCAGGCGCAGTGTGACCAGCGTATAGTCCAGATGTTCCAGTTGTTGGAAGGTGAGCGACTTGGCGTAGAGGCGCTCCACTTCGCCCAGCGTCCAGCGCAACCAGTCGAGGTCGTGGATGATGAGGTCCATAATAATCCCGCCGCTCTTTTCGAAGTCGGCGTACCAGTCGCTTTTGGTGCGCGGGAAGTCGCCTCCGCGTCGCATGCGCACGGCAGCCACTGTGCCCAGTGCGCCCGCCTTCACCATCTGATGCGCGGTGCGATATTCGGGAAAGAAGCGCAGCACATGGGCGGGCATAAAGAGGGCGTTATACTTATGAACCGCCTCGACAATCTGCTCGCACTCCTGCAGGGTACGCGCCAGAGGCTTCTCACAGACAACCGCCTTGCCCGCGTGAATCGCAGCCAGGGCATATTCGGCATGTCGATAGGTGGGCGTGCAGATGTCCACCACCTCGCACCCTTTCAGAAAGTCGTTCAGGTCGTGCGCAACGGCAGCACCAAACTCTTGGGCGAAGGCTTCCGCCCGATCTCGATGGTGGTCATAGACCACGCTCAGCTGCACATCGGGCATCTGGCGATACGCCTCCGCATGCTGGCGTCCCATCGTGCCCAAGCCCACAATGCCCACTTTAACCATCCATGCTCCTCCACAGGAGAAGTTCGTGGCTCCAGAGGCGTTTCCTGCTCAGAAAACGGAGATTTGAAAAAACCTCCCCCTTCCCTTTGAGGAAGGGGGAGGGGCTGGGAAGGGGGTAGAGGGGAAGAAAGTCATGCGCGGCGACGGCGCAGCGCCAGCATACCAGCTAATCCCGCGCTTAACGCCAAGAGCGACGCTGGTTCAGGCACGACGACATAGAAGAACTGGTCGCCAGGGATATTGCCGAAGTTCACATTGCGCGGCTCGCCCAGATTGCCACCACCACCAATACCCGCAAGCACCTGATTCGACACGAAGTCGTGCCCGACTCCGTTAATGAACGCGGTGACCTTGATGGTGGTGACGCCCGTGATACCAATCGCTGCGAAGGGGATTGCCAGCTCCACACCGGTGGTCACCAGCGCGCCGTTGCCCGATGCCAGTCCGCTGCCGCCTTCCACACCCCCAGTGTTGCT
>JBCNVA010000071.1:0-12715 GCA_039630445.1 Armatimonadota bacterium
GAGATGGTGATGCCGGGGGATAATGTGAATATGGAGGTGAAGTTGATCAGTCCTGTGGCGATCGAGAAGGGGTTGCGGTTTGCGATCCGGGAGGGTGGTCGGACGGTGGGTGCTGGCGTCGTGACCGACATCCTGGATTAGCCGCGACTCTGCCACCTCGACCGCGCGAGGAGGACGAACCTCTATGCGACGCGACAAGATACGGATACGGCTAAGGGCATACGACCATCGGGTGCTGGATGAGTCGGTGAAGCGGATTGTGGAGCAGGTGCGCAGCACAGGGGCGCAGGTGCGCGGTCCTGTGCCCCTGCCCACCGACATCCGCCGCTTCTGCGTCATCCGCGGGCCGCACATCGACAAAATCGGCATGGAACATTTCGAAATCCGCACCCACAAACGCCTGATCGATATCCTTGAGCCGAACAACCGCACCATCGACGCCCTGATGCGGCTGGACCTGCCCAGCGGTGTCGATATAGAAATCAAACTCTAACGGGAGGCAGCCATGAGCGAGGAGAAGCCAACTCAGGAGGAGATGACCCCAAGCGCTCAGCCCGAATCGGCGCAGCCGATGGAGGAATCCGCTGCATCGGAGCCACCCGAGGCGCCCGAAACAGCAGCTGCGTCGGAAGTGTCGGAGCCGTCCGACTCGGCGGAGCCAGCCGCCGCAGTGGCGCCTGCCCCTGTCAAGCGGGAGCTGCCCCCACCGCCCGTGCTGAGCGGGTTGATCGGGCGTAAGCTCGGTATGACCCATATCTTCGATAACGAGGGGCGAATGGTGCCCGTCACGGTGCTGGAAGTGGGTCCCTGCTTCGTGGTGCAGGTGCGCACGTCGGAGCGGGATGGCTACCACGCCGCGCAAATCGGCTTCGAACACATCGCCCGGCGCAAGGTGAACAAGCCATTAATGGGCATTTTCAAGAAGGCAGGCATCGAGCAGCCCCTACGCCATCTGAAAGAGTTTCGGGTGCTGGATGGGCAAGCTGCGCCCGGTCAGGAGGTTCGTCCCGAACATGTGTTCAAAGAGGGCGAAGTGGTGCGCGTCACGGGCATCTCAAAAGGCAAGGGCTTCGCGGGTGTGGTGAAGCGCTACCGCTTCGCTGGCGGTCCGAAAACGCACGGGTCTATGACCCACCGCCGACCCCTCTCCAGCGGTGCAACAGGACCACAGCGTGTGTTCAAAAACAAACCGATGCCCGGGCGCATGGGTGGTGAACAGGTCACGGTGCGCGGCTTGACCGTCGTGCGCATCGACCAGGAACGCAACCTGATGCTTATCAAGGGTGCAGTCCCTGGCGGACGCGGCTCCATCGTCTATGTGCAGAAGCAGATAAGCGGCGAATAGGGAGGGAACACGCATGGCGAAGGCAATGGTGTATAACGCGCAGGGTCAACAAGTGGGGGAGATGGAGCTGAACCCCGCCCTGTTTTCACGCACGGCGCGTGGGTCTGTTCTCCATCGCGTGGTGGTGGCGGAGCTGGCACACCAGCGACAGGGTACGCACAGCACGCTCACGCGCGGCGAAGTGCGCGGCGGCGGACGCAAACCCTGGCCGCAAAAACACACAGGGCGCGCCCGACAAGGCTCCATCCGCGCACCCCAGTGGCGCCACGGCGGCATCGTCCACGGACCCAAACCGCGCGACTATAACCCCCTCGTGAACAAAAAGGAACGACGCCTAGCATTCGCTGCCGCGCTGACCGACAAAGTCGAATCGGGCGCCCTGCGCATCGTGGAGGAAATGGACTTCCCTGAGATCAAGACCAAGCACGCGCTCCAGTTCCTGCAGCAACTGGGGGCTACGGAGGGGCGGGTGTTGATCCTGCTCGATCAGCCCAACGAGGTCGTCTATAAATCGTTCCGCAACCTACCCAATGTGCTGGTGCGCATCGCCCCTGCCTTCGCCCTGCACGAACTCATCCCCGCACGCCATGTGATTGCGACCAAAGCGGCCATCCAAAAGATGGAGGAGGTATGGGCTCGATGAAACACCCGACCGAAGTGATTATCCGCCCGCTACTGACCGAAAAAGGCACCCGCCTGCGCATGGAACACAACCAGTACCTGTTCGAGGTAGCAGGCGACGCCACGAAAATCGACATCATGAACGCCGTCAAGGCGCTCTACGGCGTGGAGGTGCTGAAGGTGCGCACGATGTGGGTTAGACCGAAACCGCGCCGAATCGGTTTGCGGCGGACAGGGCATACCCGTCGCTGGAAAAAAGCCATCGTCACGGTCAAACCTGGGCAGACGATTGAGGACTTCGTGGTCTGAGGCTCAACCTGCCTGACAAACTGAGTGAGGTGGAACTGCATGCCAGTCAAAAAGTGGAAACCAACATCGCCCGGCAGACGCTTTATGGTGACCTCCACCTATGAGGAGATCACCAAAACGGAGCCAGAAAAGAGCCTGACCGTCGGCTTGCGCAAGACGGGCGGGCGCAACAATCAAGGGCGCGTCACCGCTCGCCATCGCGGGGGCGGTAACAAACGCCTCTACCGTATTATCGACTTCAAACGGAATAAAGACGGCATCCCCGCGCGTGTGGTCGCGATCGAATATGACCCGAACCGCTCTGCACGCATTGCCCTGCTGGAGTACGAGGACGGCGAAAAGCGCTATATCCTCGCGCCTGTGGGGTTGACCGTCGGTGCTACGGTCATGAGTGGACCCAACGCCGATATCCAGCCGGGCAATGCGCTGCCCCTGCGCAACATTCCAGTGGGCACCCTGGTGCATAATATTGAACTCTATCCCGGCAGAGGTGGTCAGATTGTGCGCAGCGCGGGCGCCGTTGCCCAGATTATGGCAAAAGAGGGCAACTATGCCACGCTCCGCCTGCCCTCAGGGGAGATGCGACTCGTCCATCTGGACTGCCGCGCCACCATTGGGCAGGTTGGGAATGTGGATCACGAGAACGAGGTCTGGGGCAAAGCGGGCAAATCGCGCTGGATGGGACGCCGACCCCATGTGCGCGGCTCCGCCATGACACCTCGCGACCACCCCCACGGTGGCGGCGAGGGCAAAGCCCCCATCGGACTGCCCCACCCCAAAACACCCTGGGGCAAACCCGCGCTCGGCGTCAAAACCCGACGCAATAAACGCACCAACCGATTCATCCTGAAACGCCGAAAGTAGCGACTGGCACATGAGGAGGCGAAAAGTATGGGACGCTCGCTGAAAAAAGGACCCTATGTCGACCCGAAGCTGCTCAAAAAGGCACAGGAGATGGCGCGCAAAGCCCCTCAGGAGCGACGCCCCATCAAAACCTGGTCGCGCCGCTCCACGATTGTGCCCGAAATGATCGGGCTGACCTTCGCGGTGCATGATGGGCGCAAGCATGTGCCCGTCTACATCACCGAGCAGATGGTAGGACACAAGCTGGGCGAGTTCGTGCCGACCCGCACCTTCCGCGGACATGGCGGCTCCAGCGAGCGCACCTCAAAAGTAAAAAAGTAAGGAGGTAAAAATTATGCGAGCCGTCGCACGCTATGTTCGGATACCCCCGCGTAAAGCGCGACTGGTGATTGATCTGGTGCGGGGCAAGCCTGTGCAGGAGGCGATGGTCATCCTCAACAGCTTACCTAACAAGGCGGCACGCCTCACCCGCAAGGTGCTGGAATCGGCTATCGCCAACGCGATGCATAACGAGGGTCACGACCCGCGCCAGCTGTTCATCCATCGCGCCTATGTGGACGAGGGACCTCGCTGGAAGCGCATCTTGCCCAAAGACCGCGGGCGCGCCTTCCGCATCCTGAAACGCACCAGCCATATCACCATCGAACTGTCGCCTATAGAGACACGCTCGCAACCGACGGGCAAACGCACTCCCCGCCGTGCACAGCCCGCAGCCGAATCGCAGCCGACAAAGCAGGAGGAACAGGCATAAATGGGTCAGAAAATTCATCCTGTTGGCTTTCGCGTGGGGATTACGCGCGACTGGGAGAGCCGCTGGTACGCGCCCAAAGCGCAATACCGCCACCTCCTCTATGAGGATTACCTGATACGCAAAACCATCAAGGAGCGGTGGTACGGTGCAGGCATCTCCCGCATCGAAATCGAGCGCGCGGCGAACATCGTGCGCATTATTATTTACGCCGCGCGTCCGGGTCAGATTATCGGGCGTGGGGGACAGGGCATCGAAGAGGTGACCCGCGCCGTGCATAAAGCGCTGCACCCCAGCAAGCCCGACCTGCGCATCGATGTGGAGGATGTGCGCAATCCCGACACCGACGCCCAGCTGGTGGCAGAAAACATCGCCCAGCAACTGGAGCGGCGTGTCTCCCACCGCCGCGCGATGCGTCAAGCCATCGCCCGCGCGGAGCGTGCCAATGTGCGCGGCATCAAGGTGATGGTGGCTGGGCGATTAGGTGGCGCAGAAATCGCCCGCACCGAGTGGGAGCGTGTGGGGCGCGTGCCGTTGCAAACCCTTCGTGCCGACATTGACTACGGCTTCGCCGTCGCCTATACTATCTACGGCACGATTGGCGTCAAGGTCTGGATCTACAAAGGCGACATCCCCGTTACTGAGCGGCGTATTCTGCTTTCGTCGGTCACCACGCCCGAATCGGCGTTTGAAACACCTGCCCGTGCGGCGCGACCCGCTGTGGAACGCCCAGCTGGACCACGCCGTCGCCGTGGCGGACCACGCCGCCGCGGGAGAGGCGGCGGGCAGAGTCAACCCGGCGGCAACGCCCAAGGACGCCGACAAGCCCGTGGACGCCCACGCCCATCCGAAGAGGAGATGAGTAGCGACGAGTAAGACCATCCACAAAAATGAGGTGAACGCCGATGCTCATGCCCAAAAAGACTAAGTACCGAAAGCAACAGCGCGGCAGGCGCAAAGGCATCTCCAAAGGCGCGCGCGAACTGCACTTTGGCGACTACGGCCTCGTCGCGATGGAACCTTGCTGGCTCACCAACCGCCAGATGGAGGCGGCGCGCGTCGCCATCGTGCGCTACCTGCGACGTGGCGGCAAACTCTGGTTCCGCGTCTTTCCCGACAAGCCCTACACCAAACGCGCCGCCGAAACCCGCATGGGCGGTGGCAAAGGCAGCGTCGAAGGCTGGGTCGCCGTCGTGCGGCGCGGGCGAATCATCCTGGAGCTGGGTGGCGTGGACGAAGAACGCGCCCGCGAAGCGCTGCGTCGCGCCAGCCACAAACTACCCATCAAAACGCGCATCGTCTCCCGTGCCGACTTCCAACTGGGCGTGCCCACCACAGGAGGTGAAACCGAATGAAACCGCTCAAACCCAGCCAGCTGCGACGGATGACCACGCGCGAACTGGAACAGGAACTGGAAAAATTGCGTAATGAGCTTTACCGACTGCGCGTGCAACAGGCGGTACGCCAACTCAAAGATACTGCTGCCCTGCGCATTATGCGGCGCAACATCGCACGCATCCAGACCATTTTGAACGAGCGTGCTGCCACGAGCGAATAGTGACTTGTCTTGAAACAAGGAGGCACCAATGGAGGAAGCAATCCAGGCAACCGAACTGACTGAGGCACAATCCGAAGGGGCGCAAGTTGCCCGACCCTATCGGGGCAAGCGCAAGGTGCGCATTGGGCGTGTCGTTAGCGACAAAATGGATAAAACGGTCGTGGTCGCCGTCGTGCGCAGCTTCCGCCACCCCCTGTACGGCAAGACAATTCGCCGTACCAAAAAATATATGGCGCACGATGAACATAATGCATGCAAAGTGGGCGATCTGGTGGAGATTGTGGAGACGCGCCCACTGAGCCGCCACAAGCGCTGGCGCGTGCGCACCATCCTGGAACGCCCTGAATAAAAAACCCGTTTGAGGAGGTGAACGCAGTGATCCAAATATTTACACGGCTCAAAGTGGCGGATAACTCCGGCGCACGCGAGGTGATGTGCATCCGCGTGCTGAAAGGCTCCAACGCACGCTATGCACGAGTCGGCGATGTGATCGTTGCGTCGGTCAAAGATGCTGCGCCCAACATGCCCATTAAGAAGGGCGATGTGGTGCGCGCGGTGGTTGTGCGCACACGAAGCCCTATCCGACGACCCGACGGCACCACGCTGCGCTTCGACGATAACGCCTGCGTGATTATCAACAACCAGGGCGAGCCACGCGGCACCCGAATCTTCGGACCCGTTGCCCGCGAACTGCGCGACCGTAACTTCATGCGCATTGTCTCGCTCGCCCCTGAAGTGCTGTAGGAGGGGAACTCCCATGGTACGCAAACTGCCAAAGCCGATCCGCATGAAAATCAGGACAGGCGATACCGTGTACGTCCTTTCGGGCAAGGACAAGGGGCGGCGCGGGCGCGTCATCCGCGTGATGCCGCGCGAGAACCGTATCATCGTCGAAGGCATCAATCTGGTCACCAAACATCAGAAGCCGCGCACCGTCACGCAAAAAGGCTCGCGCATCCAAAAGCCCGCCCCCATCTTCGCCAGCAAAGTGATGCTGGTCTGCCCACACTGCGACCGACCTACTCGCGTCAAACGCATTCGCGGCGAGCATAACCGCCTCGTGCGCGTGTGCAAACACTGCGGCGAGATGGTGGACGCCACCAAATAAACTTCCCACGCGCAAACGCATTAGCCCAAACGGAGGCGATACCAAATGGCAAAGCAACAGACCAGTCCCAAACCTCAGGACAAGAAGGCAGGCAAGGAGCAAAAAGCGGAAAAGATGTTCGAAACCGCCGATGTAGCGGTCCGATTCACCCCAGGGCTGCGCCTGCGCTATGAGCAGGTGGTGCGCCCTGAGCTGCAGCGCCAGTTCGGCTACAAGAACCCCATGCAGATCCCGCGCTTGGAGAAAATCGTAATCAATATGGGCGTCGGCAGGGGCGAGCAGGAACCTAAACAGCTGGAAAACGCCATGCGCGACCTCGCACTCATCACTGGGCAAAAGCCCGTGCCCACCATCGCAAAACGCGCCATTTCTAACTTCCGTATCCGCCGAGGGCACCGCATCGGCTGTAAAGTCACCCTGCGCGGCAACCGTATGTATGCCTTCCTGGAAAAACTGATTAATGTCGTGCTGCCCCGCATCCGCGACTTCCACGGACTCTCACCCCATTCCTTCGACGGACGCGGCAACTACTCCATGGGGCTGCGTGAACAGACACTGTTCCCTGAAATCGTCTATGACCAGATCGACCGAATTCGGGGTATGGACATCACGATCTGCACTACGGCTAAAACCGACGAGGAAGCCCTCGCGCTGCTCAAAGGGCTGGGCATGCCATTTCGCAAATAACGGACAAATAGCAGCAACTCACCGATGAGAAGGAGGCACTCGGAATGAAACTATACGCAGCCGAACAGATTCGCAATGTGGCGATGGCGGGACACGGCGGGAGTGGCAAGACCACCCTCGCCGAACATCTGCTCTATCTGGCTGGACATATTGACCGCATCGGCTCCATCGAAAGCGGCAACACCGTGTCCGACTTCGACCCTGAAGAAATCCGCCGCAAAATCAGCCTCAGCACCTCCTTGCTGCCCATCGAATGGAACAACCATAAAATCAACTTGCTCGATGTGCCCGGCTTCCCCGACTTCATCGGGGAACTCTACGCCACCCTGCGCATCGCCGATGCCGTCTTGCTGGTCGTTCCTGCACAGGCAGAGATCGAAGTGGGCTTCGAAAATGCCTGGGAACTGTGCGAGAAATATAAGCTGCCCCGAATCATCTTTGTCAATAAAATGGAGCGCGATAACGCCGACCATGCCAGCCTTATCCAGAACCTGCGCGCGGCTTACGGCAATCGGATTGTGCCCGTTCAAGTGCCGATTGGGGTTCAGACGGGCTTTCGAGGCGTCGTAGATGTGATACACAACAAAGCCTATCTGGGCAAAGATCGCGATGTGTCCGCCAGCGAAGTGCCTGCCGACCTTCAGGCGGAGGTGCAGCAGGTGCGCGAGATGCTTATGGAAGCTGCCGCCGAAACGGACGACGCACTGCTGGAAAAATATCTCGGTGGCGAGCCGCTAACGGATGAGGAGCTGGTGCAGGGGTTCCGTGCCGGCGTGCGGGCAGGCACGATTGTGCCCGTGTTGTACGGTTCCGCACAGGCGGGCATAGGGTTGACCCCCTTGCTGCAAGCCCTGATTGAGCTGGCACCCAGCCCCGCAGAAGCACCCGCTCCCAGAGCCGAAGACCCACGCACAGGCACGCCCGTCGAAGTGCCTTGCGACGCAAATGCGCCCCTATGCGCCTTCGTGTTCAAAACCACTGCCGATCCCTATGTGGGCAAATTGACCTACTTCCGCGTCTACGCAGGCGTCATTCGTGCCGACTCACAGGTGTACAACGCCAACAAGGAACGCGACGAGCGCATCGGGCAGCTCTTTTTTGTGCGCGGCAAAACTCAGGAAGCCACCTCCGAGATCCGCGCGGGCGATATTGGCGTCGTTGCCAAGCTGCAAGAGACCTCTACAGGGCATACCCTGTGCGACCGCAACCGCCCGTTGATTCTGCCGCTCATCGAGTTCCCAGACCCCATTTACACTGTTGCCATCGTGCCCAAGACCAAAGCGGATGAGGATCGGCTGGGACCCGCGCTCCATCGCCTGCAGGAAGAAGACCCCACCCTGCGTGCCCGACGCGATCCCGAAACAGGACAAACCCTGCTGATGGGCATGGGCGACCTCCATCTGGAAAGCACCATCGAAAAGCTCAAGCGCAAATTCGGCGCGGAGGTCACCACCGAGGAGCTGAAAATCCCGTATCGCGAGACTATCTCACGCCCCGTGCAGCGCGTCGAGGGCAAGTTCAAGCGACAGACAGGCGGACGCGGACAGTACGGACACTGCTTCATCAATATGGAACCGCTCCCGCGCGGCGCTGGCTTCGAATTCGCCGAGACCATCGTCGGTGGCGCCATCCCTAAAAACTACATCCCCGCCATCGAAAAGGGCATCCGCGAAGCCGCCGAAAAGGGTGTGATTGCAGGCTACCCCGTCACCGACTTCCGCGTGGTGGTTGTCGATGGCTCCTACCATGAGGTCGACTCCTCCGATCAGGCGTTCCGCATCGCAGGCAGCCTCGCCTTCCAAAGCGCCGCCGCCCAAGCGAACCCTGTGATTCTGGAACCCATCTTAGAGGTGGAGGTCGATGTGCCCGACACCTACACAGGCGATGTGATGGGCGACCTGAATGGGCGACGCGGACGCATCCAGGGCATCGAAAGCCTCGGCGCAGGACGACAGCTCATCCGCGCCCTCGTGCCCATGAGCGAAATGACCAAATACGCCCTCGAACTGCGCTCCATCACGCGCGGACGCGGGCGATTCCGAACCCGATTCTCACATTACGAGGAGGTGCCGTTCAATATTGCCCAGTCACTCATCGAGAAGTACCAGAAAGAGAAGGCAGCGGCAGCTGAACACTGAAACCTGTGGTTTCGGCATCTTGCCGATAAACAGGGGGCAAACCGCCCCATCAGGTATAATATGCCCTTGCACGAGGTGAACCATCGATGCCGAAAACGGCTTGGATTGTCAAAGCGAAGCGAAAACCGAAGTTTAAGGTGCGTAAGGTGAACCGTTGCAGTATCTGCGGGCGACGGCACGGCTACTTCCGCTTCTTTGGGCTGTGCCGAATCTGCCTGCGCGAACAAGCACACCGCGGCGTGTTGCCCGGCGTGCGCAAAGCCAGCTGGTAAGGAGGCATCAAGTCGCGATGATGACCGATCCCATCGGCGATATGCTGACGCGAATTCGCAACGCGGTCAGGGCAAACAAGGAGCAAGTGAGCCTGCCCAGCTCCAAACTCAAGGAGCAAATTGCGGCTCTGCTCAAACAAGAAGGGTTTATCCGCGACTACACAGTGCAGCGCACTGGTGTCAAAGCGACGCTCACCATCACGCTTAAGTACGCACCCGACGGCGAACCCGCCATCCACCATATCGAGCGGGTCAGCAAGCCCGGACGGCGCGTGTACGCGCCTGTCGAGGAGCTGCGCCCCATCAAGCGCGGGCTGGGCACGGCGATCGTCTCCACCTCCAAAGGGCTGCTGCCTGACCGCGAATGCCGCAAACGGCGCATCGGCGGCGAGGTCATCTGCATCGTCTGGTGAAAAGTTTAGGGGGCATCCTAAGGAGGCGAAAGCGATGTCAAGAGTAGGAAAGCGACCCATCCCCCTTCCAAAGGGTGTAGAGGTAAAGATCGAAGGCAACCTGATCACGGTCAAAGGTCCAAAAGGCGAACTGAGCCACCAGCTGCCCGCCAAAGTGCGCGTGGTGCAAGAAGATGGGCAGCTGCGGGTGGAACGCCTCAGCGACGACCGGTTCACCCGCGCCCAACACGGACTCCAACGCACCCTGATTGCCAACATGGTGCAGGGCGTCTCCGAAGGGTTCCAGAAGACGCTCGTGCTGGTGGGTGTCGGCTACCGCGCCCAGGTGGAGGGTAATCAGCTGGTGCTACAGGTGGGGTATTCACACCCTGTGCGCGTTCAGCCCTATCCGGGCATCAGCTTCGCCGTTGAGCAAGATCCGCAGACCCGCAGCCTGCTTATCCATGTACGCGGCGTCGACAAGCAGGTCGTCGGGCAACAGGCAGCCGACATTCGCGCCATCCGCCCACCCGACTCCTATAAGGGCAAAGGGCTGCGCTACCTGAACGAGCAACTTCGCCTGAAACCCGGCAAGCAACAAGCGGGCAAAGGTGGCAAGAAATAATCCACCCGGCAAATGAGGTGAACCAGGCATGAAACGAACGCCCAGAGAAAAGCGCATCATCCGCCATCGGCGTATCCGACGCACCATCTTCGGTACGCCGGAACGCCCACGCCTATGCGTCTATAAAAGTCTCAAACATATGTATGCACAGATTATTGATGATACCAAAGGGCATACGCTGGTCGCGGCATCCACCCTGGATCCCGCCCTGCGTGACCAGCTAACTGGCACAGGCAACAAGGAGGCGGCGGCAGCCGTTGGACGCCTGATTGCCCAGCGCGCCCTTGCAAAGGGCATCACTCAAGTGGTGTTCGATCGAGGCGGCTTCCGCTATCACGGGCGTGTGGCTGCTCTTGCCGATGCTGCGCGTGAAGCGGGGCTGAAATTCTAAGGAGGCTATCCGATGAGGAGACGGCAACAGACACCCATCGACCCAGACCTGCTGAACCTGCATGTGGAGCGGGTGGTGTACACTAATCGCGTCTCCAAAACCCATAAAGGAGGACGCACCCTCAGCTTTCAGGTGATGGTGGTTGTGGGCGACACGAATGGGCATGTAGGAGTTGGGCTGGGCAAAGCACGCCAGGTGCCCGACGCCATTCGCAAAGCCATCGAAACCGCCCGCAAAAACCTCGTCTTCGTGCCCCGCATCGGCACGACCATCCCGCACGAGGTGGAGGCTGAGTTCGGCGCAACGCGACTTGTGCTGAAACCTGCCTCCCCTGGCACTGGCGTTGTAGCGGGCAGCACCGTGCGTGCGATCCTTGAAGCGGCAGGCATCAGCGATGTGTTGGCAAAGCTTATCGGTTCACGCAACCCTATCAACGCCGCTTACGCCACCATCGAAGCGCTCCAGCAACTGCGCACCCCTGAACAGATCGCCGAAGTGCGTGGCGCAAAGCTCAGTGTGCTGACCCCGTGGTATGTGCGCAAGTTCAAGGAGGTGGCAGCCCAATGAGCCAGCTCAAAATCACGCTCAAAAAGAGTCCCACAGGGCATAACGAGACCCAAAAACGCACCGTGCGCGCGCTGGGGCTGAAACGGTTGCATCAGACCGTCTACCAGCCCGATAACCCCTCCATCCGCGGCATGATTGCTCGCATCCCTCATCTGCTCTATGTAGAAGCCGTTCAGGAGGGTGAAGCCCATGACGATCCACGCCCAACGCACGGACAAATGCTTTCTATAAAACTTGAAAGCCCTAAGGGCGAGACGCCTGCCAAGCCAAAACGACAATCGGCGAGACGCCGAAGCCACCAACCTCTGGAGGGTGAGGCACCCACTGAGCCAACACCCCAAACCGTCAGTGCCTCCGAGAACGCCACACCTACCGAGCAACAGGAGGAGTTACCATGATTCAATTACACGACCTTAAACCTGCACCGGGCAGCAAGAAGCGTCGCAAGCGTGTCGGACGCGGCATCGGCTCTGGACATGGCAAGACCGCTGGACGGGGTACTAAAGGGCAAAAAGCACGCGACACCGTGCCGCCTCGCTTCGAAGGCGGGCAAACGCCTATCCATCGCAGGCTGCCCGTGCGCGTCGGATTCAGAAACATCAACCGCGTCGAATATGCGATTGTGAATGTGGGCACGCTCGCCGCCCGCTTCCAGCCAAACGACGAGATCACGCCCGAACGGCTGCTGCAGATGCGCATCATTCGCAAACTCAAGGACGGGCTGAAAGTGCTGGGCGAGGGCGAGATCAGCTTCCCTATTACCGTCCACGCGCACGCCGTCAGCCAATCTGCCCGCGCCAAAATCGAAGCAGCGGGTGGACAGGTAAAATTGATTGCACAGGGTGAATCGTGAGTGGCGCGAGCATCTTGCTCATCATGCGGGCGACAGAGTGAGGGATAGGACAACATGCTGAGTACCAACTTCGTCTCGGCGTTGCAAAGCGCGTGGAAGCTGCCCGACCTGCGGGCGCGAATTCTCTTTGTGTTCGCGATGTTTTTGGTCTACGCCATCGGGCTGCACATCCCCGTGCCCGGCGTAGACCGGGCACAGATGGAGCGTATCTTTCAAGACCAGCAGCTGCTGGAGTTC
>JBCNVA010000072.1:0-10233 GCA_039630445.1 Armatimonadota bacterium
GTGCGCTCCAGTTCCTGCAACGCCTGCATCTGCGAGAGCTGCTGCGTGCGCATGCCCATGATGGTCTTTTCCAGCGCGCGCGAGGTGACAGCGACCTGCAGCTCGTTCGCCACGCGCGGATCCTGTGGCACATTCGCCCGCGCTGAATCGGTCACGAACTCCAGCACTACCTCGTCGGTGAGCGTTTCGACGCGCTGGGTGAGGTTGTCCTCATAGGTGAGTTTGAGGCGGGCGATGCGGTAGACCCCTGCTGGGTGATTGGGGAACTCCAGCTCCAGGATGGGCGTGAGCTGGCTGCCACGCTCCACATCGACCAGGCTCAGCTCGGCGGTGCGTCCGCGCAGGTTTAGCTCACCCCCGAACGCCTGACGCACCTGCACCCAGCGTGCAAGCTGCACCTCCAGCTTTAGGTTGCGGGCGACCACCGTCATCAGCCGTTGCAGCTCCTGCTGAAAGATTTCGGGGATGCGTTCAGGGCGGTCAATATAGTAATACTTGCCACCGCTGCGCCGCGCAATGCCCGCCAGCAGCTCCTCGTTATAATCAGGACCGAAACCGAGCGCGGTGATGTGGAAATTGTGTTCCTTCGCCCGCGCTGCCACATTCACAATCGTGCTGAAATCTTTGATGCCGACGGTCGGCTCGCCGTCGGTAAAGAGCATCAGATGGCTCTGATAGTGGGGCAGGTTGACCGAGGTCAGTTGCTGAATACCTAACACCAGCCCGTCGTAGAGGTTGGTCGTGTTGCCCGGTGTCAGGCGGTTAATATGCTCCTTGACCAGCTGTTTGTTCACGATTTTGCGCGGCGGCATCAACACCTCGACGGTCTCCTCGAAGGTGACGATGGAAAGCACATCCTGATCGCTGAGCAGATCCACCACATAGCCGCAGGCACGCTTCACATAGTCCAGCGGCGGTCCCTCCATCGAGCCGCTACGGTCGATGACTAGACAGAGGTTGAGCGGAGCGCGTCCAGCGGCAACCTGCGCACCTGCGATTTCCACCAGCAGCCCTTCGCGGGCGACGCTGTTCGCCAGCGCGACGGGTCTACCCAGCACGGCTTTCATCGTAAGAGCGCGCGATGGGGGAGCACCCAGCCCAGGCACCGCCTGCGTGCGGTTCGGGTCGGGCGCTGTGCCCGGTATCGGCACAGCTTGCGTGCGATGGGGGTCCGCAGGGACGCCCGTCGCCTGGGTGCGGTTCGGATCGGGCTGCTCGAACGCCTGTGTCCTATCCATCATGCTCACCTGCAAATAAGTTTACCTTCTCAAAGCTTCTCCCAGAGCAGGCGCACCATTTGATCTTGCAGGGCGCGGGCTTCCGAGGCAGGAGCGTTGTAGTGGTTCATCAGGATTGCGAATGCCAGTTTGCGCCCGCTCCGGGTGGTCAGGTAGCCTGCGAGCGTACTGACCCGATAGAGGCTGCCCGTTTTGGCGTAGCCGTTGCCCTGCACAGGGGTGTCGCGCAGGCGGTTGCGCAGCGTGCCGTCCACGCCAAAGATGGGTAGCGATTGGCGAAAGGTCTCGGCATGGGGCGAGCGCGCCATAAAGAGGAGCAGGCGCACCAGATTCTCGGCGCTGATGGCATTCATGCGCGATAGCCCAGAGCCATCCACCAGATGGCATGCGCCCATTTCCAGCCCTGCGCCTTGCAGGAACTCACGCACGGCTTCAAGCCCTGCCGCTGTGGAGCCACGCCCACGCCGCTCTTTGCCAATCGCCTTTAGCACGATTTCTGTCAGCAGGTTGTCGCTCGGCTTGTTGATGAGGGCGACCAACTCGCGCAGGGGAGGCGAGTGATGAGTGGCAAGTAGCGAGTGGTTTTCTACGCGCGATTCGCCATTCGCTATGCGCCATTCGCTAAGCAGTGGCGCAATTCGGTCAGACACGGCGATACCTACCTCGCGCAGGGCATCCCGAAAGAGCGTCGTGGTGAATCGGGCGGGGTTCTCCACCGCGTAGCGCCCAATCAGCACCTCGTCCACTCCCTGCGGGATCGTGCCCGACACCACGAGCCGATTGAGCGCGCGTTCACGGGTCGCGGCGAGCCGCGCGCTACCCGAATCGCGGGCTATTGTGCGCGTGAGGTTCACCACCTGCACATAGTCGGTCGGTGGATCAAGGCGCAGATGGGCTGGCTCGCCCACCTGCTCAGCGGGGCGCGCGTAGAGGCGTACCGCGTTGCGCTCGGCACACAGCGCGCTCATCTGCGCCTGATAGCCGAACGGCTCGTCGTCGATGTTCCAGCCGAAGCCGTACCGCTCCGCATCCAGCCACGAGTCGTCATAGAGCAGCAGCCCCTCCACGCGCCGCACGCCCGCGGCGCGCACCTGTTGCGCCAGCCCCTTCAGGTCGCTCAAGGTAAGCGTTGCATCACCACCGCCCTGCAGCACCAAATCGCCATGCAGCGTGCCGTTCGCATCGAGCCTGCCGCGCAACCAGACCCGTGTGCGGAAGCAGTAGTCCGCCCCCAGCAGGTGGAGCGCAGCAGCGGTGGTGACGAGCTTGGCGCAGGATGCAGGGATCAGCATACGCTCCGCCTCGCGGGCGTAAAGCGTCTCGCCCGTTTGCACATCGCGCACCACGACCCCACAGGAGGCGTACTTCAGCCACTCGACGCTGAGCAACCGATCCAGCTCCTGCGAGAGCGTGGGCGGCTGCGCCAGCGCCAGCAGCCCCAAGCAAAGCCATACGATCCATATAGCCCCGTTTCGCACGGCTTAGCGCACATACGCGGCGGGCACGCCGCCATCAACGGTCAGGGTCGCCCCTGTGGTTTTGGCGGAGCGATCCGAGGCAAAGAACAGCACCGCTTCCGCCACATCCTCTGGGTAGATGTTCACCTTGAGCGTGGTGCGCTGGCGGTAATACTCCTCCAGCTGTTCGGGCGGGACGCCATACGCGCGGGCACGCTCCATGCGCCAGTTAGTGTCCCAGATGCGTGAGCCGTGCAGCACGGCGTCGGGCGCGATGCAGTTCACCCGCACGCCAATAGCACCCCCCTCCTCCGCTAAGCAGCGCGCCAGATGCGCCTCGGCGGCTTTGGCAGAGCTGTAGGCAGCGGCGTCCTTACCCGCCACGAGCGCGTTCTTGGAGGTGATCATAATCAGGCTGCCGCCGATGCCCTGCGCCTGCCAGATACGGAACGCCTCACGCGCCACCAGAAAATAGCCCTGCACCAACACCGCATAGAGGCGGTTCCAATCGGCGAGGGTGGTCTCCACGATAGGCGCAGCGAGGGCGATTCCCGCATTATTCACCACGATATCGACACCGCCGTAGGCAAGTACTGCCTGACGGAACGCTTCGACAACCTGCGCTTCCTCACGCACATCGCATGGAACAGCAAGGGCACGCCCCTCGCCTTGCTGGGCACAGATGTCCTCGGCGACGCTCTGGGCGCCCTCGAAGTCTATGTCCAGAATGACCACATGGGCGCCTTCCTGTGCCAGGCGTTTGGCGGTGGCTCGCCCGATGCCCGACGCGCCGCCCGTGATGAGCGCCACGCGCCCTGCCAGCTCGCGCTCCGGTGGGCGCAAGGTGAGTTTATACAGCTCCAAAGGCCAGTACTCCACCCCAAAGGCTTCGGCAGGTGTGAGTGAGATGAAGCGATCCAGCGCGGTGGCGCCGTGCATCACCGCGATGGCTCGATGGTACAGGTCGCGTGCTACGCTTGCCAGAAAGGCATCACGCCCTGTAGCGACCAGCCCCAGCCCAGGGATGAGGATAATCCGCGGTGCCGAATCCATCATCGGCTCGTCACCCTTGCGGTGTGCCTCGAAGTATGCCCGATACTCCTCCCGATAGCGGGCGATGGCTTCCCGCAGGCGATCCTTGAGTGCATCCACATCGGTTCCATCCCAATCGATAAAGAGGGGGTAGAGCTTCGTATGCACGAGGTGGTCGGGGCAGGCGGCGCCGCGCAACGCAACCTCCTTCGCCTGCTCGCGCCGCACAAAGTCCAGCACCGCTTCGCTCTCATCGACGCACAGCACCTGCTTGCGCTGGGCACAGATCGCGCCGCGAATAATCGGCAGGATTTCCGCCCAGACCTGTCGGCGTCGGGACGGCTCCAGCGCAGGCGTCTTGACCACACCGAACACCTGTCGCCCCGCGGCACGCTCCTCAATATATGCCTCCGCCTGCTGAATGGCGCGGATGGTGTTCTCATAGCACGCCTTTGCCGTCTCGCCCCAGGTGACCAGCCCGTGCTTGCCCAACACCACCAGTTCCAGCTTCGGGTTCGCCCGCACCGCCATGCCGACATACTTGCCCAGCTTGAACCCCGGCTGGATGTAGGGAACCCAGAGGGCGCGTTCGCCATACAGGCGACGCACATGCGCCTCGCCGTTCTCGGAGGTGGCAAGGCTGATAATCGCGTCGGGGTGCGTGTGGTCAACATGTGGCGCAGGCACAAAAGCGTGCAGCAGCGTCTCGATCGAGGGGCGCGGCATGTTCGGATGCAGGTAGCAGTGCATCAGGTAGTCCACCATCTCCTCGTCGGAGAGGCGCTCGCGTTCGATAAGCGGCTCCACATCGTCCAGTCGGAGCGCGGCGAAGTGCTTGCGCTCGATGGTGGCGAGGTCGGAGCCAGAGCCTTTGACCCAGAGGGTGCGCACCGATCTGCCGCGAAAGTCGGTCTCGATGGTTTTGGCAGAGGTGTTGCCCCCGTAGATGTTGCAGACGGCACGATCGGCTCCCAGCAGGCGCGAGCGGTAGACCAGCAGGTCTAACTCGCTTAGCCCCTCCGTTTGCTCATCACGCCAGAGCGAAAGGACATGACCCATCTCCATCACCAGTTGCTCGTGGGGGATTATACCAGCCGGGTGATGTTGTTGGGGGCACTTCTGTCCCGCCGCGCTCCCAACAGCCCTTCCTTTCCCTTTCCTTAAACCCCCCTTAACAGTGCAGGGGGTATTCTCCATATGGGTTCAACACCCGAAAAGGAGGTTGATGATGATGCGCTATGGCTTGGTTCTGGCAGCAACGGCGGTACTGCTGACGACAGGTTCCGCCCAGCAGGTGCTGGGCAACAACAAGGGCAAGGTGCGATCGGTCAACGCACTTGCAGCAATTGGTACATCAGGGAATGCGCTTGAATGGAGCCGAAGTGACTTTGGGGATGGCACGAACACCGAGATCTTTGGCTTCTGGCCTAACTACACCTTGGCAAACATCGCAAACACCTCTGATGACACTTTCGGCTTTGGCTTTTTTGACGCTCCGTTTGGCACAGTGACCATCACTACTGTCCAATCGCTCGTCAACGCGGGCTGGCCAGCAACTTTCACCGTTCCGCGCTACCTGTTCCGTCAGGGCGGTGCCCATACGAATAATAACCAGAGAGGCAATCACACCCCCCACGGTCCTGTCTGGATTAAGTACGAACTGGATGGCAGCAATCCGAACGGCTGGAACCTGCGCAAGATCCAGGTGTTTGCTTGGGATGTGCGCGACATAATTCACAAATCCAGCCCGACCAAGACCCGCTCCTTCTCAGATGTAGCGGCACCTTTCCAAATCGATGTGTATGTCGCCAGTACGGATAGCGACTCCGCCGCCACCCCTGTGGGCAATCCCGAATGGAGCTTTGTGGGCACACTTAGCGTGGCAAACGGCAAGATCCCGCTGGTTTGCCAGTGGGATGCCAGCACGGGCAACACCTTTGGTGAGTGCCCGCAGGCGTTTATCGACTTCATCAGCGGCAACAATCCCGCAGGGATCGCTTTCTATCAGAACCCGACTCACGACATCTGGTACTCCACGCTGGAGGTGTCGGGGCGGAGCGGGATCCGATATATCGCGCTGGTCATCCCGCAGGGCAACCAGTACGGTCAGGACCCGACCCTGAACGCAAGTACTAACACTGCCGCCGCCCTGCGCTTTACGAATATCACTGATGTGCGGGCGTTCGCGGGCATTGTAGGCGATGTGAACGGCGACTGCATCGTGGACGACGCTGATCTGCTGGCGGTGCTGTTCGCTTTTGGGCAGACAGGTTCAGGCTTGCCAGAGGATGTGAATGGTGACGGTGTGGTGGACGATGCTGACCTGTTGACCGTGCTGTTCGCCTTTGGCAGCACCTGTTAGCCCGCTTCCTGTACCCCCTCTCCTACTCGTAGGAGAGGGGGTTCTGACAAAGATTTAACGCTCAGGTTCAGATTTTCCCCTCTAATACCGATTAGGTTTTCGAATATCATACAGCTCAAGCCGTTCCTGTGCCAACGAAGCCGACCTGCGTCGGCTGATAAGCCCGCGAAGGTGGGCTTCGTTTGACAAGGAACAGCCTTAGCCGCCAACCCAAGCATGCGAGAGGGGCGAAAAGTTGCATAGCAGGAACAGCACAGACCAAAGCGAACCGAATCAGTGTTATGCTGGAGCTAAGAGTTACCGACTATGTGGCGCATGTGTCGCTGAATCGCCCAGAGGTGCATAATGCCTTCCATCCTGACCTGATCGCCCGCCTGACCGAGACCTTTGAGCAGTTGCGCGAGCGCGAGGATGTGCGCGTGATTGTGCTGCGGGGTGAGGGCGCCTCCTTCTGTGCGGGTGCCGACCTGAACTGGATGAGCGCAATGGCAAACTACTCCTATGCGCAGAATCTGGACGACGCGCGTGCGCTGGCGCGGATGTTTGAGGTGATCGATCACTGTCCTAAGCCGGTGATTGCACGGGTGCATGGCGCGGCGATGGGGGGTGGTGTGGGGCTGGTGGCGGTGTGTGATCTGGCGGTTGCGACGCCAGAGGCGCGCTTCGCCTTCAGCGAGGTGAAACTGGGCTTGATCCCGGCGGTGATTGCGCCCTATGTGGTGCGCAAAATCGGCTATGGGCACGCCCGCGCCCTGTTTCTGACGGGCGAGCGGTTCGATGCCGAGACGGCGCTGCGTGTTGGGCTGGTGCATCGCGTCGTGCCCGCTGAGCAACTCGACGAGGCGATTCAGCAGATCGTGGCGAACCTGTTGCAAAACGGTCCGCAGGCGATGGCAGCTGCCAAGATGCTGTTGCACGCTACACAAACGCTGCCTGTGGACGAGCTGCGCTCGCTGACGATTGCCCGAATCGCCGAGCTGCGCGTTAGCCCTGAGGGACAGGAAGGCATCCGTGCCTTTCTGGAGAAAAGGAAGCCGAACTTTGCCCTCTGATTTGCTCCATCGGGCAAACCGAATTGAGGTGATTAGATGCAGCGGATTGGAGTGCTCACCAGCGGGGGCGATGCGCCGGGCATGAACGCTGCGATTCGGGCAGTGGTGCGCGCCGCGCTCTATCACGGGCTGGAGGTGTTCGGTATTCGGCGTGGCTACGCAGGGCTGTTAGCCGGCGAGATCGAGCCGATGAGCAGTCCCTCGGTGGGCGGCATCATCAATCGGGGTGGCACTATCTTGCGCACGGCGCGCAGCGAGGAGTTCCGCACCGAAGCAGGGCTTCGCCAGGCTGCTCAGCAGCTTGCCCAGCACCGCATCGACGCGCTCGTGGTGATTGGCGGTGATGGCTCCATGCGTGGTGCAGTCGCCCTGCGCCAGTACGCCGATCTGAAGGTGGTGGGCATCCCCGCCACTATCGACAACGACATTCCCGGCACCGATTACAGCATCGGCTTCGATACGGCGGTCAATACCGCGCTGGATGCCATCGACAAGATTCGCGACACTGCCTACTCGCATGAGCGCGTGTTCGTGGTGGAGGTGATGGGGCGGCATAACGGCTTTATTGCGCTGGAAGTCGGACTGGCGGGCGGCGCGGAGGCAATCCTCATCCCCGAAGTGCCTTATGATCTTTCCGATCTGCTCCGTCGCCTTGATGAGAGTTACCAGCGGGGCAAACACTCCAGCATTATTGTGGTGGCGGAGGGGGCTGCCCGTGCTGTCGATGTGCAGAAGTTTCTCGAGACGCACACGCCCTACCGAATCCGTGCGTTGGTGCTGGGGCATATGCAGCGTGGCGGCTCGCCTACTGCCTTTGACCGTGTGCTGGCGACGCAGCTGGGCGTGCTCGCCGTTGAACGCCTATTGCAAGGCTACACCGACGAGATGGTCGGTATTGAGGGGGGCAAGCTCATTACCTTGCCGATCGAGTATGTGCAGATGGCGACCAAAACCGTGGACACTCGCAAGCTCGAAATCGCCACGATGATGGCTATCTGACATGCGTGTGCTGATGCTTTCTTGGGAATATCCGCCGCGGATTGTGGGGGGCATCGCCCGCCATGTGCAGGAGCTATCCGAAGCGCTTGCCCAGCGCGGTGTCGAGGTGCATGTGGTTACGGCTGCCCATCCCGATGCACCCGACGAAGCTGTTGAAAACGGCGTGTATCTCCATCGGGTAGGAACGCCGTTTGTGCCGTCGCCCAGCGAGCTGCTGAATCAGGTCTACGCACTGAACGCCGCGCTCGAATCGCGTGCCGAGGCGCTTCTGCATGAGTGGTTAGGGGCGGGCAAGCGGCGTCCCCTGCTGCTCCACGCGCACGACTGGCTAGTTGAACCGGCAGCCCGCGCGCTCAAGCATCGGTTCAAGCTGCCCCTGATTGCCACCATCCACGCCACCGAGCATGGTCGGCACGGCGGTCTCTACAGCGACCTCTCGCGCACCATCAGCCACCACGAATGGGAGCTGTGCTATGAGGCGTGGCGCGTGATTGTGTGCAGCCACTTTATGCGTGATGAGGTGCATCGTGTGCTGAGCGTTCCCCCAGACAAGATGGATGTGATCCCCAACGGGATTCGCGCGGAGAAGTTCGCGTTCGAGTTCCCTGAGGCGGAGCGCGCGGCGTTTCGCGCCCGTTTCGCTCAGCCCCATGAGCCTATCGTCTTTTTCGTAGGGCGCATGGTGCGCGAAAAGGGCGTCCATGTGCTGCTGCAAGCGTTTCCCCAAGTGAAAGCGTATGTGCCCCACGCGAAGCTGGTGATCGTCGGAGGCGGTTCGCGCGCGCCTCTGGAAGCGTTCGTGCGATTCCTGCGGATGGAGGAGAGCGTCTGCTTTACGGGCTTTATCCCTGACGAGGATCTGCTGCGCCTCTATCGGGTGGTGGATGTGGCGGTCTATCCCAGCCTGTACGAGCCGTTCGGCATCGTGGCGCTGGAGGCGATGGCGGTAGGTGTCCCTGTGGTTGTGTCAGACGCGGGCGGATTAAAGGAGGTCGTGCAGCATGAGCGGACGGGCATCGTGACCTGGGCGGGTAATGCCGAAAGCTTAGCATGGGGCATCCTGCGCGTGTTGCAGGATCCGCGCGGGGCGCAACAGCGGGCGGCGCGTGCCCAACGAACGGTACGACGAGAGTTCAATTGGGCAAAGATTGCTCGCCAGACGCAGGCGATCTACCGCCTCGTATGGGAGCAATATCGCGCCGCCAAGTGGTCATAGCCATGTTCGATTACTTGCTCTGAGGCAGGTGTCCAACAGGTATCCTCTACCGCAGTCGATGGGCGAATCGGAGATGCCAGTGGGGCGCGGCGTCAGGCTGCCATGGGCACTTGGGGGCGTTGCCGTTGTCGCGTTCTTGGACACCTTTGCGATGTTGCCCGTGTTGGCTCCCTATGCGCGTCAGTTGGGCGCAAGCGATGCGCAAGCGGGACTAACTGTGGGCATCTATTCGCTGGCGAACCTGCTGGCAAGTTTTGCTTCGGGCGTGTTGCTGGATCGGTTCGGGCGACGCCTGCCGATGGCAACCAGCCTGCTGGCAGCGGCGGGGCTGATCGCCCTCTATGGCGTGGTGCGCTCGTGGAGCCTGTTGCTGCTGGTACGGGCGTTGCATGGGGTGAGCGGCGCAGTGTTTATCCCAGCGCTGTTCGCGCTAGTGGGCGAGCATGGGCGCTCGGATCGGGTATGGGCGATGGGGCGCACCGGCGCGATGATTGGGGCTGTGGCGCTGCTGGCGCCGCCGCTGGCAGGCTTTGTCGCGGATCGATATGGTGAGCCAATCCTCTTTGCAGGGATTGCCCTGCTGATGGGCTTAGCGGGGGGCGTTGCCCTGCTTTGGGTGCCCGAGTGTTATGCGCGCCCGCCGCGTGAAGCGCCCATCCATCCACTGATGGCGCTGCGTCAGCCAGGGTTATTGAGCATCTATCTGCTCACTTTTGGGCTGACCTTTGCGATGGGAATGCTGACCTACCGACTGCCCGTGATGCTGGAGGGAGCGGGTTATGGCGCAGCCTATCGGGGACGGCTGTTCGGGCTGTTCGCGCTGCTGGCGATCGGTGTGATGATGGCGGTGCGCCAGCGGAGGTTGCTGGGTGGTGCA
>JBCNVA010000073.1:0-6550 GCA_039630445.1 Armatimonadota bacterium
ATCTGCTTTAGGCGCTGCATCGCGTTTTCGACCACAATCCGCTCCTCAATCGGCAGGTTAAAACTCTGCGACACTTCCACAGGCAGCTTTTCCAAATCGTAGCCACACCACTCTTCGTCGTCATCCTCTTCGAAAGCGTCCAGCGAGCTGACCTTGAACACCTCACGGGTAAGCAGCACATCCTCGATGGCTTTGGGCGTCATGCCCAGAAACTCGGCGATTTGCTGAACCGTGGGGGGCTGCCCCAGTTTGGCGGTCAACTCGTTCACTACGCGGTTAATCTTGCAGTTCAGCTCCTGGAGCCAAGCAGGTTCCTTGATAATCTTGCCCTTGTCCCGCAGGTAATGTTTAATCTGCCCAATAATCAGATGGGTGGCGTAGGTAGTGAACTTGACGCCCTTGCTGGGGTCATAGAGATCGAGCGCGTTGAGCAAGCCGAGATAGCCCTCTTGAATGAGATCCTCGATCGGTTCACCCGAACCGATAAATTTACGCGCGATACTTTCAACCAGCCCTGAGAGTTGCACGGTAATCGCATCTCGCACGCTCAGATCGCGTGTGCGACAATATTCCTGCACCAGTTCCTCCGTGTCTCGCTTCTTCATCGTTCTCCTCCCTGAGATGAGAATTGAGGTCAGGCTTCCAGATGCCCAACCAAGTTCTCAACGCCTACTGAATGGCGCTGACCAGTTTGAACATTGGCATCATGATAGAGATGGCAATAAAGCCAACGATACCGCCCAGAAACACGATCAGCATCGGTTCGATCATGGAGGTTAGCCCTTTGATAGCGGCATCCACCTCCTGCTCATAGAAGTCGGCGATGCGCACCATCATCTCGGAGAGGCGTCCCGATTCCTCGCCGATGTCCATCATGTGGATGACCATCGGGGGGAACAGCCCCGTGGCGGCAAAGGGCGTGCTGAGCGGCTGCCCCTCACGAATGCTGGCGCGTGTGCCCTCGATGGCGGCTGCCAGCACAGCGTTGCCTGAGGTCTCACCGACAATCTCCAGCGTACGCATCAGGGGCACACCGCTGGCAACCAGTGTGCCAAAGGTGCGTGCGAAGCGCGCCACTGCCAGTTTCAACACCAGCTCGCCAATCAGGGGCACTTTGAGCTTGAGATAGTCGTATTGATAACGCCCTTTCGGCGTGCGGATGTAGCGGCGCAGTGCCATCAAGCCACCCACCAGCGCGCCTGCCATCGCCCACCAGTAGCCTACCACGAAATCGCTCGCCGCAAACAGAAACTGCGTAGTGGCGGGCATCTCCACATTCATGCTGGCAAAAATCTCCTTGAACTTGGGTAGCACGAACATGAAGATGGCGACCAGCACCAAGAAGGAGAAAATCAGCACCATCACGGGATACATCATCGCCGATTTGACCTTCTGGCGCACTTCGAGATCCTTTTCTAAGAAGGTGGCAAGCCGATCTAAGATTTGGTCTAAGATACCAGCGACCTCCGCGGCGCGCACCATGTTCACATAGAGGGTGGAGAAGACCAGTGGGTGCTTCTCCAGCGCCTCGTTCAGCGCCATACCCGCTTTGACATCCCGGCGCACGGTATCCAGTGCGTTTTTGAGCGCGAGATCTTTTGTCTGGCTGTGCAGGATGTCCAGGCAGCGCAGGATGGGGATGCCCGCATCGATCATGGTGGCGAATTGGCGGGAGAAGACGACCATCGCTTGCAGTTTGGGCTTTTTGGGCTTGCGCAGCCCGCTGAACAGCGCGGTGCGCTCCCGCTGGCGCTCCACTTTGACGATATGCAGTCCTTGCTCGTGCAGGCGACTGATGAGTAGCTGCTCGCTGTCGGCTTCGAGTGTGCCGCGCAGGGTGCGTCCGCTGGCGTCAATCGCTTCGTATCCAAAGAGTGGCATCGTCTTCGCCTCCTCAGGCAGCCATCTTCAGCAGGTGGGTGAAGTTCTCTTTGTCCATCGCCCGATTGACAGCTTCCTCGAAGCTGATGTAGCCGTTGCGATGGAGGTCTGCCAGCGCGCGATCCATCGTGATCATGCCCTGATTTGCGCTGGTCTCCATAATCGAGTAAATCTGGTGTGTTTTGCCCTCACGGATCAGATTGCGGATGGCGGCGTTGGCAATCATCACCTCGATGGCAGCGATGCGACCGCCACCGAGCATCGGGATTAATTGCTGAGCGAACACCGCTTCGATGGTGTTGGCAAGCAGCACACGGATCTGCTCCTGCTGATGCGGTGGGAACACGTCGATGATGCGGTCGATGGTCTGGGGCGCGTTGCGGGTGTGTAGTGTCGCCAGCACCAGGTGTCCCGTCTCAGCCAGTGTCAACGCCGCCTGAATCGTCTCCAGATCGCGCATCTCGCCAATTAGGATCACATCGGGGTCTTCGCGCAGCACGGCACGCAGCGCGTTATGGAAACTCTCGGTGTCGCTGTGCACCTCGCGTTGGTTGACCATCGCCCGCTTATGGGTGTGCAGGTACTCGATGGGGTCTTCGATGGTCATGATATGGCAGGGGCGTGTCTGATTGATGAGATCGATGATGCATGCCAGTGTGGTCGATTTGCCTGACCCGGTGGGGCCCGTGACGAGGATCAGCCCGCTGTGCTTTTTGGACAGATCATAAATCACAGGGGGTAGGCGCAGCGACTCGATGGAGGGGATTTTGGAGGGGATGACCCGCATCGCGGCGCCCACACAGCCACGCTGCATATAGACATTGAAACGGAACCGTGCCACGCCCTGTACCGAGTAGGCAAAGTCCAGCTCATGGTGGCGCTCGAACTGCTCCAGCTGGCGGTCGTTCAGCACCTCATAGACCAGTCGGCGCGTGTCGCTGGGCGTTAGCGGTTGATAGGGCAGCGGTGTGAGTTGCCCATTCAGGCGGATGGTGGGTGGTAATCCTACCGTGATATGCAGGTCGGAACCGCCGCGTTCCACACACTGGCGCAACAGGTCATCCAGCGTGACATCATCTATCGGCAACTCTTCGCCTGAAACACGCAGTTCCACATCCGCAGCACTGGTCGATGCCCCCGATTCCTCCTCTGATTCCAGACCGACCAGTTTTCTCCAATCGAAGCCGTCCATAGCGTTCTCGCCCCCTCTATTGTTGGCGAATGGTGAGCAGGCAGCTTGCCACTCGCTTATTTTGGGCAGGAGGCGTCGGAAACTTTACTGGCAATTGCACCTGCCCATGGTTTGGGGGTAGATTGCAGGCTGATACCCATCGGGTTTTTCCAGTGTCATACGGCTCAAGCCGTTTCAAGAGCTGTCATCGTTGGCGAGATGCCGACGCTACGAACACACCCTGCGTAGCGTTGGCGTCCCCGCCGACGACATCACGGTGTTTGCTCTGCCAATTGGTATAAGCCCGCGTAGGCGGGCTTCGTGTGCTAAGGAACGGCTTCAGCCGTCGGGGCTTTGCGCGATTTGAAAGCCCGATTGGTGTTACCGCGAGAATCGGAAGTAGACAGGATTGGTGAAAGAGAGGGGCTGCGTGCCCGGATAGAGGGCAGTAAAGCGATCGCCCTTGACCAGCAAGATGAGCCAGCCCTCTTTTTGCAGATGTCCCTCACGCGCGGGGGATACCGTAACTTCCACAGCGCGCTTGAAGTTCAGCGGAGCATTTTCAGGCTGGTTAAGGGGCAGCTCCTGGACTACCTCGCCGTTCACGATAATCTGGAGGGTTCCCACTCGCACCCAGGAGGGCGCACGCACCTCGATATTCAGGCGGATTCGGGAGCTGCGCAAGGGGATGGTCTCGCCGATTCGGTAGACACGGCGCGGGTTCGCGGCATCCACTGCGGTGAAGGTCAGCACGGCTCCCCCACACACGATTACATCACCTCGTCGCATGGCGCGGGTCAGCGCGCGTGGGGTCACGCGGCGCGGCTCCTGATGCCCGAAGTAGATATAGGTGCGTGGGAAGCCCGGCTCCAGCCGATAGGCATGATGGCTGTCGGTGTTGCCGATCGCCAAATAACGCTTACCTCGATTGAGAAAGTAGAACCAGTCCCGCATCACGATGAGAGCGTTAGCTACATCGGTACCGTTGAACACTTCGATCGCGTCGAAGTCATCGGCGAACTCGTTGGGGCGTTGCAGCGTGCCCGTTTTGGGATCCAGCCCCACATAGGTGAAGTAGCCCATCCCGGGCGAGCGCGGATGGTTCACCTGCACAATCACATCGCCTTTGTAATTCTTGCGTGCCGCCTTGAAAATTTGCGCGGCGTTCAGGTCGTACCAGACCACCGCGCCGTTATTCGGCAGGTTCGGGTCATAACGCTGGGGATAGGCATTAAAGTGCCCCAAGGGCCAGATGGGGGTGATTTCGGTGCCCACGATGGAAGTAATCCGATCCTCCACGCCCAGCTGACGAATGACTGGCATGTAGTCGGTGTTGATGTCGTGGTCCGTGGCGGTTAGAATCTGCACCCCTGCTGCAAGGTACGCCTTCACCTTGTCCGCCAGATGGTCATTCGAATCGGGGGAGGGGATGGCATGCACATGGAAATCGCCACTGAGGTAGCCAGGCATCGGTGCGGTCTGACGCAATATCGCCTCAAAACGCTCCTGACCCCCTGAGACCAGCTCGATCTCGCGCTGTGCGATCTCATATTCGAAGCCGCGCGTCAGCGTGATGCGGTATCGCCCGGGTTCTACCAGCAGCGTTTCATCGCCTGTGAGGCTGAAATAGACGCGCTCAAAGCGTCCGAAATCGCCCTCTTCGCCATAAAGCACGCGCTCTGCGTTGGGCATCTTGCCCGCGATGCGCTCGAAAACAATGGCACAGGGCATCGGGCGTCGCTGCTCGTCCAGCACACGGATAGCAAGCCGTGCAGGTGCTGCCAGTCGCACACTTAGACTCTCGTTCTCAGGCAGGCGAATGGTGAATTCATGGGGAGTGTGATGGTCGGCGAACACCATGCCGCGCCATTCCCCTTCGGGCAGGCGCGCGATGAACCCCCCTTGTGCATCGGTCAGTGCCAGCGTGGTGAACTGCTCCTCGTTGCCCGTTCGCTGAAACAGATAGATTCGCGCATCAGGCACGGGCGCGCCGGTGCTGTCCACCACGCGCCCGCGCAGGGTAAACAGCTCTTGCTGTGCGTTTTGGAGGCGTCGTTTCTCACGGCGCACCGTCTCCAGCTCGCCATCCGACACGGTAAACGCCCAGCGTGCAACCACTTCGCCCCCTGGCGGCACTGAGGCGTTGTTCAGCAAAGTGATCAGATAAATCTCTTCCGCTTTCTGAACTTGATTAAAATCGCCTTCTAACGGATACACGCCGTAGCTGAGGCGAGAACCCACATTCGCAACGAACGGGAAAGAGGCGCGAATAGTGTACAGCAACCCCATGAGCGGGGGACCCGCTGCTTTACGCAGGGCTATGGTGGCGCTACCGAACGGCGGCAGGTACATTCGCATGCCCTCCCCCTGAATCCAGCCCAGCGCGAGGGTGTAGTTTTGCGGCTTACCTGCAGCGTTGACCAGTTTGCACTCGATGAGCAGGGTCGGCGTATCGGGGTAGAGTGTGTAGGTAATAATAGCTTTCAGTCCGATGGGGCTGCTGGGCATGCGCAGCGCCTGATCGACGATAGGAAACCGTTCATCGACCGCTTCGACCTGCACGATGGCGGGCTTCCCCTCGCCTCCCGCAGAGAGAATGCTTACTTTCTCTGCGCGCAGGGAGCGAGCGTTCATCAGCCCTCGCCCATCGAACGCGCCCAGAAACATCTCGCCCAGCAGATCGGCGTCATGCCCTCCCTCATTCAGGATAGCGTCCAGCAGGCGACCACCGAATCGCGAATAGCCTGAAGTTGGGCGTGCTGCTGCAACCACGAAAGTCACTCTGTGATTACGCAGCACGATATCACCAGGCTTGCCTTCCGCTTTGGGACCACCGGGCAGGTCCGAATCCTTGGCGATAACCGCTTCGGCAACGCCTTGTGGAGGGATGGGGATTGGCTTAAGAGGGCGTCCTGTGTCGTGCGCCAGTGCGACGGCGACAATCAGCCAAAGGCCGCACAGCCAGCTCCTTCGCGCTCTCATTGCTGCCTCTCCTAAAGCGAATCGCTCATGACGCACCATAAAAGAAATGGCAGGGGCGGCCGGATTCGAACCGACGACCTTCGGTTTTGGAGACCGACGCTCTACCAGCCTGAGCTACGCCCCTGCATGCTCATTTCGCTTCGCGATGCAACACATGTTTTCGGCAGCGCGGACAATACTTGCGCAGTTCCAGACGATCCCGCGGCCGCTCGCGATGCTTCGTTGTCGTATAGTTCCGATTCTTGCACTCGGTACACGCAAGAACGATAATCACGCGCTTGCTGACTGTCGCCATATTATTATACCTCCATGGAGGCGGCTCAGGTTCCTACCTTTGCGCCGACGGGGCGACGAAGCGGAGAAGTGGGTCGCGCTCTAATCCAGGATGTCGGTCACGACGCCAGCACCCACCGTCCGACCACCCTCCCGGATCGCAAACCGCAACCCCTTCTCGATCGCCACAGGACTGATCAACTTCACCTCCATATTCACATTATCCCCCGGCATCACCATCTC
>JBCNVA010000074.1:0-4129 GCA_039630445.1 Armatimonadota bacterium
GGAGGTCTAATGATGACAAAGTGGCTGATTGTTGGGACGATTGCGCTGACTTTTGCGCTGGCACCATGGGCTACAGCGCAGACAAAGGCGACGAACGCGAAGGGCAATAAACCTGCCATCACCTGCCCAGTGTCGGGCGAAACCATCGCCAACCCATCCAAAGCGCTCCGCTACGCCTACAAAGGCAAAACCTATTACTTCTGCTCGCAAAACTGCCTGAACCGCTTCAAAGCGTCGCCTGCCACCTACCTAAATCGCAAGCCAGCAAAGGCGAGCAACGCAGTCCAGGCGTCCAGCAAGGCGTGCTGCAGCGACAAGGCGGCAAGTGGCTGCGTCGGTGAGAAGGGGGTGGCTGGCAAGAGCTGCTGCAGCGACAAGGCAGCGGGCTGCTGCGCCAGTGAGAAAGGAACCCAGACGGCAAGCAAGGGCTGCTGCAGCGACAAGCCCAAGACCGTTGCCAGCAACAGCGGCAACCAGGCAAAAGGCGAGAAGGCACAAGCCCCCAATCAGCAAACTGCTCAGAACGCGAAGCTGTTCTGCCCTGTGTGCGAGCAGGAAATCACTCCTGAGGATGCTGTCGCGTTTGAGTACAACGACAAGCGCTACTATGTGTGCTGCAATAACTGCAAGCGCAAGTTCTTAGCAGACCCTGAAACTTACGCGAAAAAGGCAGAGCAGCTGTCGCCGTTGCAGGGCAAACCTGTAGCGAAGGCGACTCGGTAGGCGTAGGGGCAGACTCCTAAGCCCTTCGCAGGGTGCGCTCGATCACGCGCAGCGTGGTCTCGATCGCCTCGCGCGTGATGCCGTAATGGGTCACGGCGCGCAGCCGATTGCCTGACAGGGAGAGCAACACGCCCTGCTCCTTGAGGCAGGCAAGCAACTCAGCAGGCGTCCAGCCCGTCTCAGGTGCCAGCTCGAAAATCACGATATTCGTCTGCACCCGCGCTGGGTCGATGCGAATGCCCGGAATGTTTGCCAGCCCTTCGGCGAGGTATTTGGCATGCGCGTGATCCTCAGCGAGGCGGTCTACCATCTGCTCCAGCGCGACGATACACGCCGCAGCTAAAACGCCCGCCTGACGCATGCCGCCCCCCAGCATGCGGCGCGTGCGCCGTGCCTCCTGAATGAACGCCCGCGAACCGCATACGATGGAGCCAACAGGCGCACACAACCCCTTCGAAAAGCAGAAGTTGACCACCTCGAACGGCTCGGCAATCTGCGCAGCGGGGATGCCCAGTGCAACTGCTGCATTAAACAGGCGCGCCCCGTCCAGATGCAGCGCTACACCGTGCGCCTTCGCTAAAGTCGCCACCTGCTGGATATAGTCCATCGGCAGCACCGCACCGCTGCAGCGATTGTGCGTATTCTCCAGACTGATCACGCGCGTACGGGGCGTGTAAACAGCGTTGCGAATCGCGCCGCGCAGTCGTTCAAGCGGAAGGGTGCCGTCTGGCTCGTTCGGCACAACATGCAGGAACACACCGCCGAAAAAGCCCAGTCCGCCTACCTCTGAGGTATAAAGGTGCGATTCGCTCCCCAGGATCACTTCATCGTGCCTGCCCGTGAGGGTGATGAGGCTCACGAGGTTCGCCATGATGCCGCTGGGCACAAACAGCGCTGCTTCTTTGCCCACGCGCTCAGCAGCCAGCGCCTCCAGCCGCTGCACGGTGGGATCATCGCCCAGCACATCGTCGCCCACTTCAGCCTCCGCCATCGCGCGGCGCATCGCGGGCGTCGGCTTCGTCACCGTGTCGGAGCGCAGGTCGATCAACCCGTCCGCTTCGCGCACCACAACACCCCGTTGTAGATAATCTTGCGGACTATTGGATGATAATAGGTCGGCACCGATTCGTGTCCCGGTCGGAAATAGAACACGCGCCCGATGCCATAGCCCTGGTTCACGCCCCCGCCAGGACCCGAAGTGAAGTTTGGATCGATGCCGTCGCCCACTGTCCAGCATAGCCCGCTGGGGAACGACTCGCCCCCTTCGGGAAAGAAGGACTGGAACACCACCACCAGCGGGGGAGGCACCTCGAAGGGCGCTCCGTACATCTCCTCATGCTCAATCACGAAGTCATCGATGCCCTGAGCGATCGGATGCCACGGCGCACAGACTCGAATCTGCTCTGGTTCAGGCGGATCCTTCTCGCGCCAGCCACCCTTGAGATGCCCCGTGCAGCCCAGCACGCGCTGGAACGGCTTGGAGTAGTGTCCCGAATGCAGCACAATCAACCCCATGCCCTCGTGATGCACTCGCTGCCGAATGCGCTCAGCCGTTTCGTCCGACACCGCGCCGTGGCGTACATGCCCCCACCAGATCAGCACATCGGTCTGGCGCAGACGCTCCATCGAACAGCCCTGATCGGGTTCATCGAGGTGCGCCGTCTGCAC
Source organism: Armatimonadota bacterium (assembly GCA_039630445.1). Classification (GTDB taxonomy): domain Bacteria; phylum Armatimonadota; class Fimbriimonadia; order Fimbriimonadales; family GBS-DC; genus HRBIN15. The sequence continues at coordinate 2,392 of JBCNVA010000074.1, forward strand.
CTGAAGTGTCTGCCCACCTAACTCGCGCAGCCCTTCTGCAACCGCCCCGCGAATGCTGTGCGGATAGACCGCTTTCGCCACATGCGGGGGATTCTCATCCCAGACCAGTACCCGTATCACTGACATCCCTTGCCTCCTGCGTGGCGATTATACCTTCATTAGCAGGAATCGTCCCTGTCAGCGCGAATCGACGCCCTGTTATGGGAATGAGAGCGTTATGGCAACTCGGCACGGCATTCCTAATGCTTGGTGTCTGGCTCGCCGTTGCGCAAAAACCGCCCACAAAGCCTCAGGCAACTATCAGCGTCAACCTGAAAGAGGGCGAGACCATTAGCGGCACTACCAAAGTCACGGCGACCGTGCAGAGTGACAAGATGGTGCTTCGCGTCGAGTTCTCGGTGGACGATGTGCTGCGCGAGGTGGACGAAAGCACGCCGTATGAATTCGAATGGGACACCATCACCGACGCGGAGGGCGAGCGCCGCCTGAAAATTGTTGCCATTCTGGAGGGCAATCAGACGGTCACCAAAGAGCTGAAGGTCAAGATTGACAATGGGGTAGACAAAGGGGCGCAATACCACTATCAGCAGGCGCGTGAGGCGTTCGCCGATGGGAAGTTCAACGAAGCGATCCAGAGCGCACGGATCGCGCTCAAAGCCGATTCGAGCCTGAAGGAGGCACGCATCCTGCTCATCCAGGCGCTGCTGCGTATGGGACGCACGCAGGAGGCGGACGATGCGGTGGAGGACTTCGTGCGCCTCTTTCCCGACAGCCTTGAGGGTTATGAATTTCGGATTGCGGCGAGCCTGCGCCGTGCCCGCACCGCCCGCAACGAACGCGAACTCATCAGTGAAGCGATCAAGGCACGGCGCAAGGTGTACGAGCTGCGTCTGAAGGCGCTCGGGGACAACCCCGCGCCCGAAGCAATCGCTCAGCGCGCTCTGCTCCTCATCGCGCAGGGTCAAGCAGAGAATACCCTCTCGGACCTGATTGCGCTCGTGCAGCGTGCCGATCGCGAACCACGCTATCTGAATTTGCTTGCCTATGCCTATCTCTATGCGGGTCGCCTACGCGATACAGTGGTGATGGCTCAGACGGCGGCGCGGCGTGGCGTGGCAGATGACTACACCTACGCCATTCGCGGGCTGGCAAGTGGCATGCTGGGCGATGAGCGCGATTCGGAAGCCGCATTCGCCGAGGCTGAAAAGCGGAACAAAGAGTCTAAAGCGCTCTTAGCGGCGCGGGCAGCGTTAGGCATGCTCGATCGGCGTGCCGTCAGCGTCGGGCGATGGGCAGCGCAAGCCCAGGACCTCAGCGACAACAGCCCGCAGGTCGCCTTCATGCGCTACTGGAGCCTGACGCTCAACCGCGAGTTTGACCGCGCCCGCGACGCCTTCTGGCGCACCATCGAACTGGAACCCCTGATGGCGGAAGCCTACGCCCTACGCGGACTGCAAAATCTCGCGGGTGGACTGCAGCCTGGCGACGAGCAGCTGCTGGAAGTGGCGCGCCACTGGTTCGAACTGGCACTGGAAGCACGCCCGAACTACGCTCCAGCACAACTGGGCATCGCGCTGAGTTATGCCTGTGAAGCCTATGTGGCACGGCGCGACGGGCAGAAACCCTCCGAGGAGGTGCTCAAAAACGCCGAGGACGCGCTGAATAAGGCGCTGGCACTTGTGCGCGATACGGCATGGATGCAAGTGGGGGCGTCCTTCGTGCTGGATCAGGTGGGCAA
>JBCNVA010000075.1:0-9631 GCA_039630445.1 Armatimonadota bacterium
CCGTCGGCGTCTCGCCGACGACATCACGGCGGTGGCGTCGGCGTCTCGCCGACGACATCACGGCGGTAGCGTCGGCGTCTCGCCGACGACATCACGGCGGTAGCGTCGGCGTCTCGCCGACGACATCACGGCATTTGTTGCGCCAATTAGCATTAGAAAACACGCTTCAGTTCCAGCACGAAGCGTGGCTGGTCACGGCGGATGCTGGGGTCGGCACGATGCTCGTAGTGCGTCCACTGAATCCCCAGCATCAGGTAATGGTCGGCGTTCAGCTTGCGCTCGGTGGAAAGGTAGAAGGTGTGCGCAGTGGTCTTGCGCCCGCCGAACATCTCCGAATCGACGCGGTAGCCAACAGCATAGTTCACCCCATCGGACTGATTGCCCATCAGGCTCAATCCGCCGCGCCGAACCCGTCGATTCTGTTGCTCGTTCCACTCGATGCGGTAATCGCCCCGTAGCGCCACCTGCGGCTTAAGTGTCCACTCCAGCGCCCAATTCGAGAAGCCCGTCGGCTGCAGAATGGAACCCAGCACCACATTCGGGTTGCCCTGCTCCGGATGGGTCTGAAAATCGTGCACGATGCTCAGCTTCTGGCTCAGTTTGTACGCCAAATGGTACTGGCGAATCAGGAACAGGCGTCCATCCTGATAGGTGCGCACCTTGTAGAGGAGCGTGTAGCGCAGGGGGGAGGAGGTATTGGCGGGTGACTCGATCTGGTAGTAGCGGTCGATGGCGCGTCCTTGACCGGGCACATAGACGCCCACATAGCCACCCTTGACGGCGTGTCCGAAGGCAGTCGCCTGCATCGTGAAGTGCTTGTTCTCCTGCTGCCAGAGACCGCGGTCGGCTAACGCGCCATAGCGGAAGTCGAACTGCAGCCCTTTGAGCATCAGGAAGTCGAAGGGGCGAGCGCTCTGGATCACCACTTGACTCTGCGCCTTGGTCTGAGTGCGGTCGATGCGCCATTCTTGGTAGGTTCCGCCTATTGAGAGCACTCCCCAAGCAGTCTGGGTTAGCCCGGCGGAGAGGGTGCGCGTGCCGTTCGTGCCTTCCCGTGCGTTGCGCGATTCGCTAAAGGAGAGCGTAGTGCCCGGACGGAGTTGGTACTCTAACCCAATCTGCTGTCCGCTTTCATCGGGTGCGCCTTCGCGCTGTGCCTCGGCGTGGGCGAAGGTGAGTTTCACGCGGTTGCTCAGTGTGTAGCCCGTCTGGTAGAGGCGGAACCGCTCGCTGACTGCGCCGACGGCGCGCGTGTTGCGCTCCTCCACCGCGAAGCTGAACCCGCGCAGCTCGCGACTCTGGAAGCGATAGTAGTCCGTGTATTGATAGAGCGGGTTCGCCAGCGTGCCGCCAATCTGCCGACGCTCCTGATAGGCGTTCAGCTGCCCGAAACCGAGCGTGTATTGCAGGTCGTTGCGCTCATACTCATCCCGATAGAGGCTGTCTGCCAACTGCTGCGAGCGATACGCTTCGTGCAGGCGTCCGAAGGTGAAGTGGCGCCACGGCTGCCAGACGAAACGGGTGCGTTGGCGACGGTTGCTGATCCGCTCCGTGGGGTTGTGGGCATTAAACAGGAAGGCTTCGAGCTGCAAGCCGCGACCGGGTTTTAGGCGCAGGCTCCAGTCGTGCTGGTCGAACCCGCGTAGCTGGGCGAACAGGTCGCGCTCTGGGTCGGCTAAGTCCTGGGCGCGGGCAAAGTCGGCGTCCACCCGGCGGCGAGTGTAGATGAGTTCCAGTTGCGGATGGATCAGGCGCGAAGTCCAGCGGTGCAGCTTCGCCCCAATCGCCTGAGCCTGCGTCTGCGCTACGGCAAGTCCGAGGCGCGGCGTGATCAGCGCGGCGTCCCAGTCGGAGCGGCGGATGCCCTGCTCATTCCGAAAGAGGTGCTGCTCGACAGGTGCCAGATCGTGCAGGCGATTGAACTGGGGCGAGATGTCGCGCTCCGCGATGCGCACCTGCAGGTTGGGCGTTTTGAGCTGATAGAGCACGCCTTCGACGCTGCCCTGCCCTCCCCGATCGGCGATCTCGAACCGCTTGACCTGCAGGGTGAGGTCTTTGGTGGGCTGGATCTCGGCACGCTGGAAGGTGCGTTCCAGCCCCGCTTCCTTCAGCGATTGCTGTACCTCTTCAGGTTTAAGCGGCTGGTTATTGGCAGGGTCATGGAACTGGCGCGTCTCCTGCGCCATCTGCTGCAGCTCCTGCGGGGCAAGGCTCTGTAGCCGTCCGAATTCGGGGTCTACCGCGCGATGGAGATGCTCCACCTTAAGCGATGGGGTTTCTATCTGCAGGCGTTGCCACTCCATCTCACCCGTGGGCGAGCGCAGCTGGGTTTCGGAAGCAGTCAGTTTCATCGTCCCCGGAGTGAGCTGGACGGTCGTCGCCTCGCGTTTCAGCCCTGCTTCGCGCGCCCAGTCGCCCTTTTCGGCATCGCCCAGGTCACCAAATCGCTTAAAGTCGGTGTCGACCTCCTGTTCCAGCCGATTCACCTTGAGCCAAGGCAGCTCCAGCCCATAGGTGAACCGCTCGATGCGTGCTGTTCCTTCGGTCAGGGTCAGCTCGCTGAAGTTAAAGACACCATTCGGCGCGAACGCGAGGCTCCCCATGAGCGCCTCGCGGGTGATCCCCCGCTCGCGTTGCCAGTGTGGGGCATCGGGATCTGGCAGGTCGTTGTAGCGCTGGAACTCGGCTGCGGCATGGCGACGGCTCCAATTCAGGTTCAGTCGCTGGCTCTGGAACTTCAGCGCGCGCTGCTCGATCCCGTGCCTGCCATCGCCGATGCGCAAATGGCTCAGCTCCACGCCCGCGTTGCGAAAGAGCGACAGTCCAACGGCATAGTCCAGTCGCTTCAGCCCTTTCTGCTTCTCCCAGAGCGCGAGCTGGTTGGGGTCCAGCCCCGGTTGCGCACCCAGCATTTTCTGGGCACTGAACCCACGCCCGATGTCCTGATAGGTCGCTTTGAGGCGCAGCCCGCCTGCCTGCATCTGCAAGGTCTGGTGGATAAATTGGCTCTGTTCCGAGGTGGGTGTTGAGGGTTCTGCTGGCGGAGCCTGGTTCGCCAGACTTGTCAGCAAATCGCCTCCCGCCATACGCTGGCGCATGCCGACAAAGAAGTAACCGTCGAGCGTCGTGTGGCTGCCGAGGCGCAGGGCGTTTTGGATTCCATACGCGCTAAGGCGATACGCTGTGCCGTGGGGGCTAATCTCCGCTCTGTCAGGGGTGAACAGCACGCTCAGGCTACCCTGCTGACCCAGCGAGAGGGTCAGAAGAGGCAGTGCATGGATTGTTCCCCCGCGTTGCCCTTGCGGGTCGTAGCGGTAATAAACCTGAATCGAAGAGAACCGCCGAATCGGCGTGGCGAAGGCAAGCGTGCCGCTGGCATAATCAATCCAGTAGTCGGTTCCGCGCGTCAGGCGTTTGCCGTCCACATAGACACTTTCGGAGTTCGGGATGACGGGCGCGTAACGCAGCAGATAGCCTCCGCGCGTGCCGTTACCGGGCAACATATCGGCGGCTGCTTGACCGATGGTGGTCGTGGTTAGGGCGGCAGGCGCATTCATAGCACCCGCGACCCCGCTGAGAGGTAACGGCGCGTTCGCCGGCTCCTGTGCCCCCAACAGCGACACAAGCCCTGTCAGTACCGCCCCGAGCCACCCTCTCTTGGACATGCACTCTCACTTCCTTTTGGAAAGCAGCTGAGTCTTTTCAACTTGCCCGATGAGCTGGGCTAATCAGGACTCACTTAATGTTCCACGACAGGATAGGCACAAAGAAGCGCGAATCGCGCGGGCTGCGCACAGCTTGCGGTAGACGTGGGCGATTCTCCTGCTGCAATTCCTGGTTGAACTGCTCCGACCAGCGGACCAAGGCGACCGATTCGGTCTTAGCTGGTGCATCCGTCCCTGAAGTCGGGCGTTCGGTGCGGTCAGGCACAATCCCCTCAGAAGCCTCGTTGTTCTGTACAGGTAGGTCAGCGATCTCCGTGAGGGGAGGTGGTGTGCTGGATGACGGGATGGCGAGCACGATTTCTTGGGTAGAGGTTGGCGGAGCTGCATCATTTACGGGCGTAGGAGGCGTAGGTGCTGGCGCACGGGTACTGAGAATCCAGCGGGGCGACGGCTCGCGCCAGCGCGGCGCTGGTGCCGGCTGGATCACAAACACCACACGGGGCTCCGAATCGGCGGGACGGGCTTCTGTGGGAAGGATGCCTGACGATTCAAGCGGCACTACCAGGTCTGAGGGGGTAGCGGGCGCTGGCTCGCTGGAGAGCGCAGGCTGGTTCGCCATAGGCGCCGACCCCAACGGTGAACGGGGTAGTGTCCACCATGCCAGTAGTAGCCCCATCCCCAGCGCGGGCGCTAACTGCCACCAACCCAGACGCAGACGCTGCAACAGGTTCGGCTTGCGCGTTGTGCGGGCAAAGATACGAGTGCGTAAATCGGCGGGCGGTAGCTCGCGTGGCAATCGCCGAATGCTTTGACCGACCTCGCGCCAGAGCGCGACCGCCGTCCGACACGCTTCACAGCGAGATAAATGCGCCTCGACCGCTTGCTCATCGAATGGGTTCAGCAAGCCGTCCACATAAAGGCTTAATCGCTCTTCCCATTCCGCACAGATCGGTTCCATCGTCTTCGCTCTCGCCTCCCACCCCGTTTTAGACGGCATTCACCCATTTATGTACCGCATTTGCCCGCGGAGTTCCTGCTTGATCGGTCAGATAATCCCTGCTGATAGCGTGATCTGCATCCCATCCCAGCCAATCAAAATGCCATAGGGCGCAGCGCGTGCCTCCAGCTCCTCATGGAGTGCGCCTCCATGATGCGAGAAGTGGGTCAGCACCACGCGCGAATCGGCACGCAGCGTACCTTGCTTGCGCAATATCTGCACCACCTCCACACAGTCCTCAAAGTCGAGATGCCCCGGATAGTCACTGGATCGAAACCCGAAGCTGCACTCCAGCACCAGCAGGTCAAGTTCCAGCTCCGCCAGAAAGTCCCAGGTCTCGTTAGGATACCAGCCCGTGTCGCAGGCGTAGAGCAGGCGTCGCCCTTCGCGCTCGATGATCAGGTTCAATACCTCCTCATCGGGCACTTCGGTGGTGTGAGTGGCACGGATGGGGATTAGAGTATAGTCGCCCAGTGTGTAGCGTTCAAAAGCGCGGATCGGCGCACATTCCAGCCGAAGCCCTGTGTAGGCGACGATGCTCTCCACCTTCGCCTTAACCGCCGCGTTGCCCAAAATGCGCAGGTTGCGCGCCGTTTCAGGCGGTGCAAAGCCCGGCAGCAGATACTGCAGCTCGTCGCCCGCGCAGTGGTCGTGATGCGAATGGGTGAACACCAGAAATCGCCAATCGGTCGGGTTCAGCCGTTCGCGATGGATGTGATAGAGCGTGTCAGGACCAAAATCGATCTTGAGGCAATTGTCCACCAGCGCACCAGAGCGCGAGCGGATGTTCTTGCCGCCCCGCTCGCGCGCCGTGCAGCACACCTCACAGTTGCAACCGAGTGCCGGAATCCCTTCCGCTGCTGCCGTGCCCAGTAGCTGGATAACCATAGATACATCCTCCATCCGTTGGTGCAAGTTTGATAAGCAGAACCTACCTAACGGTCTTATAACGATACCCAAAGCATGGTTGCAGCACGGGCAAAGCCAGCAAAACGCTCCAGCTGATCAGGACGGTCGCCCAGCATCACCTGTAGAGTGCGTTCCGCCCGCTGCCGCCATACTTCGGAGCGAACCGTGCCGTTTCGCGATTCGCTATTCGCCATTCGCGCTTGCAAAGCGCGCGCAAACTCGAGCTGTGCCATGGCAACCAGTGCATTATCGGCGGGCAACTCCATATCTACCGAAAGGCGCATCGGCTGCAAAGTCCAGCCCGCCCAGCGCTTGCTCCGCGACATATCATAATAGCCGCCGGTGGGGTCGTGATAGTCGGCTTCGATTAGCTCCAGCAGGCTATGCGCAAACCGCAGGGTGCGCTCGGCGCGTTGATAGAGATAGAGTCGGCTGGCTGCTCGTGCCACCAGTGCCAGATCGGGCAGCCAATCGGATACCTGACGGCGCGAGGAATGATACAGGTCGCCACGGATGGTGCGCAAGCCGCGTAAGGTCTCCATCACACGCTCTGCTGCCCGCAACGCCCACTCTCTCCGAGAAGGCTCGCCCTCTGGGAAGCTCATTTCGACATAATCCAGCAGGGCAAGAATCGCGAGTGCATTCCCATCGGCGTAGAGGGTGGTATCCAGCGGGGGTGCGGGCAGCTCTTGCCGACCTAACATGGCACGGGGTTCAGGAGCCACGCTGGCGCGGAAGCCCGGTGGACGCTCCTGCCAGAGATGCGTGCGCAGAAAGTCGAGCAGGGCATCCGCCACGGGGCGAAAGGCAGGCGAGAGGCGCGCGGCACGCGCATAGAGGCTAAGCAGGCGGGCATTCTCGATCAGTCGCTTGCCGCCCCACGGTTTGCCCTCACCATCCAGCCCCTCCATTAATGTGTAAAACCCACCCTTTCGGGCATCCCAGAGCGGACTTCGACGCAATGCGTCGAGCCGTTGTAGCAGCAGCACACGCGCGCGGGGATTGCCCGCCTCCGCCAAAGTGAGTAACCACTCGCTCTGGTTGAGCCAGTAGGGTTGGGGACGACGCCAGTCGGTTGGCTCCCCTTGTTCCAGCATATCCAGCAACTCCTCGTTCAGACGCTGAATGTCCTGTTCCGTGAACGGTACGGGCGTCGCCACGCGCACCCAGCGGGCAATCAACTCACTCTCCAGTTGCTGGGCACGCGCTTTCACCTCATCGGACGCATTTCGATGGGCGAGACTTACTTCCTCCAGCAGGCGCATCAACTCGGCGCGGGTCTCTGGCGTCGCCGCCATAATTGGCTTACCGTCTGGCGTAAAGACGGCTATCAGTGGCTCGCGTGTGGGCAGGTCGAGCGCGTCAGCGACCAAGCGCATGGTGCGAGCATGCTTGGGCGTAGCGTCTCTATCGAGTTTGATCGGCACAAATTCGCGCTTGAGTAGGTCTGCAACGCCTGAATCGTGATAGAGGTCGCGTCCCAGTCGTGCACAGTGCCCTGACCAGAAGGCGCCTACATCGACGGCAACAGGGCGATTCAGACGCGCCGCCTCCGCTAAGGCTGCCTCCGTCCAGGGACGCCATGGCACCAACTGATATTGGCACACTTGGAGATAGCCTTCGCTGCTCTGGCTGAGTGGGTTCGGATGCTGCCGACGCTCCACATAGCGCAGCAGGATACCCAGCCACGCCATCAGCACAATCAGCGCCGACACTCCGCTCAGCACCGCAAAGCGCGGCACATACCGCTCTATAACGGGTTCCACCAGAGAGTATTATAGCCCAACTTGCCACCTATCTGAGATTCCTCGCTTTCGGCTCGGAATGACAAGTTCCCTGCCGCATAAAACACCCTGTCATTCCGAGCGGAGCCTCGTCATTCCGAGCGAAGCGAGGAACCTCGCCTGCTCAAAAATGACAGGTAGCAAGTTGGGTTATAATACCAATCGGGATTTCAAGTATCGTAGTTTCGTCGGCATCCTGCCAACGACATCACAGCGTCTGCTCTGCCAATTGGTATAATCCTTTCGGGATGGACACAGCCGTTCAGCAGCGGGCGCACAGCGGCGCGTTTTTAGAAGGGACACCTGAGACGATTTTCACACCCGAGCAATTCACGGCAGAAGATCGCCTGATGGCGGAGGCGACCGAGCGATTTATGCGCGAGCAAGTGATGCCGCTCGTGCCACGCCTCGAATCGGGCGAAAAGCAACTGATGCGCACGCTGTTGGAGCAAGCGGCGCAGCTGGGCTTGCTGGGCATCGATGTGCCCACTGAGTATGGCGGCTTGGGGTTGCCCAAAACCACCTCCGCCCTCATCACTGAAAAGACAGCGTTGCAGCCCTCCTTTGCGGTCTCGCACGCGGTGCATACCAGTGTGGGTAGCCTGCCGCTTCTGTTGTTTGGCACGCGCGAGCAAGCAGAACGCTACCTGCCGCGCCTAACGACGGGCGAACTGATCGGAGCATATGCCCTTACCGAGCCAGAGGCAGGCTCCGACGCGCTGGCAGGACGCACGCGCGCCCGCCGTGAGGGCGGTACCTACTACCTCACAGGTAGCAAAATCTGGATTACCAACGCGGGCTTTGCCGATCTGTTTGTGACCTTCGCGAAGGTGGATGGCAAGCGGTTTACCGCCTTTCTGGTGGAGCGTGGCGCACCGGGCTTTCAGGTGGAGCGTGAGGAGCATAAGCTGGGCTTGCACGGTTCCTCCACCTGCCGTCTCGTGCTGGAGGAAGTGCCCGTGCCCGCTGCCAATCGCTTGGGCGATGAGGGGCAAGGCGCATATGTTGCCCTCTATACGCTCAATCTGGGGCGGTTCAAGATCGGTGCCGCTGCAGTGGGCTTGGGCAAGGAGGCATGGCGCATCGGCTATGAGTATGCCCACGAGCGCAAGCAGTTCGGGCGACCGATCGCTTCGTTCGATCTGGTCTGGCGCAAGCTGGCATGGGGACGCACTCTGCTCTATGTGTGCGAAAGCGCGCTTTACCGATTGGCAGGCGATTTGGAAGCCACCTTCAGCACGCCTGCAGAGGGCGAGGCGCAAAGCCGCTGGCGCTATGCGGCAGCCAGCTTCGCTGCTGAATGCGCCCTGATTAAAGTCGCTGCCACTGAGATGTTGGATCAGGTCATCGATGACGCGCTGCAGATTCACGGGGGCTACGGCTTCTCTGAAGAGTACCCCATCGCGCGGCTTTATCGCGATGCGCGAGTGAACCGCATCTATGAGGGCACGAACGAGATCAATCGCCTGAACCTGGTGGAGCGGTTGCTCTATATGCGTCGGCGCGGGCTATGGACGCCCCCCCATCTCGGTTCGACAGAAGCCTTGCCCTCCACATCACCTGTCATTCCGAGCGAAGCGGGGAATCTGAGACCCCTCACTTCGTTCGGGGTGACGGTTGGCACATCCGGAGTGACGGTTGGCACGTCCGGGGTGACAGTCGGCAAAGGTGTCATTCCGAGCGAAGCGAGGAATCTCGGCTCGGCAGAGTCTCGCCCACCAGAAGCAGTGGAGGCAACTCTCGCCGCGCTGCGCCACCTCACGGGCAAGTCGCTTGTTGCGCTGGAAGGGGTGCAGGAGTTACCCCAGTCGCTGGTGGAACCGCTTGCGGATGCGCTAATCGCGCTCTATCTGCTCGATTCGGCGTTCGTACGGGCGCGAATGACAGGCGAGCCGCTTCACCAGGCTGCGCTCGCACTCTATCACGAGTATGTGCGCCGCCAACTGGCAGGCTGGCAAGCCGACCTAAGCCCGCTTACAGGCGAGATGCCGACCGTTCCTATGCCCCAGCCACTTGCCCTGCTGTATGAGGCGGTCTGGCAGTCACTCTAATCCAGCGATGCCTCCAGGAAGCTCTTGATATCCTCCTCGCTCATCGTAGGCTCGCCGGGCGCCACATTGTTCAGCTTGCCCTCCAGCATCCAGCGCTCCAGCCTGTCCACCAGCTCGAACAGGTGGTCAAACGAGTCGACAATGAACAGCAGCGGCTGATAGTGGTGAATCTCGAAGTGCTGATTGATGACCCACTCCAGCTGGATGGGGTAGCGCTGCACTTCG
>JBCNVA010000076.1:0-4907 GCA_039630445.1 Armatimonadota bacterium
GACAACACGATGTCGTGCGCGCATTGCCATCACCCCGATTTGGGTTTTTCGGATGGCTTGCCCCGCTCGCGGGGCAAGGGCGCGCATGGCGCGGGCATACAGCGTCGTGGCGGTATCGAGCTGACGCGGGGCGCACCCACCCTCTGGAACGCGCTCTATAATCACCGCCAGTTCTGGGATGGACGCGCCGCCGACCTGGAGGAGCAGGCGCGAATGGTCATTACCACGCCCGAGGAGGTGAACGCCGATCCCGACGAGCTGGTGCGTGAATTGAAAGCGATTCCCGAATATCGGCGCCTGTTCGACCGCGCGTTCGGCGGTGAGAACGGCTCGTCCATCACCTTTGGGAATATCGCGAAAGCCATCGCGGCGTTCGAGCGCACGCTGGTCAGTTTCAACTCGCGTTTTGACCGCTACGCCGCGGGCGACGGGAGCGCGCTCACCCCGCAGGAGAAGCGCGGGCTGAAACTCTTTCTTTCGCCCAAGACGCGCTGCAACGAGTGTCACGGGCTGCCCACCTTCGCCAATCGCGATTTCAAGGTGATCGGTGTGCCGAATCCGCCCAATGGTCCGCCCGATGTGCAAAAACCGGGCGCGGAGCCGGGACGCGGTGGCGGACCCAACGGCGCGTTCAAAATCCCCACCCTGCGCAATATCGCCCTTACCGCCCCCTATATGCATAATGGCGTTTTCCAGACGCTGGAGGAGGTGCTGGACTTCTACGCCAACGGTGGCGGACGCGGGATGGGATTGAATGTGCCCCTGCAGGATGACAAGATTCGTAAGTTCACACTGACCCCGCAGGAGAAAGCCGACCTGATCGCCTTCCTGCTTGCGCTGACCGACGAGAGCACGAAACCCGCCATCCCCGAGCGTGTGCCATCGGGACTGCCGGTGGTGCCGCGCATGAAGCCGCTGCCCCCAACCCGCCTGAAAATCCAGAGCGCCCCGCACCGCGCCACAGGGTCCAACAACGCAGACAGGCGAGCAGCTGTTCGTCGTATCGTGGAGGTGCGCCCGGGCGAGAGCATTCAGGAAGCGGTTGACCGCGTAGGGCGCAACGGCATCGTGCGTCTCTACCCCGGCGTCTACCACGAAAATGTGCTGGTCATCCATCACGGTGTGACGATTGAGGGCATCGTTCAAAACGGTAAGCGCCCTGTTTTGGATGGCAAGAATCGCCTCCCCGATGCGATTGCTGCCTTGGGCAACGACTTCACTGTGCAGAACCTTGAAATCCGCAACCATTAGGGCAACGGTGTCGTGGTGCATAAGGCGCGGAATGTGACCTTCCGCAACCTGCGCGTGCATAACACTGGGCTGTATGGGGTTTATCCAATTGAATGCGACGGCGTGCTGGTGGAGAAATGCGTGGTGTCGGGCGTGCGCGACGCGGGCATCTATGTGGGGCAGTCGCGCAATATCATCGTGCGCCAGAACGAAGCCTTCCAGAATGTGACCGGCATCGAGATCGAAAACTCGGTGAACGCGCTTGTGGAGGATAACTATGTGCATCAAAACACGGGTGGGATCCTTGTGTTCCTGTTGCCCTTCAACCCCTCCAAAGTGCAGGATATGACGATTGTGCGGCGCAATCGGGTGTATCACAATAACACGCCCAACTTCGCTGACCCGAATGCGATTGTCGCTAATGTGCTGAAGGGCACAGGCATCATGATTTTGGCGGCAGACCGCACCGAGGTGTACGAGAACGAGGTGGTCGGCAACGGCACGGTTGGGATTGCGGTGGTGAGCCTACTGAACCTGTTCCCGCGTGACACGCGCTTCGATGTGGAGCCGTTTCCGGACGGCAACTACATCCATCGGAATGTGCTACGCGACAACGGCAAAGACCCTGACCCGCGTCTGGCGCGGTTCGGCGTGCAACCTGCCGATCTGTTATGGGATATGTCGGGGCAGGGGAACCGCTGGCATCAGCCGGGCGCGAGCGCGTTCCCCAAGGAGTTGCCGGCTCGCTAAGCGGGCAAAAAGGGAGAAAAACCGCACTCTTGACAGGTGAATTAAGCGAGCCGAATATGGAATAACCCCTCCAGTGTGGGGGAGAGACCGCAGCACGACCGCCGCCCAGACGAATCTGGTTTTCTCCCCTACCAACCTAAAATAAGGAGGATGGAGGGATACACTTATGATGCGCAAGCTGATGAACCGACGCCGTGAGCGGGGCTTCACCCTTGTTGAGATTATGATTGTGGTGCTGATTATCGGCATCCTACTTGCGATCGCCGTGCCGAACTTTATGCGGGCACGCGAGCGTTCGCGCGCCAACGCCTGCCGATCGAACCTGCGCCAGATCCAGGCTGCGAAGGAACAGTGGGCGATGGCAAACAATCAGGGACCAACCGCTACACCTGAGCAGACTGACCTTTCACCGAACTTCATCCAAAACTGGCCGACCTGCCCCTCGGGTGGAACCTACACCATCGGCAACATGAGCACCAACCCGACCTGCAGCATCGGCAACAACGGCACGGCGAACGACCCAAGCGACGATCATGTGCTGTAATTCGCAGTAGCCCCTTGCAAACTGAAAAAAGCCCCATTCACGATGGGTGGGGCTTTTTGCTTTTAAGGGGTTCATTCCCGCAAAAAGCGGGTTTGCCATCGCCACCTCCGCGAGGGATTATGCCTCTCCTTGCCCGCAGTCCTACCAGTTTTGCCTCTGTAAGAACCCAGTTTTTGGAAAAAAGTCCCCATTTGGCACAAAATGGGTTGCTTGCCTGTCCGGTTTCACACGCTTGTCGAGTCTATATATATGACGGCAAAAGCAGGTGCCGTTAGAAGACTACATAGAAGGAGGTTGTAGGATGCATCACATGATGAGACTGGGAGTTACGCTTGGATTAGCGGTCGTTAGCGCGACACTGTTCGCACAGGCTACCGTGACGGTCTACTCACAGAACAACCCGCCAGGCGATCTGTTCACGAACCCGACAAATGTCAATTTAGGCTACAACTTTGGGCATCCGAACTGGCGCTATAACAACACGCGCGGTAGCGGTCAAGTCGGTATCCGCACCAACTACCCACGCAGTGGCAACGGCTCGGTCTACTTCCGCACACCGTCAAGCGCCGCCAAGGCAGACATCGAGTACTTCGTAGACCCTCTAAATGTCGGCGGCAACTTTTTGCCCAACCCTATAAATCCAAACTCCATTATGGGCACGCTGCAGCAGCTAACCCACCTGAGTTACGAGTGGTACCGCGACAGCAGCTCGACGGTGAACAGCTGGCTCCATCCGGTGCTGCGTCTCGGTATCGTGCGCGTGAACAGCGACAACACCACCGCAGTGGGCTACCTCATCTTTGAGCGCGCCTACAATCAGGGCACGGTTCCTGTGCCGACCGATCAGTGGGTTGCTGACGATATCATCGCCAACAACTACAAACTCTGGGCAACCGCTCAGCTGGGCTTCGGCGACCCAAATGACGACATCAATCAGGTGCTTAAGACTATCCCCGAGTGGATTGCCACTGCCAACGCCGCGGGCGCGACGCTGTACATCGTGTCGGTGAACGCGGGTGTTGGCTCAGGCTGGTTCGGAAGTGGACCGCCCCATGTCTTCACCGGCGCGGTAGATAACATCCGCTTTGGCTTCAACGGGCAGTATACCACCTACAACTTCGAAGTCGTGCCTGAACCTGCCAGCATGCTCGCGCTTGGCAGCGGGCTGGTCAGTCTGCTCGCGCTGCGCCGCCGACGCGCCTAACCGTCGCAAGTATCCCTCTTGAAAACCGCCCCCTGCCGCGCAGGGGGCGATTGTTTTTTTATGGCTTCGCCACGGCGCTGACGACATCGCTCCAGTCGCCAATCGGTTGGTGGTCGCGGTCTACATAGTCCGGCGCGACGGCGGAAGGTTCCTGGATGACGGCGGAAGGTTCCTGCGCGAGGGCGGAAGGCTCCTGTGTGAGAGCGGGGCGTGTCGGAACCTGTCAGGACTGCTGGCGCAGGAGGAGGTCGCTTTTTTGCGTCTACCCCAAGGCGGGGGGCGATCCCTTCAGCACGCCCTGCCAAAGTTGAAAAGCACAATCAGCAAGTCGGCATCATCCACGCGCCCGTCGCGGTTCACATCGGCGGGTAGGTTGGAACCCGTCTGCCCGAAGGCGAACAGCACCTCCAGCAGGTCGGCGTCATCGATGCGCCCATCGCGGTTCACATCGCCCGACAGCTGGCAACCCCGATCGAGCCAGAACATCTCGAAGCGTCGTGCGTTCGCGTTGTGCGCCGCACCCACCACATAACGCCCGTCCGCCGACACATCGTAGGCGTACGAGAGGTAAAACCCTCGTGGGATAAGCGCGCTGTAGAGGGACTGCATGATGTGAACCTGCCCATCGATCCAGATGAGCGCGCGGTTGTAGCGCGCTGTGGTGAGGTCGTAGCCCACAATCACTCGCCCGTCGGCAGAAACCGCATAGGCATAGCTCTCGCGCGTGTCAGGCAGCACAGGCAGCAGCTCATGCACCCAGCTATTGCCCACTTTGCGCCAGCGGCAGGCGCGCGGTATGGCAGGGTCGGAACCTGTGATGTAGCTCCAGCCAACCACAATATCGCCGTTCGTGCTGATGCCCCACGCCTGCGAGGAGTTGTGCGGCGCGTTCACGGGCAGGACAGTTATCTCCGACTCGCTGCGAGCGATAAAGGCGCGGGTGTAGTAGGTGCTGCTCTCGCACGCCCAGCCGATGACCCACTCGCCATCTGCCGAGACGCCCGTCGCAATCCCACCCAGCGGACAGCCCAGCGAGAAGATGTCGGTCAGCTGCCACCCGCTTTCGGTTTCGCGCCAGCGAGCGGGAAAGATGTTGTAGCGTCCTATCGGCATCGTCTGCCCGACAGCCACACGCCCGTCATAGGAGGTGGCACGGACACGCCCATCGCTGGGCTGCGG
>JBCNVA010000077.1:0-17472 GCA_039630445.1 Armatimonadota bacterium
ATCCTCACCTCGGATAACCCGCGTACCGAGCCGCCTGAGCGCATCCTGCAGCAGATTTTGGAAGGGGTTCCTATGGAGGCGCGCACGAAGGTGATCGCGGTGGAACCCGATCGGCGCACCGCTATCGCCCTCGCGTTGCACGAAGCGATCCCCGGCGAGATGATTGTACTGGCGGGCAAGGGGCATGAGGAGTACCAGATCGTTGGCACCACACGCATTCCGTTTAGCGATCGAGAAACGGTGCTGGAGCTGATGGGAGCGAAGCGAGTATGAGAACCCTAACACTGCGAGAGGTTGCAGAAGCGTTGCATGTCCCGCTGCCCCTGCTGCTAACAGGTGAGGAGCGGGTGCAAGGCGTCACCACGGATAGTCGGACCGTGCAGCCCGGTGATCTCTTCTTTGCGCTGCGGGGTGCGCGCACTGACGGGCATCAGTACCTGCAGGAGGTGTTCGCCAGGGGAGCTGTCGCAGCGGTCGTGGAGTACCTGCCGATCGGCGCGGAAGGCTTCCCGTTGCTGCGTGTTCCCTCCACCGTTCAGGCGTTGGGCACGCTGGCACATTACTACCGCATGCAGATGCCTGACCTGAAGGTGATCGGCATCACGGGCAGCACGGGCAAGACCACCACGCGCGCGATGGTGGCTGCCGCGCTGGAAGCGGGATTTCCGAATGCCGTCCACAGCAGCCCTGGCAATTTCAACACAGAGATCGGCGTGCCGCTGACCATCTTTGGACTGGAGCCGTTCCATCGGGTGCTGGTGCAGGAGATGGCGATGCGTGGGCGCGGGCAGATTGCTTATCTTGCCGAGATCGCCCGTCCCCAGATAGGGGTCATCACCCAGATCGGCTGGTCGCATATCGAGCTGCTGGGCAGCCGCCAAGCGATTGCGGAAGCCAAGAGCGAGCTGCTGAAAGCTCTCCCGCCCGATGGGCTGGCGATCCTGCCGCGTGATGACCGCTTCTATGAGTTCCTGCGTGAGCAAGCCCCCTGCCCTGCCCTCACCTTCGGGCGTCATCCCGATGCGGATGCCTGCCTCGTAGAAACGCACCTCGCTCCCGACAGCACCACGGGCAAGATTCGGTTGCAAACCGACCAGACAGTGGAGGTGGAACTCACCCTGCCCTATCTGGGCGAACACCTGCTGCTCAACGCCACCGCCGCGCTGCTGGTGGCGGTCGCGTTGGGCGTCGATCCCTATCAGGCAGCGCGTGCCCTCGAAAAGGTGCAGCTGCCTGAAATGCGGATGGCGATTCAACCGCAGCCCGGTGGCTGGATGCTGATTAATGATGCTTATAATGCGAATCCCGATTCGATGCGGGCAGCGTTGCAGGTGCTGCTCTATCAGGCGCCGGCACAGCGACGGATCGCCGTGCTGGGCGATATGAAGGAACTTGGACCCTACAGCATGCAACTGCACTGGCAGCTGGGGCGCTGGCTCGCTACTCAGCCGCTGGATTACCTGATTTTGGTGGGAACCGATGTGCTATGGACGGCGGCTGCCGCCAAGGAGGGCGGATTTCCTGCCCAGCGCGTGCTGCATTTTGACAGTCCGCTGGGCGCTGGCGAGTGGCTCTGGCGCAATGTGCAAAAGGGCGACTGGGTGTTGCTCAAAGGCTCCCGCGCCCTCGGTCTGGAGCGCATCATGAGCGTGAAGGTGTAATGGAGATACTCGTTCCCGCGTGCGTGGCATTGCTGATCGGCAAACCGATGATTGGGATGCTGGCGAGGCTCAACATTCGCCAGACCATCTATGAATACGCGCCTGAGACCCATCGGGCGAAGGAGGGCACGCCCACGATGGGCGGGGTTATTATGCTGCTCGCTGTGGCGGTGGGCTTGATTGCCCATCTGGTGGGGCTTCCGCTCTTCTTCGGGCAAGCGAGCGTTGTGATGGGGTTCGGCGGGCTGATCCTGTTCGCCTGTGCCCTGCTTTTTGCCCTGCTGGGCTTCGTGGATGACTACCTGGTGCGTCGGTGGCTGGGGCGACGCGGCTTAGAGTGGAAATCGAAGCTACTGTTGCAGGGTTTAGCGGCGGCGCTCGCGCTTTATGCGTTGGGGAGCGCACCTCCTCAACTGCTGCGTGGGGAGCTGATGCCCCCATCCCCTGCCCCGCCCGCCTATCTGTGGGGCGTGGGGCTGGTGTGGGTCGTCGGCTGGGTGAATGCTTTCAACCTGACCGATGGGCTGGACGGCTTGGCAGCGGGGCTGAGCGTGATTGCCTTCGGCACACTGGCTTTGCTCTGTCGCGATGCGCTGAGCGTAATCAGTGCGATGCTCTGGTGTGGCGCCGCGCTGGGCTATCTCTGGTGGAACCTGTACCCTGCCCGCGTGTTCATGGGCGACACCGGCTCGATGGCGCTGGGCGCCACTTTCGGGCTAATCACCTGGCGCGAGATCATGCTGGCAGGATCGGTTAGCCTCGCCAGCCCTGTAGGATCAATCGGGTTGGCGGCACTGTTTGTGCTGGTGGGGTTGGTGTTCGCCGTGGAAATCGTCTCGGTCGTGGTGCAGCTAAGTGCGGTCAAGCTGCTGAAGCGACGCCTGTTCCGCGCCACGCCCATCCATCATCACTTTGAGCTGCTCGGCTGGCATGAGGGCACGATTGTGGGGCGGTTCTGGCTTGTGGGCGCGCTGGCAGGGCTGACCGCATCCACGCTCTCTGGAGGGTGGCGATGAACTGGCGAGGCAAGCGCGTGGCGGTGATCGGCGCGGGGCGCAGTGGTTGGGACGCTGCGCGTGCCCTGCTCTCGCTGGGCGCCCAAGTAGCCCTCTACGACGCCTCTGACACTGCCTTTCGCGAGCTGTCCCCCATCCAAAGCGAACTGGTGCAGCAAGGGCTTCGGCTGGTCGCAGGGCGTGACCTGCCCGATTGGGAAGGGTTGGAGCTGATTATCGTCAGCCCTGCCTTGCGTCCGCACCACCCGCTTTTTGCCCAGGCACAGGAGCGCGGCGTGCCCGTCTGGAGCGAGATCGAACTGGGCTATCACCTGGCGCGTGCCCCGATTATTGCCGTCACGGGCACAAACGCCAAGACGACCACCGTGGCGCTCATCCATCACCTGCTCCAGCACGCGGGCAAGCGGGCGCATCTGTGCGGAAATATCGCGGGCACGGAGCAGGATCGGACGCTCACCGCCGTCGCGCTTGCCGCCCAGCCTGACGAATGGATTGTCGCCGAGGTCAGCTCCTTCCAGCTGCTGCATACGCATCAGTTTCGCCCGCATATTGCCGTCCTCACGACCATCACGCCCGACCATCTGGACTATCACGGCTCTTTTGAAGCCTACGCCCGTGCGAAAGGGCGACTGCTGCACAACCTACAGCCCACCGATTGGGCGGTTCTAAACGGAGCCGACGCGGGCATTCAACAGCTGCTGGCATGGCTCCGTGCAGACGGGTGTCCCGGTCTGCAGCATGTGGAGCGTTCAGGGCATCTCCTGCTGGAGCTGCCTGACCTGTCCTTACTGGTGGGCGAGCCTTTGCCCTTCATTCTCCGCTATGCGCCCCTCGCTGCCCAGATTGCCGTTCAGGTCGCCCGCCTGCTGGACTGCCCTGAGGAGGCGATACGCGAAGGGCTGGCAACCTTTCGCGGCGTGCCCCATCGGATGGAATTGGTGGCGGAGATTAACGGCGTTCGCTTCATCAACAACTCGATGTGTACAAACGCGGCGGCGCTGGCGCACTCGCTGCGCGTTGCGCCCAAACCCTGCATCGTGATTGCTGGGGGCGTGGACAAAAACGACTCAATAGATGACTTGGTGGACGCGATTCGGAGCTATTGCCGCGCCGCGCTGCTGATCGGGCGTGATGGGGAGCGGATTGGTGCGCGCCTCCACGCGAAGGGCTACACTGCGTGGCGCTATGTGGAGACGCTGGAGCGGGCTGTGGAGCAGGCGGCTGCCGAGGCACAGCCAGGCGAGACAGTGATCCTTGCGCCGGGCTGCGCCAGTTTCGATCAGTTCGACAACTTTA
Source organism: Armatimonadota bacterium (assembly GCA_039630445.1). GTDB lineage: Bacteria > Armatimonadota > Fimbriimonadia > Fimbriimonadales > GBS-DC > HRBIN15. Next base: position 3,974 of record JBCNVA010000077.1, read on the forward strand.
TCGCGCGTGGGGAGCGGTTCCGCGCCCTGGTGCAGGGATTGCAAGCAGGTGTGCAGGGCATCAAGGAGGAGCCATGAAAGCTGTTGGATATAAACGAATAGGTAAGGTAGTAAGCGGCGCTTCCCTTGCGCAAGCGGGTGTGATGAGTTCCCCACGGCTTGCCGCGCCTGCTGTGCCCACTGCGCCCGCTACCGTGCCTCCTGTGCTGCCCACTTCTCGCCCCTCGCTACTTGCCACGCGCCGCACTCTGCTCTGGCTTCCGCTGGTGCTATGCCTGATTGGGCTGATTTTCCTTACCAGCGTGAGCATCGGCGACATCAAGCTGAGTGCACCGCCCCGCTCTCCGTTGGAGCCGTTCCGCTCCGTGTTGCAGCAGGCATGCTGGGTTCTGCTGGGCATCGGTGTGATGCTCGCGCTTGCGTGGATCCCCGTTCGCTTTTATCAAGCCAGTGCGCGGTTCTGGCTTGTGCTGTTCAGTCTGGTGCTGATTGCCCTCTGGCTGGTGCCGGGGTTAGGCGTGGAGCGCAATGGGGCGGTACGCTGGATTGAGCTACCCCTTCCGCTGCTGGGGCAAATCAGCATGCAGCCGTCGGAGGTGTTCAAGCTGGCGACGCTGCTCTTTTTCGCCGCGCTCTACAGCAAGCCCGGTGCCTCGTGGCGGAAAGGCGACTATCTGCTGGTGGCTCTGTGGGCGACGGCGTTGCTTGCCGTCGAGCGTCAACCCGACTTCGGCACGATGGTGCTGCTTTTCATGCTGGGGGTTGGTGTGGCTTTTTTGGGTGGGGCGCGCCTGTCCAGCATCGCGTTGCTGATGGTCATCGCGGTGTTGGGGGCGGCTGTGCTGATCGGGCTACCTGCGTTGCGTGGCGGTGTTTCTGCAGACGGCGAGGTGGGCTATCGCCTGAAGCGCATCCTTGCGATGCTGGATCCGTGGGGCAACGAGCACGATATCGGCTATCAGATTGTCCGGGCGCAGATTGCAGTGGGCAGCGGCGGGTTGGCACGCCTGGCAATTGGTGAAGGGCGCGAAAAACGCTACTTACCTGCTGCTGAGAATGACTATATCTTTGTCACGATTGCGGAGGAGACGGGCTTTGTCGGCTGCTTGGTCTGCATCGGGCTGTTTGCCTGGCTGGTTGGGGCGTGCTTTGTGCTGGCAACGCGCGCCCCCACTCGGTTCGGACGGCTCTTTGCGGGCGGACTGGGACTTTGGATCGGGCTGCAGGCACTGCTGAATATGGGCATGGCGATTGGCTTACTGCCACCTGTGGGGCTGCCCCTGCCGTTTGTCAGCGAGGGTGGCTCAGCCACTGTGAGTCTGATGGCGGCGTTGGGGATTGCACAGGCAATTGCACGGGAGGCACGATGAAAATCGCGATTGCGGGCGGGATCACGGGCGGACATCTGTTCCCTGCCCTGTGCGTGGGTGAGGCGTTGCAGCATAAGAGTGCGCAGGTGCTTTATGTGGGCGCACAGCACGGGCTGGAGGCGCGCCTTCCCCTGCCCTTCCCTGCTCGTCTGCTCGACATGAGCGGATTGCGCCCCCGGGCATCGCGTTTCGGGCGTGCCCTAAACGGCGCGACTCGCCTGCTGCATCTGTGGCGCGTCTACCACGAGGCGAAGCGTGTGCTGCTGTCGTTCGAAGCGGAACTGCTTTTCTGCACCGGGGGCTACTCCGCGCTGCCTGTGGCATTAGCGATGCGTGCCCTGCGCAAGCCGATCGTGTTGCTGGAACCCGATGCGTTCCCCGGTCGCGCCAATCGCTGGCTGGCGCGGTTCGCCCGCCGTATCTGCCTGAACTTCGAGGAGGCGGCTGCGTACTTCCCGCGCCATGTGCCGACCCACCGCACAGGGTTGCCCGTGCGCACAGGCATCTATCGCCCTGATGTGCCCACTGAGGTGGCGCGCGCCGAATTAGGGCTTCTGCCCGATCGCTTCACGGTGCTGGTGATGGGCGGGAGCCAGGGCGCGCAGGCACTCAACGAGACGGTGCTGAACACCGTCCAGCATATCCCGTCAGGCGAGCTTCAGTGGCTGCACCTAACGGGTGAAGCGCACTACGAGACCGTTCGCGCCACAGCCCAACGCCTCGCCCTGAACGGCAACTATCGTCCCCTACCCTTTCTGGAAGCTGCCCAAATGGGACTGGCATATCGCGCGGCGGATGTGGCGGTGGCGCGGGGCGGCGCTGGCACCATCACCGAGCTGGCACTCAACGGCGTCCCTGCCCTTCTAATCCCCTACCCCTATGCGGCAGGGGGGCATCAGCGGTATAATTGTCAGGTCATGGAGGCGCGGGGAGCCGCCCTGATGATCGGTCAGGCTGAACTCTCACCTGAGCGACTGGCGCAAGCACTTCTGATGCTACGCGATAACCCAGAGAGGCGACAGGTGATGAGCCAGCAGGCACGCGCCTGGGCGGTTCCCGATGCTACCGAGCGCGTCGTCCAAGTGATCGAGAGCGAGTGGTGTGTTGCAACGGGCAAGGAGGCATGGCGATGCAATCCCCGACAGGTATCCCTCTGACCGTAGGGCGTGAACCCAGCCTGCGGGATCGGTTCCACCTAATTGGGATCGGTGGCGCGGGCATGTCGGCGCTGGCGCGCTGGCTGGCAGAGCGGGGCGCTATGGTGAGCGGCTCCGACCTGGTGGAGTCGCCCGTGCTGGATGCACTGCGAGCGCGTGGCATCCGCGCCTACACGCCCCACGACCCCGCCCAGATGGGCGATCCCACATGGATAGTCGTCTCCGACGCCATCCACCCTGACAACCCCGAAGTGATCGAAGCGATGCGCCGCCAACTGCCCATCTGGCGCCGCTCCCAACTGTTGGGCTGGCTGCTGAAACCCTATCGGGTGATTGCCGTCAGCGGCACGCATGGCAAAACAACCACCACCGCAATGATCGCCACCATCTTGGAGGAAGCGGGTTATGATCCGCGCGTGCTGCTTGGGGGCGACCTCGCGCACGCCCAGCCCCCGTGGGAGGGCAACATCCGACTGGGCAAGGGCGAATGGGCGGTGGTGGAAGCGTGCGAAGCCTACGAATCGTTTCTGGATCTGGAGCCAGAAATCGCTGTGGTCACCAATATCGACCCCGATCATCTCGATTTCCATCAGACCTTCGAGCGGTTGCAAGCCAGCTTCGCTCACTTTTGCCAGCGTGTCCGCCCTGGGGGGCACAGGGTGTGTGGCGGGGACAATCGGGGCGTGCAGGAGATGTGCCGACTGCTCCATGCGCGCGGCGCACACGAACGCCCGCCCCTGCTCTACGGTTTCGGCGAGAGCAACGACCTGCGTGCCGCCATCTTAGCGCGCACCCCCGACGGCACAGAGTTTGAACTGATAGGAAGTGAGTGGCACACCGCGCAGGGCGCACGCTTCCATCTCCCTCTGCCCGGCGACCATAATGTGCAGAACGCGCTGGCAGCAATCGCTGTAGGACAGCTGCTCGGTATTCCCATAGACACGCAGCAGCGAGCCTTGGCACGCTTTCACGGGGTACGACGCCGACTGGAGCTGGTCGGTGAGGCGGCGGGCATCACCTTAGTGGACGACTATGCCCATCATCCTGTCGAGATCGAAGCCACGCTCGCCGCCCTGCGCCAGCGCTTCCCAAACCGCCGTCTTGTGGTGATCTACCAGCCCCATCTGTATAGCCGCACGCGCGATCAGCTCAAAGGGCTGATCCACAGCCTGAGCGCGGCGGACATGGTGGTCATTACCGACATCTACCCGGCGCGGGAGAAGCCGATACCTGGCGTGAGCGCGTCGCTGATTGCCGACGGCTTGCTGGAGAACGATCAGCCGCCCACGCTCTATGTGCCCATCAAGGAGCAGATTCCCCATCGCCTGCTGCCCCACCTCGTGCCCAGTGATGTGGTGGTCACGATGGGCGCGGGTGATATCGACAAGATCGCCGCGCCGCTGTTGCGCCTGCTGGAGGCGCGTGGGCAGGTGCGCCGCCTGCGCATCGCCGTGCTGATGGGCGGCGATTCCCCCGAACGGGATGTGTCGCTTCTGTCGGGCATGCGCGTGCTGCAGGCATTAGACCCTGAACGATTCATCGGTATCCCCATTGACCCTGCCCAACTGAAGGGCAAAGAGGGGGTCTGGGGCTTGCTGGATCTTTTGCAAAACGAACGCCCCGATCTCGCCTTTATCGCGCTGCATGGGCGACATGGCGAGGATGGCGCGATTCAGGGCTTGCTGGAGATGCTGGGCATCCCCTACACGGGGTCAGGCATCCTGCCCAGCGCGCTCGCTATGAACAAACACGCTGCCAAAATCGTGCTGCAATCGGCAGGGCTGACAGTGCCACCCGGCGTGCTGGTGCGCCAGTCCGACCTCTCGGAGGTAGCTGACCTGTCCGAGATCCCCGGTTTGTCTAACCTGAAGCTGCCGCTGATTGTGAAGCCGAACGAGGGTGGCTCCACGCTGGGCACCACGCGCGTGTGGGAATGGGAACAGTTGCCGCGTGCGCTGCGCAAAGCCTTCGCCTACGACGAGCGTGCCCTGATCGAGGAACTCATCGAGGGGATCGAGGTCTCCGTGCCTGTAATCGGCACGCGCACTCCCCAAGCGCTTCCACCAGTGGAGATCGTGCCGCGCACGGGCTTCTACGGCTTCCAAGCGAAATACACACCGGGCTTGACCGAGGAGATTGTGCCTGCCCGCTTGCCTGAGGAGGTGCTGGAGTTGCTGAAGGCGACGGCGCTGCAGGCGCACCTCGCGCTGGGCTGCCGTAGCATGAGCCGTGTGGATATCATCCTGCGCGATTTGACCCCCTTTATCTTGGAGGTGAACACCGTGCCGGGGCTGACACCCACCTCCCTGTTGCCGCGCAGTGCCGAAGCAGCGGGCATTCCCTTTCCCCAGCTCATCACGCGCCTTATCGAGGATGCACTGGAGGGTTGGCAATGAAGCGAGCGCAGCGTATCCCCCATCGGAGCGCGTCGCGGGGGCTGATTATCGAGCCTGTTCGGCATGTCCGCCCCATCCGAACGGTTCGCCGTCGTTCGTGGCTAACAGCACACCGCACGCTTATCGAAAACAGCCTCTGGCTGCTCGTTGGGGTGCTGCTTGTGCTAAGCGTGTGGGCTTCTCCGCGCATGCAGCCCCAGGTGCTGATCGTTCATCATGTGCCCCCTGCAGCCCAGTCTGAAATTGAGGCGCGGCTGCGTGCGCTTTGGCAGCGGCAGCCTTACAGCGTGTGGCTTGGGGCACAGGCGTTGGAGCGCGAGTTGCAACACCTCCCTTGGGTGGCTCAGGCTCAAGTCCGTCCGCACCTCCCTTCTCGGCTGCACATCATCCTCCAGCCACGCGAAGCTTTCGTCGAAGTGCGCGCTGATCCCGACCGCCGAATCTTCATCGACAGGGCAGGAATCGCCTTTCAGCCACCGAATCCTCCCAAAAGCGTGCCCGGTGGGGTGATTTACCTATCAGGGGGAGCAGACCTGCCATCTGAGGGAGCGCTGCACCATGGATCACCGCTCTGGCGGGCATTCCAACTACTGCAAACCCTTTATCAGGATGCCCAACCTACCCCATCGGTGCAGTCAATTCATATTGAGCCTGATGGTGAACTAAGCCTTACCTGTAAGGCGGAGGGAGGCGCACCGATGCAGTTCCGATTAGGCGATGCGGCGCACTATCAGCAGCAGGCGCAGGTCATACAGTTGCTGCGACACTGCCCGCCTACGCAAATCGCCCAGTGGGAATATATCGACCTGAAAAGCCCTGCCTACCCGGCAGTCAAACCGCTTTCGAAGGCGCAAGGGGGACAAAGCCAGAGCAGCGCGTCCCCTCAGGTGCAAATGTCTCATTTGCCTGATAGGAACCAAGAGCGATGACACCCGAAACTCGACGCATGCAGCGGTTCATCTTCTTTGCTATCTGGCTGGTTGTAGGCGCGTTGTTAGGCATCGCGCTCAAGGCGCAGTTCCGCCTGCATACGATTGAACTGCCCAGCACGCGCCTGCCTGAACTGGCGCGCGCCTATCTGCAGGAGAAGCGCACCGTGCAGACGCTGGAAGCCGAAATCCGAGAACAGCGCCAGAGAATGACCGAGCTGGAAAACGCGCTTGCCAGTGGCACCGAGCAAGCGAAGGTGCTGAACGAGAGCCTGCAAGCCGCAAAGATGCTCGCTGGGCTAATCGAGGTGGAGGGACCTGGCATTGAGCTAATCCTGCGCGATAGCGAGCGGCGCCCACCGCCCGGCTCCACCGAATCCCTGCTGGTCGACCTTTACATCATTCACGACTATGACCTGCTGCGCGTGGTGAATGAGCTGCGCCAAGCAGGGGCAGAAGCCATCGCCATCAACGGGCAGCGACTGGTCGCCACCAGCGCCATCCGCTGCACGGGACCCGTGATTTATGTGAACGATATCAAAATGGCGTCTCCCTTTGTGATTCACGCGATCGGGGACCCGAACACACTGCTGGGCGCTCTAAAGACACCCGGTGGCGTGCTATCGGACATTATCGAAGCGGACCCCAAAATGGTGGAGATGCACGCCAAAGAGAAGGTGCGCATCCCCGCTTACACGGGTTCCACCCAGTTCCGTTTTGCCAAACCGGTCCCTTCTGAGGAGGTTGCAAAGTGATTGCCATCGGTTTGCTGGGGCTTTTGCTGGGGCTGTTGATAGCCTACTTGCTGCTGGACATCCCGATTCCAGCAGAGTGGGCGTCGTATCTTTCGCTGGCGGCACTGGCGGGGCTGGACACGGCGTTTGGCGGCTGGCGCGCCGCGCTGGAGGGGCGATTCCATCCCGATGTGTTCGTCTCAGGCTTCATCGTGAACGCCCTGCTCGCCTCGCTGCTGGCTTATTTGGGCGACCGTATGGGCGTGGACCTGTTCCTCGCAGCGGTCGTGACGCTTGGCGGACGCATGTTCCTGAACTTATCCATTATCCGCCGCTACTATCTCAATCAGTGGTCGCTGAGAAGGACACGCGGATGAACCCGATTGTTGCGCTCGATATCGGTACGACGAAGGTCTGCTGCCTGATTGGGCAGTTGACGCATGAAGGTAGCCTGCGGATTCTGGGCTACGGTGTCGCCCCCTGCCGCGGGCTGCGCCAAGGGATGGTCATCGATTTAGATCAGACCGTTGCGGCCATCGAGCAAGCGGTGCACGATGCCCAGTCCATGGCGGATACCCCTGTCACGGCAGCGCTTGTGGGCGTGACTGGTGCCCACATCGAGACCATTCAGCGTCGTGCCGAGATCGCCATCACCAACCCCGATCGGGAGATCACCGAGCAGGATCTGGAGCGGCTCCGCTTCCAGATCCAGCAGGTTGCCCTGCCTCCCGACCGCGAGCTGCTGCATTTGCTTATCCGCCACTACATCGTGGACGGTCAGCGCGGGATTGTCAATCCAGTGGGCATGAGCGCGACTCATCTGCAAGCCGAAGCGCTGCTGGTGACAGGAGGAGTGACCTTTTTGCAGAACATTCGACGATGCGTCGAGCGGGCAGGGCTACAACCGCAAACACTCGTGCTGGAACCGTATGCCTCTGGGCAAGCGGTGCTTAGCTCGGAGGAGCGTGAAGTGGGTGTCGCCCTGCTCGATATCGGCGGCGGTACGACCGATGTCGCCCTCTTCATCGAGGGCAGCTTAGCCATGACCACCGTGGTGCCGCTGGGGGGCAACCATGTGTCGCGTGATGTATACTTAATGTTTCGCATCGCCTCGCCTGAGGAGGCGGAACGGGTCAAGCGGGAGTACGGCTGTGCCCTCGCCGAGCGCGTGCCCGATGACGAGCTGGTGACCTATCTGGAGATGGGGACACTGCAGCAGCGGCGTGTCCCGCGCCGAATCTTGACCGAAGTGATTGAGGAGCGGATGCGCGAGATTTTCGAGCTGGCTTACGCCGAGATTCAGCGATCGGGGCTGGCGGACCGATTGGCGGCAGGTGTAGTGCTGACCGGCGGTGGTGCCTGCCTGCCTTGCACTGCCGAGCTGGGACGGCAGGTGTTCGGCGCACTGCCTGTGCGCATCGGCATCCCCACTCTCCATCCCCACGACGCTGGTGAGGGCGAGTCCGGCATGGCGCAGAGCATCCAGCAACCTGCCTTCGCCACCGCCGTCGGCTTGCTGCTGATTGGCGCGCAGGAACGGATGCTCCACCCCGAGGAGGGGCTACCTCTGCGCCTGTGGAAACGCCTGACCCAACGGTTCAAACGCATGTTCAAACGACGGTAGCATCGGGCGCTGACAATCAAGGCGCCACACACTCAACCAAAAGGAGTACAGCCATGGCAAAGGATAGCACGAAAACGAGCCGAGCAGGGGGCGAAGAGATGCAAGTGAAACATGCCTGCATCAAGGTCGTGGGTGTCGGTGGCGGCGGCGGCAACGCCGTCAACCGCATGATCGAGGTAGGTGTACAGGGCGTGGAGTTCATCGCTATGAATACCGACGCGCAGGTCCTCAACCTTTCGCGAGCTCCCTACAAGCTACAACTCGGTCCGGGCGTCACGCGCGGGCTGGGTGCAGGCGGCAACCCCGAAGTGGGACGCAAAGCCGCAGAAGAGAGCCGCGACGAAATCTACCATATCTTGGAGGGCGCCGATCTGGTCTTTATCACCGCCGGGCTGGGCGGCGGCACTGGCACAGGCGCTGCGCCGATTATCGCCGAGATTGCACGCGACCTCAACGCGCTGACCATCGCGGTGGTCACCAAACCCTTCCGCTTCGAAGGACCCCGCCGCGCCAAAGTCGCTGATGCAGGTGCGGAACAGCTCCGCCAGTTTGTTGACGCCATGATTGTCATCCACAATAGCCGCCTCGTCGATATTTCCGACCGCACCACCACGATGTCAGAAGCCTTCCGCCTCGCCGACGATGTGTTGCGTAGCGGGGTGCAGGGCATCTCTGACATTATCCAACGACCTGGCATCATCAATGTGGATTTCGCCGATGTGCGCACCATCTTCAAAGACGCTGGCACCGCGATGATGGGACTGGGCAAAGGCACGGGCGAAAACCGCACCCTCCAAGCCATGCAACACGCGATGACAAGCAAACTCCTTGAAACTTCTATCGATGGAGCAACGCGTATCCTGGTGAACATTACCACGCCACCCGATGTGCGCATGCACGAGATCGAGGAGGCGATGAGCCTGCTCTATGAGCATGCCGACCGCGAAGACGCCAACATCTGCTGGGGCTGGGTCGTCGACGAGACCAGCAACGATGTGGTCTATGTCACCCTGTTGGTGACGGGCTTCCCTGAAACTCCTCAGGAGAAGGCGGTGGTGCAGATGGAGCGTAAGGAGGAGCCGAACGCGGCTATCCTTCTGCCCCCTGTTGGACGAACGCCTGCCCGTCCCGCCACGCCACCCATCGTGACTCCGCCCACCAGCACGAATCCCGAACGCAAACCCATCCCAGAGGACTACGAACTCCCCGCCTTTCTACGCCGACGCGAGATTCAACCTTAAAACACACAGGGGCGACGGCAGTGCGCCGTTGCCCCTCGCCTGCATAGCAGAAACATGTCCTTACACACTGAACCCTGTTGCCATGCGAACCCTGTTTGCACTCGGGCTAATCGCGTGCCTTTTTACCCCAGGCGCATCCCAACTCACACGGGCAGACCTGGCAATAAAGCTCATCGAGATGGAAACCTGCTGGGAAGCCCATCGCCACTCGCTGCCCGCGCGCCAGCGTGCCACGCGCCCACTCTCGGAAGCCCTCGTCGCCTTTTTCGCGGGACGCTTCAGTAGCCTGGCACAAAATCTGACGCTCGCCTGCCTCATGCTTGAATCGGAAACCCCGCCCACACCTGAAAAGCTCTACGCGGGTTCGATCGGTGTGCGCCTGCCGCGCGTCGTGGACAAAGAAGCGTTAGATAGGGGTGAACTCACCCCGCAAATTGAGCTGTTCGCCTACTATGAAGCCACCAAACCCGACACACCCCTTCAGCTGCGCTGGAAAGTGATCGATTCGGGTATGAAGCGCACCATCAGCGAAGGCACGCTGGAGAACCCAGGCGCTGGCGCAACGGCGACGCTGCTTGCCCGCGTCCCTGAAGGGGATTACGAAGTGCATTTCGAAATCAGGCTGGACAAGCAGGTCGTGCGCCAGTGGCGGCAACCCGTGAGCGTGATTGCCAATCTCGCCGCGCGATTAGCCGCGTTAGACCAGGCAACAAAAGCCTCGAACGATTTCGACCCTCTTGAACAAGCCACTGTCCAGAACGCGCTGGAGGTACTGCACAACGCCCAGCAGGGGGTGCACCCGGAAACTTTTTATCCTCTCCTGCGCCTCCTGAGGTTTGCCGAGCAGGTGGTTGCCCGTCGCAAGGAGGGCAAGCCGGGATGGCAACCCGCACCAGGCGATTACTGGATGGCAATCCCCTATCGGGAACGCCGAGTTGTCTTTCGACTGTTTGTGCCCCCGCAGTTCGCTGCGAACCGTCCCATCCCGCTGGTGGTTGCCCTCCACGGTGCAGGGGGTAATGAGCACCTCTTTTTTGATGGCTATGGACTGGGCATCGTGCTGAAGGAGGCGGAAAAACGGGGCTGGGCGGTCATCGCCCCACGCGCAGAGATGGGCTTGGCGCATATTGGCGGCGCCCTCGAAGCTGCCCAGAAGCTGCTCCCTATCGATTCGGAGCGCATCTATCTGATGGGGCACTCGATGGGAGGTGCGCACAGCTTCGCGGCGATTGCGCAGTTTCCCGATAAGTTCCGCGCCGTTGCGATTTTCGCAGGCGCAGGACAGCCCACCCAAGTGCCCACCGACCTCCCGATCCTGCTCACCGTCGGCGAACAGGAACTTGCCATGCTCAAAAACAACGTCGAAAACGCCTATCGTCGCCTTCAGGCGATGAATCTGAAGGTGCTGGAGTACAAGAAGTACGAGGGCTGCGACCACCTGATGATTGTGCGGGAGGCGATGGGGGACGCCTTCGCCTTTTTTGACCGCGCACCGGCACGCCAGAAGCCAGCGGCTATACCCTCAGAGGGCTAAACTATCATGCGCAAAGCGAGAAGGTTCGCCCCGCAGGGGTATAATGCGGGCGACGGCTGAAAGCGGGTTGCACGGATGGCAATTCGGCTGTTGCACATGGCGGATGTGCATCTGGGGCGGGCGTTCAGCTATCTGGGTGAACGCGCCCGCGAACATCAGCAACGCCTGCTGCGCACCTTCGAAAAAGCCCTCGAAACGGCTCACCAGCATCAGTGCCACGCCATTCTGATTGCGGGCGACCTGTTTGACTCGCCGCGCGTGGCTCGCCACTGGGTGGATGCCGCCCTGGATCGGTTGAGTGCGATGCGCTTGCCTGTAGTGGTGATTCCGGGCAACCATGACCCAGCGGAACATCACCCTTTCTCAGGGCGCACGCTGCCCTCTAATCTGCACTTTTTGCCCAATGCCAAGCGACACACGCTACCCGCACTGGAGCTGAGCCTTGTTGCCTGCCCTGCAGGCACAGCCCACGAGTGGAAGCACCTACTCCGACGCGAGCCGAACGACGCCCCCCATCAAATCGCGCTGCTGCACGGCTCGATGCCGACCCCCGATAGACCAGGTGACATCACCCCCGAGATGGTGCGTGCCAGCCAGCTGGACTATATCGCGCTGGGCGACTGGCACTCGCCGCGCGACTTCTCGCAGAGTAGCACCACCTGCTGGTACAGTGGCGCGCCCGAAATGGTCATGCCTGACCAGCAGCTGCCTGGCTGCACGCTCCTTGTGGAGCTGGAGCCGAATCAGCCCGCGCGTGCGCAACAGATCCCCGTCGGCTCTGCCCGCTACCCCGCCGACGGCGAAGTAATTACTCTCGACCTCACCCGTTTTGAGAGCAGCCAGCAGCTGGTTGAGGCGATTCGCGAGCGGTTGACCCCTGAAACGGTGGCGCAGGTGCGCTTGGAAGGACGCTGGAACGGCGACGAACTGCTGGATCCGTTCGAAATCCGGCAGCGATTGCAACCTTTCTGCCTCTGGCTGCGCGTCATTCCTGCCTTTCAGGTGGGCACTTTGCAACCCGGCAACCCGTTTGAGCAGGTCTTTGCCTCGGTGGTCGCCGAACGCAAGGTGCAAGCACCCCAGTCTGTAGAATTGCTGGACGACGCGCTCCAGCTGGGACTTTACCTGCTGCGGGGAGGGCGGCTATGATACACTTTCAGCGCCTGCATCTGCAGGGCTATCGACGCTTCCGCGAGTTTGATTGCGCCTTTCGCGAAGGGCTGAACATCATTCTCGGTCCCAACGAATCGGGCAAAAGCACGCTGCTGAACGCGCTGCTGGACGCGCTCTATCTGAACCCGTTCAGCACGGCGCAGGCGTTGCGTGAGCGCATCCACTGGGGGCATCCAAGCGGCTGGGCGCTGGAGCTGGAACTGCGCAAGGGTGATACTCTGCTCCGCCTTACCAAGCGCTATGTGCCCGATGAGCCGTCGCAGCGCTCCGAGTGCCGCGTGGAGATCGAGCCGCTTGCCTCTACAGGTGAGGAGGCTGCCTGTTGGGTGGGCAAAGAGGCGCTGCAGCGCTGGGAACAGATGTGGGGCATCCCACGGGAGGTGTACCTCGCTACCGCTTGCATCCGCCAACGCGAATTGGATGCCATCGCCGCCGACAAAAAGAGCCTCACCGCACTGCAACAACAGCTGCGCGAGAACGCCCTCATGACCGATTTAGAACGCATCCTGAAACAGATTCAGGAGCAAGTGCGCAGCCTCAAGGGGCAGCATGAAGCGATTGGGCAGCAGCGCCAGACGCTGGCAAAACAACTCCAGCAAGCTCAGGAAGCCCACACTCGCCAGCAAGCCTACCGCCAGCAACTTTATGCCCTCATAGAGCAGATCGAGCAATACCAGTGCGAGGCAGCAGACCTTCAGAGCGCGCTGGAGCGCTGGCGTTCGCTAACCGCACTGCAAAAGGAGCTGGAGCAAGCCCGTGCAGAAGCCGAACGCCTGCAGCGCGTGCTGGAAACCCTCGAACGAATCGAGCGCGAGATGCAGCGGCTTCAGGGCGAATCGCCCCATGTCGGCTCGCCTGACCAGCTCCGAACATGGCTGCACCAGCGTTGCGAAGTGGCTCGGCAAGAGGAGCAGGCGTTGCAAAAACAGCTGCATGACCTGACTTCACATCGCGAACGGCTCACCACGCGCCAGCGAGTACGAACGGGGCTGGGCATCCTAAGCGTTGCGCTAATCCTGACGGGCATCTCGCTCATCCCAGTAAACGGGTTGCTGGGCGGTGCAATCATCGGGTTGGGCGGCGTCGCACTGATTGTTGCACTCCTCTGGCGACCACCCAGTGCGCGCGAGATAGAAACTCGACACCGGCAGCTCCTCCAGCAGCTGGAGCAGGCACGCCAGCAGTCTCAGCAGGCACAGCAGCAGTTGCGCGACTTTGAGAATCTACTTAGCCAGCGTGCCGCTTTGCTGCAGGCGCATGACCCTAACGAATTGCTTCAGCAGTTCCGTCAGCAAGCGGTTCGGCTTCATGCGCTGGAGGTGCAACAGGCGCAGGACCCGCT
>JBCNVA010000078.1:0-18488 GCA_039630445.1 Armatimonadota bacterium
TCCTGCTGCAGGGCGCCCTGCTGCGACTGGCATGTGAATATCTCGCGCAGTATCAACAGCTGAAAGAGGCGCAGGGTGCGCTCGATTTCGATGACCTACCGCTGCGCGCCGTGCAGATGCTGCGCGAATCGGCGACGGTGCGCCACCGCTATCAGCAACTGTTCCAGCATGTGCTGGTGGACGAAGCACAGGATATCGACCCCTTGCAAGCAGAGCTAATCGAACTCTTGACAGGCGAAGGGGGCAACCTGACCGTGGTGGGTGATGCCCAGCAGTCGATTTACGGCTTCCGCTTTGCCGACCTGCGCGTGTTCCACCAGTGGCAGTCGCGGGCAAGCTGTGCCATCGAGATGCACGATAACTTCCGCTCGCGTCGTGAGATTCTGGCATTTGTGCGCTTTGTGTTTACGCATCTGTGGGGCGAGGCGTTCCTACCGCCTGCGCCCGCCCGTGTCCGTCCATCCGCAGGAGGGGGATTGGGTTCTCAGCCTGCCGAACCCCATGTGCAGGTCTGGCGCTGGTGGCAGCGCGACCCGATCGCCGAAGCTGCGCTCATCGCGGGAACCATCCGCCAGTGGGTGGAGAGCCGCTCGCTGCCCGTGCATGATATGGAGACGGACGCGCTACGCCCTGCCCGCTATGGCGATTTCGCGCTGCTGTTTCATCAATATACGGCGGTAGAGCGCTATGAGGCGCAGTTTCAGCAGATGGGCGTGCCCTGCTATGTGGTGGGCGGCGGGCGTGGCTACTGGCTACGCTATGAGGTGCGCGATCTGGCAAACCTGTTGCGCGCCCTGACCGATCTGGAGGACGAGGTCGCTTTGCTGAGCCTGCTGCGCTCGCCGATGGTTGGCTTGAGCCTCGACGCGCTGGTGCTGCTGGTGGACGAAGCCCAGCGCCTGCAACTGCCTCTGCGCCTCGCGCTCAACGATCCACCGCCCGACCTGCCTCCTGAGGATGCCGAACGACTGATGCGGTTTCTGGGCTGGTTTTGCGATCTGGAACGCGAGGTGGGGCGGCGCACCGTCGGCTGGCTGCTTGCGCGTGCGTTGGAGGCGAGTGCCTATGAAGCGCGGTTGCTCCGCATGCCCGATGGCAAGCAGCAAGCAGCGAATGTGCGCAAGCTGCTCGCGCTGGCGATGAGTCAGCCTGAGGTGCATCCGCAGGCGTTCGCGGCACAGTTGGACACCCTCGTGCGTGCCGAGCAGCGCGAGGGGAATGCGCCCACCTTCGAGGAGAGTGCCGATGTAGTGCGCTTCTACACAGTACATGGTGCGAAAGGGCTGGAGTTCCCCGTAGTGTTTCTTGCGGACACGGGCTATCGCGAGCGGGCGCGCGACCTGCCGCTTTATGCGGAGCCGCTGGAGCGTATGATAGGGCTGCGCTTGCGCAACGGTTACGAGAGCGAAACCTATCGCACGCTGCGCGAACGCCATCGACAGGATGAGATCGCCGAGTCGCAGCGCAAGCTCTATGTTGCGCTCACGCGCGCCCGCGACTATCTGATTGTGAACCTGACGATGGCAAGCAACCCGTGGGCGCGCGGGCTGGCAGGTGCGCTGAGCCGCTACCTGAACCAGCCGCGTACCCTGCACCACCTGCCCGACGGCACACCTTTCCTGCTGAAGGAGGTGGACCGCGAAGCCATGGGCAACGGGTATAATAGTAGACAATTCTCTACCATGTGAGCGTCTGGCGTCCCCAGACGCGCTCAGAAGGAGGTTACGATGACCGATAAGCAGAAGGCGTTAGAGGCAGTGATTGCCCAGGTGGAGCGGCAGTTTGGCAAGGGCAGTGTGATGCGCCTGGGCGAGGCGACCCGCCTGCAGGTGGAGGCAATCCCCACGGGTAGCTTAGCGCTGGATATGGCGCTGGGCGTGGGCGGTATCCCGCGCGGACGCATCACCGAAATTTACGGCTCCGAATCGTCGGGCAAGACCACGCTGGCTTTGCATATTATCGCGGAGGCGCAGAAGCGTGGTGGGAACGCGCTCTTTGTGGACGCGGAACATGCGCTGGATCCCGACTACGCCCGCGCGATTGGCGTCGATGTGGATCGGCTTTATATCTCGCAGCCCTCCACAGGCGACGAGGCGCTGGAGATTATGGACACGCTGATTCGCAGCGGCGCGTTCGATGTGGCGGTGCTGGATTCGGTGGCGGCGCTGATGCCCCGTCAGGAGCTGGAGGGCGATATTGGCGATGTGACGGTCGGGGCACAGGCGCGATTGATGTCGCAGGCGCTGCGCAAGCTGGGCAGCTCCGCCGCTAAAACGAACACCGCTGTGGTGTTCGTGAACCAGATTCGGGAGAAGGTGGGCGTGATGTACGGCAACCCGGAGACCACGCCGGGCGGGCGCGCCCTCAAGTTCTGGGCGTCGGTGCGCTTGGAAGTGCGCCGCGTGGACAATATCAAGCAGGGCAACGAGGTGATCGGCGTGCGCACGCGGGTCAAGGTGGTCAAGAACAAGGTTGCGCCTCCCTTCCGTCAGGCGGAGTTCGATATTATCTTTGGCAAGGGCATCTCGCGGGTGGGCGACCTGCTTGATCTCGCGCTGAGTCTGGGCATCATTCAGAGGTCAGGCACATGGTTTAACTACGGCGAGACGCGCCTGGGGCAGGGGCGCGAAAATGTGCGCGCCTATCTGGAGGAACACCCTGAGGTGCTGGAAGCGATTGAGCAGCAAATTCGCGCGGCGATGGGTCAGCCAATGCCCGGTGTCGCCCTCGTGTCCGCGGACGAGGTAGAGCTGGTCGAGTAATACCAATTCGGGCATCAAGTGATACACGGCTCAAGCCGTTCCTCTGTCGACAAAGCCCGCCTACGCGGGCTACAGCCGACGGAGGTCGGCTTCGTCTGCACAGGAGCGGCTTCAGCCGTCCAAAATACTGTGCCGTTTGAAAACCCGACTGGTATAAGCGTGCCGCCTCGTCAGGCATTTCAGGGCTTTGCACCTTGCAGCTCGCGCTGGAGCTGGAGTGATGGCTTATGCTGCGGGTCTAAGGCAAGCGCCTTCTCCAGCTCCACCTGAGCATCCTGCTTCCTGCCTAATTTGACATAGACGGCCGCAAGGTGGTAGCGCACCTCGGCGTGATTGGGAACGGTGTCTACTGCCAGCCGCAAATCCCTCAATGCTTCCTCATAACGCCCCATCTTGTAGTAGATCCAGCCGCGCGTGTCGTAGTAAGTGCCCAGATTGGGGCGAATGAACAGGGCACGGTTGACCAGCTTCAGGGCGCGTTCCAGGTCCTTGCCCTGCTCCGCCAGCGAATAGGCATAGTTGTTGAGGGCGAGATGGTTATGATCGTCGATCTGCACCGCCTTTTCATACCAGCGGAGTGCGTCTTCGAACTTTTCGACACGGTGCGCCAGGTCGCCCAGCACCCGATAGTAATCGGAACGGTCAATCGTTACTTTGATTTCGTCGGCGCGTGGTTCGTACTGAATCAGGAACTCGTAAGCGGGCTGAATAGCGCGGTACTGCATGTAAACTTGGTAGACGCGCGGTAGCGCGGCGGTTAGGTTGCCTCGTTCCTGCACATAGCGGTGGAACGCTTCCGCTGCTGCGGCATAGTCGCGTGCCTGTAGCTTGGCTTCGCCTTTTTTCAGCCACTGTTCCACCGCCTGCTGCTTATTGTCTGCCTGTCGACAACTACCCAGTATCAGCGCAACGGCAAGCAACCACCCGAAGGCTCGCATGGTTTGCTTATCGAATTATACCATTTTGGCTGGTTGGGTAGGAAACTAAAGCCCGCTTAGGCAAATTCCCTGTTGCTTCACTGAGGGGCAATAGGGACCGCTTTTCACTCCTGCTCCAGCTCTTTGTGCGCAGGACGCACCACCCAGCGGATAGGCGTACCCGTGTAGGCATAGCGCGCCCGCACTCGGTTCTCCAGGTAGCGCAGGTAGGAGAAGTGGACTAGCTCGGGATCATTCACAAACAGCACGATGGTGGGGGGGCGCACCTCAGCCATTGTAGCGTAGTAGATTTTGAGCGGTTTGCCTTTGCGGGTGTAGGGGCGTTCGTAGAGGGCGTCGTGAATTAAGCGGTTCAGCTCGCCTGTGGGCACGCGCATGCAGTGGAATTCGGCGACTTGCAGGGCGGTGTCCATCAGGGTTTCGATGCCTGCCCGCCGCAGCGCAGACACAAACACCAGCGGTACAAAATCGAACCCGGGCGCGTTTTGCTTCACCAAGCGCAGGAAATCGCGTTTGGCGGGCGTGTTTTTGGTCAGGTTGCCGTCGGGAGGCTCCAGTAGGTCCCACTTGTTGGCGACCCAGACACAGGCACGCCCCGCCTCGGTAGCCAGCTGCGCGATGCGCCGGTCGCCGTGGGTCAATCCCTCTTTCGCGTCGATGACCACGAGGGCGACATCCGCCCGCTGAATGGCACGCTCGGCACGCAGCTGTGCGTAGTATTCCAGCGAACCCTGCACCTTTCCTGGTCGGCGGATGCCCGCGGTGTCGATCAGCACCATCGGCTGCTCTTTCCATGTGAAGGGCGTATCGAGGATATCGCGCGTGGTGCCGGGCATCGGGCTGACGATCGCGCGCGGCTCGTTCAAGATGGCGTTCAGCAGGGAGGATTTGCCCACATTCGGTCGTCCGACAATAGCGAGGCGCAGCGGCTCCTCCCGCTCCTCGGCAGGGGGTGGGGCAGGGCGCGCTGCCACCTTCTCAAACGCCTGCTCCAACACCTCCGCCAAGTTATGCCCGTGAATGGCGGAGATGGGTATCGGCTCGCCCAATCCCAGCCGAAAGAACTCGGCGCGTTGCGCCTCCCACTGTTGAGGGTTGTCCGCTTTGTTCACCAGCAGCAGCACTGGCTTGCCGCTTTTGCGCAGCAGGTCAGCGATCTGCTCATCGAGAGGGTTTAGCCCCTCACGCGCATCGACCAGAAACAGCACACAATCGGCTTCCTGAATGGCGATCTGCGCTTGCACGCGCACCTGCTCGACCAGCGGGTCGTCCTCGCCAAACAGGATGCCTCCCGTGTCGATAACCACGAAGGGCAGACCCTGCCATTCGGTTTCCCCGTAGAGGCGGTCGCGCGTCACGCCCGGCACCGCTTCCACAATCGCCACGCGCTGACCGAGCAGACGATTAAACAGGGTCGACTTGCCCACATTCGGGCGTCCCACGATAGCCAGTACAGGTCGCCTCACAACGCCCATTACAAAGGGGATTGTACCCTGTTGCGCAAACTGTGTGCGTGAGACGGGAGATTCGCGATTCGAAGCAGGAATCGCGGGGTATACTATGGAACAATGATGATTGTCGGGCGTTGTTAAGGAGCGGAGGCGCGGCAGACATGCCAGTAAAGCGTAATCAGCCGGCTGGTTCACCAGCGCGACAGACAGCGGGGTCACCTTATGAGCTGGTCCACACCAGTGGATCGAGTGCCTATCGCCTTTACTGCCTTGCCACCTTCTACACCCGCGCGCGACAGCCTCTATTGGACGAGGAGATTATCCCCCACTTTCTCCAAGCACTGCGCGAGGTCTGTCAGCAGTATGAGTATCAACTGATTGCCTACTATCTGAAGCCTAACCAGGTCAATCTGCTGCTTGGCTACAAGCCGACGGTCGCGCTGACCGATCTGGTGGGCAATATCAAGCGTGGTACGGCGCACCGCCTATTCGAAGCGCTGCCCCGTCTGGAGCGGCGCATCGGCAAGCGGAGTTTCTGGGCAGAAGGCTACTATGTCGAAACGGTCGGCTATCGGCAGGTGGAGGGACTGGTGCGCCTGTGGCAGGAGCGTGAGAAGCGCAGCAAAGCGCTCTTAGCTGCACAGGCGGAAGCGTTTGACCCGCTGAGCATCAACGGCAAAACGCTGGAAAGTGCGCTGGCGGAGCTGCTGCCCGCGGAGCGAGCGCTGATCAAATTATTGCACGGACTGCATGGCGAGCGTGTCCATACCCACGAAGAGGTTGCCGAGATGCTCGCCCTGAAAGTGGAGGAGGTGCAACAGATCGAAAAGGAGGTGCTGCAGAAACTGCGGGAGCTGCTTACGGGAGTCCGCCTCACGCGACAGGAGGGTGAATCGGGATGAGCGAGTGCCTGTTCTGCAAAATCGCTGCGCGCGAGATCCCCGCGACGATTATCTATGAGGATGCACATGCCGTCGCCTTTCGCGACATCAATCCGCAGGCGCCTGTGCATGTGTTGGTCATTCCCCGTCAGCATCTTGCCAGCCTGGCAGAGCTAAAGCCGGAGCAGACCACCCTGATGGGACATCTGTTGTGGGTGTGCGCGGAGGTTGCCCGTCAGGAAGGCGTGGAGGCAGATGGCTACCGCGTCGTGCTGAACACCAACCGCGCCGCGGGGCAGTCGGTGTTCCACCTGCATCTGCACCTGCTGGGCGGACGCCACATGATGTGGCCGCCTGGCTAACCGACGGGGTATAATCAACAAAGGTGATGGCGTTATGAATGCGACGATGCCGGTGCAGCTAACAGCACGCGCCGTAGCGCGAATCAAGCAGTTGCTGGCACGGCGCGGCAAGCCGAATGCCTACCTGCGCATCGGGGTGCGGGCTGGGGGATGCTCCGGGCTGGAATATGTGATGCAACCCGAGGAGGCTCCACGCCCGAACGACCTACAGTTCGAACAGGAGGGGCTGCGCATCCTGATCGATCCGAAAAGTGCGCGGCTGCTGCAGGGCACAACTATCGATTATACAGGCGAGCTGATTGGCAGTGGCTTTCGCTTCCACAACCCGAACGCGAAGCGCCAATGCGGATGCGGCACCTCGTTCAGCCTGTAGTCGGAGAGCAGGGTCAGTTGTCAACGAGAATGGAGGCGAGGATGGGTATACGGACAGTCGCTTTACTCATCGGATTGCTATGGATGGTGGGAGGCGCGCAGGTTCCGACTGTGACCTGGCAATTTTCTGGCAGTGCGGCTCGCAACAACCCCGCTATTCCCGGTCTGGGGAACCGCATGGTTTACTATCCCTGCCTGAATCGGCTTTACGCCATCGATCGCGAGAATGGGACCTTGCGCTGGCAATATCCCGCGGATGCGCCCCTGAATGCCACTTTTCTGGGTCAGCCGGTGGAGGGCGACGGGTTGGTCTATATCGGTGCGAGCAACGGGAATGTGTACGCGCTTAATGCCGAAACGGGTAGCCTGCGCTGGATATTTACCGCCGATAGCGCGCCCACTGCCATCCCGTTGCTGGTGGATGGCGTTCTCTACATCGGCACGGGGCGCGGCGAGGTCTATGCCATCAATGCACGCAGCGGGGAACCGCTCTGGAAGGAACCCTATCGGGCGGGCGACTACATCGCGGGACGCCTGGTCAAAGCGGAAGACCTGCTCCTGTTCGGCACCAACAGTGGCATGGTGCATGCCATTACTGCCAGTGGCGGGCGGCGCCGCTGGTCGATCACACTGCCCAGCCCCGCCTACGACTCGCAGCCCGTCTATGCGGGCAACAGCGTCTATCTGACAGCGAACGATCGGTTGCTCGCGCTGAATTTGAACAGTGGCTCGCCGCGCTGGACACGCCGATTCACAACGGAGATCCGCCTCGCGCCCGCTGCGGACGAGAACTATGTGGTGGTCATCACGCGCGAGAACCGCATCTATGTGTTTGACCATAACGGGCGGCTGATAACGGGCGACAAAACCCCAGTGGAGGCGCGCTATGAACCGCTGGTGGCGCCCGTGATTCACCGAGGCGAGTTGTGGGTCAGCACGCGGCGAGGTACGATTCTTGTATACACCCTGCCTGACTTGCAGCTGCGCTGGCTTTACACGCTGCGCCCACCTGAGGGCACACGCGATGCGAATAATCGTCCCATCTATTACCTGCCGCTCAATCGCAACCCGATTTTTACGGGGCAGGGATTTTTCGTTGCCAGCGACGATGGAGGGCTGACCGCCTTCACCTACGATTGGCTGGATCGCCTGCCGCCAGTGGTATTGCGCACGACGCCCGCGATGGGGGAGATGATGTCGGGTCAGTTGCCGTTGGAGTTCGGGGCGCGCCTGCGCGATGACCAGAGCGGTATCAACCCCGACTCGATCCAGCTGCTGCTGAACGATGAGCCGCTGGCGTTTACCTACGAGCCGTCCACGGGCGAGCTGCGCGCTGAGCTGAAGGGGGGCGCAGGCAGTACGGCAAAGCCCCTGCCCGACGGACGCCACATCGTCACCCTGATCGCCAGTGACTGGGCGGGCAACAGTCTGCGCTTCAGCTGGGGCATCTATGTGGATAACAGCCTGCGCAAGACGGCGCCTCGCCCTGCAGGTCAACAGTCAGCGGGTGGCACGGGCGGGCGTGGAGGCTATGGCGGCGATCGGTAGTCCCTCCCACACGGCAACGGGCACCTCCACGCCCGTTGCCATTCGCGCCCAGCAGCTGACTAAAGAGTTCCGCCTGACCCATCAGCCCTATGCCTCGCTGAAAGGGCTACTGCTTTCTTTCTTGCCGCGCCGCGTGGAGCATGTCGTCGCCCTGAACGCCGTGAGTTTCGTCATCCACAGGGGCGAAACGGTCGCTGTCATCGGGCAGAACGGTTCTGGCAAAAGCACCTTGCTGGGGCTTATTGCGCGTGTGTATCGCCCCACCAGCGGCACGCTGGAAGTCTATGGGCGTGTCGCCCCACTACTGGAGCTGGGTGCAGGCTTCCATCCCGACCTCACGGGGCTGGAGAACATCTATTTCAACGGCGTGATTCTGGGGCTGACGCGCCAGCAGATCCGTGAGCGTATCGACGCCATCATTCGATTCGCGGAGCTGGAAAACTACATCGACGCGCCCGTGCGCACCTACTCGTCAGGGATGCTGATGCGACTTGGCTTCGCGATTGCCGTCCATGTGGACGCCGACATTCTGCTGGTGGATGAGGTGCTGGCGGTGGGTGATGCCCACTTCCAGCAGAAGTGCTACCGCACGATTCGCGAGTTCCAGCAGGCGGGGCGCACGATTCTGTTTGTGTCGCACGATATGGACGCCGTGCGTCAGATCGCGCCGCGCGCCCTCTGGCTGGATAAGGGCGTGCTGCGTGCCGACGGTGACTCACACACCGTCGTGGCGCACTATTTGGCAAGCCTCGATGGTTAGCTGCTGCTAATACCAATCGCCATTTCGAGTGCTGTCATCGTCGGCGGGGGCGCCAACGCTACGAACCTGCCTGCGTAGCGTCAGCGGGGACGCCGACGCTATGAACGCGCCTGCGTAGCGTCGGCGTCTCGCCGACGGCATCACGGCGTTTGCTCTGCGAATGGGTAAGAGATCTCACACTGAGGTTATCGGGATAACAGAATTTGCCTCAAGCCACCGCCACGGGGGCGGCGCAAGCCCTCCTCGCCCAGAATGTGCAGGAACACCAGGCACATCTCGTCGGTCGTCTTTTCGCCCCAGGTGACCACTTTGGGTGGACGGTTCGGGTTGTTCGGGTTCTTTTCGGAGTTGTCATAATAGGCGCGCACTTCCACCCGCGTGCCGCGTGGCAGGCGTACAGGCGTCTTGTAGTGATAGGTATCCTGCCACTTGAAGTCCCAGTCCTTGATCCAAATCAAGGGGATAGTTTGCCCATCGGGTGTGTAGGCATCGACCTTCATTTCGCGCCCGATGAGGTGCATGTGTGGCGTGATGGCGACCACATCCACATCGCGCGGCGCAATCCACATGGCACGCACTTCATGGCGCTCCGCACCCGGTGGAATGCTGAAGAAGGGGTTGATGAGCCACGCAATCCCCACCGGTTGCGGGTTGGGCGTTTTGGCGAAGTAGAGACCGACGCGCGTGCGGTCCCGCTCTGGTTTGCCCGTGCGATAGTAGTGGATTTGCAGCACGATATCGGAGCCTTTGGGCAGGCGGTAGCCTGTGCCGGGCGGCAGCATCTGCGGTGAGAAGCCTGGCGCCCAGCCACCCAGCATCCCTGCTGGCACAAAGCCCGGCCAGCCGAACGCGGAGTAGCCCGGACCCTCGTCCGCCGCATCCAGCTTGCGTGCTGTGCCCGATGTGTCGCAAAACACAATCACATGATGCACTGTGCGACGATTGCCCGGCTGAATATCGATCGCCTGCACGAACATGTCGCGATCGAAATTGGTTGGAATGACGAAGTGGCGATACTCGTCATCCCCTGTGGGACCCACCTCATACTCCTCAGGCATCTCCACAATCACATCGGGTGGACCAAATGCCCAGTCGTCGTTGAACTGGCGTGGTGGGGGCAGGTCTTTCGGGTCGCCCAGTGGTGCTCCGTTTTCGACCCACTGAGTGATCAGCGCAATTTGCTCATCGGTCAAGCGTCGCTCCCCCTTGAACTCGCCGTAGCCCGGTTCTGGCTTCCATGGTGGCATCTGGCGCGCGCGTACATACTTGACAATCTCCTTGCGCCAAGTATACACATCGCGGTAGGTCATCAGCGCGAAGGGAGCGACCTGCCCCGGGCGATGGCACGACTGGCAGTGTTCCTGGATAATCGGCGCGATGTGCTTCGCGTAGGTAATCGGAGCGGCTGCCGTTGCCTCATCTTTGAAGTGGATGGTGCAACCGAAGGTCTCGGTTGTGGCTATCTTGGGCAGCTTGCCCTTCAGCACCGCTTCGAGCGCGTCGCGCAGGTAGTGCTGGCGCACGCGGTTCTCGTAGCGGTTGTCGTCGATGGCACCCCGGTAGCGCAGGATGCCCTTGCGATCGATCAGGAAGGCTTGCGGGGTCATCGTGGCGCCGAGCTGACGCGCCAGCTTACCCTCTGGGTCGTGAACCACGGGGAACTTTAGCTTCCATTCGCGAACGCTCTGGCGCACCTCCTGCTCGGTGTCATCATAGTTGGAGTAGACGCCGATCAGCGATGCGCCCCGCTTGGAATAGGTGCTGTGGAGCTGATTGAGGCGTACCGCATAGCGTTGCGCGGCGGGGCATTTTGCCCCCAAAAAGACCAGCACCACCGCGTTTTTTCGGGTCAGTTCACTTAGATTGTAGGTGCGACCGTTCAAATCGGTGAAGCGGAGCGCGGGCACACGGGCGTTGATGCCCACCGTGGAGGGCGACTCGGTCAGCACGCGGTGCTTTTTGCTCACCTCCGCCGCAGGGAGTGAAGCCGTTGCGTTGCGATCGCTGCCGATGGATTCCTTTTGCTCAGACATCCACAGGGAGGATGCCAGAACCAGCGCCAGACTCGTCAGCCACCATGCTCTCATTTTTTGAGTCCTCCGACCTGCAGGGTTAATATACCCTATTCTGACGCTTAACAGAATGATTTGTTCTGATGCAGGGGTGGAATTACCCACCCCTGCATCGGGCTTTTATGGCGTGCAGTTTTCGCAGGGCGCTCCCGTGCAATCGCCTGTGGGCGCGTTCGGGTCGTAATCGGGTCGGAACAGCCACGGGTTGCAGCCGTCCCACCAGTAGATGCCGGGGTTGCCGCGCGCGTCGTAGCGGGTATAGGGATCCACGCGCCAGTCGGTATCGGCGGGTGCCAGTTGCGCGCCCAGGCGCCGCCACTTCGCACTACCATCCGCGGACACGAACAGCGCACCCTGCGAATGGATCCACAGTGTGCCATCCAAGCGGAACATCACGCCCCTCGGATAGGCGTTTCCGGGGTTACCGCGCAGGCAGCTGAAGTATTGGCATGGGCGCGAGGCATCCCGGCACTCCAGCGACGGGTTGGACAAGGCGAAGCCCTCAACGCCCGCTTTGCCACGCCCCTCCCACGCCATCGGCAAGGTCGAGGGGCTGGCAACCTGCGCCATGCTCCAGCCATGCAGCAGCCCATTATAGGTGTAGCTGACCATCGCTGGCGGGACGAGAGGGGCGTTATAGTCGGGCGTGTCAAGGCGAACGCGAGCCGCTGAAGGACAGCCGTAAACGCCCATGTTTTTAAGATATGGCTGGATGGCGTTCGCCCAGTGTACCTGATAGGCAGCATAAAGTGGATGAGTGGCAGGCACGCTGGGACGCCAGTTGGACGGCACGGCGTGATAGCGGTTCCAGAGCCACTGCCCCGTGCCACCTTCACGCCCGAACGCCAGCGGGTAGGTCTCGTCATGGTCGCTCAGGTAGAGCATAAACGCCGCGCCCAGCTGCTTCGTGTTGTTCAAGCAGGCGGTCTGACGCGCCTTTTCCCGCGCCTGTGCGAACACAGGAAACAGGAACGCTGCCAGAATCGCGATAATCGCAATCACGACCAGCAATTCAATCAGGGTAAAACCCCTGAGATGTTCGAATCGTTTCATCACCATCTCCTCCTGTCGCTTGAATCGATGGCGTCGCACCTGTGCCACAGGTGGACAACTCAAAGTCGTGGGTCGCCTGCATCGTGCAGGGCGCCTCTTGTGCCCCCAGCACCGGGGGCTGAGGGCATTGCTCAGAGCAAGGCGACAGGAGGAGCGCGTGAAAGATAGGAGCAGAAGAGCGGGTTCTCGTGGTGGACAACCCTCTCGGCAACCCAAAGCGCTCGCTGAATTGAGTCAACGGGGATCAGGAACAGGAGGGTAAGCGCTTTTTCTGTGCCCGGCAGCTCCTTTTGGGAGGGTTTGTCCAGCGGCTGGAGTTGTAGTTGGTAGCAATCGGTCAGGGGCAGGGTGGTCAGGAGCGCTGTGCCATCACGACCTGCCGACTCACAGCAGGTGGGCGCAGGTAAAGAATTCGGGCAGACGATCGCGCAAGCCAGCGCCGCGCCCGCCGGCGCAAGGTTGAGCCATGCCACAAGGAACCAGACGGTTCCGATTCGCCCGAATCGCTCCCCTCCCTGACCTGTCATCCATACTAAGTATACCACAAAAAATGGCGAGGGCGTCAGGGTTTTGCCTGCCTTCGCCGATTTTTGCAGGTACAATCATACAGATGGCAAAGCGGCGGATCGGGGTGCTGGGAGGTACATTTGACCCGGTGCATCTGGGGCATTTGCGACTGGCGGAGGAGGCGCGCGAAGCCGCTGCATTGGATCAGGTGCTTTTCATTCCCGCTGCGCGCTCGCCCTTCAAGCCCAATCGCCCCCCGACCGACGCTTCGCATCGCCTCGCGATGTTGCAGCGTGCTATTGCAGGTAATCCTGCTTTCGCTGTCTCGAACATCGAACTCCAGCGTGGGGGCATCTCGTACACCATCGACACGCTGCGCCAGCTCACCGAGCAACTACCCGACGCGCAGCTCTTTCTGATTATGGGCACGGACAGCCTCGCGGAGTTTCCACGCTGGCGTGACGCGCTGCATATCGTGCAGCTTTGTCAGCTGCTGGTTGGTGTGCGCCCAGGTTACGAACCCGATTCGATTCTAACGGCGTTGCCTGAAGCCATTCGCGCCGCGGTGCGTCTGATTCCTTCAGTGCTGCTGGACATCCGTGCGAGCCAGTTGCGTGCCTTTGTGCGTGAAGGGCGAACCCTGCGCTACCTGACGCCCGATAGTGTGATAGAATATATCCAGAGCCATCAACTCTATAAGGAGGTATAGGCGACGGGAGCGACGCGCATGACAACGGAACAGAAGCTGGAGGCAGTGATCCGCGCGGCAGAGGACGCCAAAGCCGAACGGATCAACACGCTCGATTTGCGTGGCAAAACGCTGATTGCCGACTACTTCGTCGTTTGCAGTGGTAACTCCGATGTGCATATCCGTTCCATCGCCGATAAAATTCAGGAGTCGCTGCGCGAGCTGGGTGAGCGTGCCGAGCGGGTGGAGGGCTACCGGGAAGCCACTTGGGTGCTGCTCGATTATGGCGATGTGATTGCCCATGTGATGCGTCAGGAGCAGCGTGATTACTACGGACTGGAGACCTTCTGGCAAAACGCCCCGCTGATCGAGAGTTTACGCGAGCGAAAACATGGCACCGAATCAGGAGCTGGATCCGAAGCGGGAAGAAGTTGAGCGATTGCTGCGTCAGGCGCACTTGCAGCAGCTACGCGGGCAGCTGGAGGATGCGAGCGCTTCGGTGCAGCAGGCGCTGGAGCTGATGCCTGACGACGCGAGCGTGTGGGAGATGCTGGGTGACCTGCGTCAACAGGCAGGCGATCTGCAGGGTGCACACGACGCCTACAAACGCGCCCACGAACTCGCGCCCCAGAACGCTGCCATCGAACGCAAATATGCTCAGACGGTTCTGAGCATCACCACGCAGCAAGAGCGGTTCCACCTCTGGCAGCAGGCGCTGGAAGGCAAGCTACCTGAGGAGGAGATGGGCATCCCGCGCCGTCCCGGGCTGGCGTTCCTGCTCTCCTTTGTGATGCCCGGACTGGGACAGATTTATAGCGGGCAACTGCTCAAAGGGGGCATCCTGCTGGGCGTGACGCTGCTGGGGCTGACGCTCTTTGTGGTGGTGCCCGGCGGGCGGGAGACCATAAACAACCTCATCGCGTCGCTGGTGAACCCTGCGCGGATGCAGGGCGGTATCAGTGGGTTCCACTTGTTTCTGATGATTGTGCTGTTTTTTGTATGGCTCTATGCGATTATCGACGCGCCACTCAGCGCAGCAGCGCGCAACCGCCGTCTGCCCGGAGTGGAGTAGAGACCGGAGGTGCTATGATGAAAAGCAGGATCGGGTTCGGATTTATTGTGCTGCTTATTGCGCAGGCGCTGTGGATGACGCCCGCGTGGTCGGACACCCCTGCCAAATCTGGCACGCCTCACCAGGGAAGCCGTTTCACAAATGCTCAGCCGCCATTTTACTCGATACGCCAGCTGCAGCGCTGGGTAGAGCGGGAGAAGGCGCGTGCCAAGCAGCGGCTGAAAGCCCTGCAGGAGCGAGGTGTCAAGCTGAGCGCGGCACAGCGCCACAAGATGGAGGAGGCTGTCGAGTATCTCGAAGCGCTGCTGTTTTATCTGCAGCTGCGCGCTTACCCTTACGATTCGGTCAACTGGCTGGCGTATCTTCGTGCTGCCGAGCATCGGGACGCGATGCCCCCCGCCTTTTATCCTGCTTCAGGACCGCGCTGGGAGTTTGTGGGTCCGCGCAATCTCAGCCCGCCCCAGCGCACCTACTTCGGCGTGGGTCCCGTCAGTGGGCGCGTGAACGCCGTGGCCTATCACCCGACTCAGGAGGGGATTTACTACATGGGTGCGCCGCAAGGGGGACTCTGGCGCAGTACTGACTACGGCGCCACCTGGGAGCCACTGGGCGACAACTGGCAATTCCTGCAAGTTGCCTGCATCGCCATCCATCCGACCAATCCCGACATTCTCTATGTGGGCACGGGCGACTTTCAGGGCTGGATGCGCCCCTTCTCCATCGGCATTATGAAATCGACCGACGGTGGGCAGACTTGGCAGAGTGTCGGTGCTGCGCTTTTTGGCTACAAATGTGTGTCGGACATCCTCATAGACCCTGAAAACCCCAATATTATCATCGCTTGCACGGGCTGGGGACCCTATCAGCGTGTGGCAGGCGAGATATGGCGCTCCACTGATGGTGGCGCGACCTGGGCACAGGTGAATCCTGTGAGTGCCATTTGGAGCGATTTGGCAATCGGCGCGCGTGATCCCGCGACAGGCATCCGCTACTACTATGCCGTGGGGCACGGCGATCCGGGGCGCGTGCTACGCTCCAGCAACCGTGGGGCGACATGGACGGTGCTGAGCGTGCCCTTCAGTGGCAACCAGCGTGCGCTGCGTATCGCCGCCTCGCCCACGAACCCGAATCGGGTCTACCTGATGTCGGGCGACGCCGCGCAGGTCTGGCGCAGCGATGATGCGGGCGCGACCTGGACACCGCTCAATCCAGAAGACGGCGGATTTTATCAGGCGTGGTACGATGCCCATCTGCATGTGTCGTATGAGTCGTCAGGCGACGAGGTAATCTATCTGGGGCTGGTTGACCTGATGCAGCGCACAGGCGCAGGCGTGTGGCGCTCCATCGGGCAGAGCTTCACCAGCAGCGCCCTCATTCATGTAGACCAGCACGCTTTCGCCATTAACCCGCGCAATCCGAACGAGGCACTGGTGGGCAACGACGGCGGCGTTTACCGCCTGACCTATAACCCCAACACAGGCGCGGTCACTTTCACCAATTTGAACGCTACACTGGGCATCACGCAGTTCTACGCTGCCGATTTTCACCCGACCGACCCGACGCGCCTGTTGGGCGGTTCACAGGATAACGGCACGCCTAACGCCAACGGCAATCTGAACAGCTGGCGCACCGTGACTGGGGGCGATGGTGGCTACTGTGCCTATAACCCGACGAATCCCAGCATCCAGTATTCCACCTCCCAGCGACTGGGGGTCTACCGCACCACCAACAACTGGAACAGTGCCAGCAGCATCAGCCCTGATATTGGCGGTGATCGCGTCGCCTTCATCGCGCCGATTGCCCTTCATCCTGCCCAGCCGAACCACCTGCTGGCGGGCACGAACTACCTCTGGCGCTGGAATGAAAGCACGCGCACCTGGACACCGCGACTGGGTGGTCAGCAACTGTCGGCAAGTGGCGTTGTGATTTCCATCGCGGGCGCGCCGAGCGACGCGAATGTGATCTACACAGGCTCGAATCAGGGCGAACTGTGGATGACCACCAGCAGTGGCAGCAGCTGGCGACAGATTAACGCGGGCAACCCGTCGCTGCCGAATCGCGCCATTACCGCTATCGCTGTACATCCGAACAATCCGTACAAAATCTATGTGGCGCTGGGTGGCACGGGTGTGCCCCATGTTTGGCGCTGCGACAACACGCGGGCGAACCCTGTACAGTGGGTGAACATCAGCGGGTCGGGTAGCACGGCGCTGCCCGATATTCACGCGAACACTCTGGCGTTAGACCCCGCCGCGCCTGATCGGATTATCTATGTCGGCACGGATATTGGCATGTTCTACACGCTCGATGGGGGTGCGACTTGGCGTAACGGCACGGCTCCCTTCGGGCTGCCCAATGTGCAGATCAACACGCTGAAGGTGGTCCCGAACACGGGCTACCTGATGGCGGCGACCTACGGGCGCGGCATGTGGCGCATCCGCTTGCCGCTAACGCCTCCGGGCGATGTGAATGGCGATGGCTGCATCGACGATGCCGACTTGCTGAGTGTGCTGTTTGCCTTCGGTCAGACGGGGGCGAACCTACCAGAGGATGTCAACCGGGATGGCGTGGTAGATGATGCCGATTTACTGACGGTGTTGTTTGCCTTTGGCAGCGGGTGCTGAGGACTATGCCGCCTGATCTTGCCCGTTGCGGGCTGCCCAACGCTCCAGCAGGGCACGCAGGGCGTCGGGTTTGAACGGCTTGGGCAGATAGTCGTCCATGCCTGCCTGTAGGCACGCCTCGCAATCCTCTGCCATCGCGTTCGCTGTGAGTGCAATAATTGGGATGCGCCGCAAACCCTGCTGCCTCTCCAATGCACGAATGCGGCGAGTCGCCTCGAAACCGTCCATTTCTGGCATCTGGCAGTCCATCAGGATCAGGTCAAAAGGCTCCTCTTGCAGGCAGCGCAGCACCTGATAGCCGTTTTCTGCGAGTCGATAATCGATGCCCCACCGCTCCAGCTGGCGTGTG
Source organism: Armatimonadota bacterium (assembly GCA_039630445.1). Classification (GTDB taxonomy): domain Bacteria; phylum Armatimonadota; class Fimbriimonadia; order Fimbriimonadales; family GBS-DC; genus HRBIN15. The sequence continues at coordinate 17,440 of JBCNVA010000078.1, forward strand.
ACCACCTTCTGGTTCACATGATTGTCCTCGGCGACCAGCACGCGCAGTCCCTTGAGGGTGGCGGGTGCATCGGACGCCTCCGGAGCCGTCTTTTGAAAAACGGGCAGGTCGGCGCGCGGCATCTCGATCTCGAACCAGAAGGTGCTGCCCTTGCCCGGTTCGCTCTGGACGCCGATCTGCCCACCCATTAGGGTCACTAAGCGTTTACAAATCGCCAGTCCCAGTCCCGTGCCACCATATTTGCGTGCGGCGGAACCGTCTGCTTGCTCGAAGGGGTCAAAGATGCTCTGCTGGCGTTCAGGTGGAATGCCGATGCCTGTATCGTGGACCTCGAAGCGCAGGCGCACCGCCGTTTCAGAGTGAGCGATGGGCTGAACCACTACGCGCACACCCCCCTCTGAAGTGAACTTGATAGCGTTGGAGAGGAGATTCAGCAGGATCTGGCGCAGGCGCAGCGAGTCGCCCTTGACCCCGCGCGGCACATCGGGCGCGATAGCAAGTGAAAGGGTTAGCCCTTTCAGACGCGCCTGCACTCGCATCGTGCCAACAGCCTCCTCCAGCAGCCCGTACAGGTCGAACGGCGAGCGCTCCAGCTTCAGATAGCCCGCTTCGATGCGCGATAGCTCCAGAATATCGTTCAAGATGCCCAGCAGATGTTCCGCGCTGGTGCGCGCCATTCCAATCAGGTCGCGCTGCTCCTCGTTCAGGGGTGTCTCGGCGAGCAGATTGAGCATACCAATCAGCCCGTTCAGTGGGGTTCGGATCTCGTGACTCATGTTGGCAAGAAACTCGCGGCGCATGCGGGCAGCACGCTCTGCTTGCTCTTTCGCCGCCTCCAGCGACTGTCGTGCCTTATCGTTCATCACCGCAATCGCCCACATCTCACCGAACTCCTGCAGCGCGTGGGCGACGGCTTCCCAACAGTGCGAGCATTCCTTTCGCTGATAGCGGGTAAAGAGCGCAAGTAGCCCGACGCAATGCCCAGCACCCTGCAACGGAACCATCCAGACAATCTGGGGATGCCCTTCTCGCTGGAGCAGCATCGGTTG
>JBCNVA010000079.1:0-21620 GCA_039630445.1 Armatimonadota bacterium
CGATGTGTATGGCACTTTTGTGATGCTGGAGGTGGCGCGCGAGCAAGGTGTGGAGCGATTTTTGCATGTCAGCACGGACGAGGTGTATGGTCCTGTGGAGTCAGGCGCGTGCAACGAGGACGCCCCCTTGCGCCCCTCCAGTCCCTACGCTGCCAGCAAAGCGAGCGCGGATTTGCTCGCACAAGCCTATTACAAAACCTATCAGCTGCCTGTGCTGATTGTGCGTCCCAGCAACACCTTCGGACCACGCCAATATCCCGAAAAGCTCATTCCGTTTTTTGTCACGCGCGCCCTGAGCGACCAGCTGCTGCCTCTGTATGGTGACGGGCAGCAGCGACGCGACTGGCTCTATGTGGATGACCATGTGCGAGCGTTAGACCTCGTGCTGCATAAAGGGCAACCAGGTGAAATCTACAACATTGCGGCGAACAACGAGCGCACGAACCTCGAAATCACGCGCAAGATTCTGCAGATACTGGGCAAGCCCGAAACGCTCATTCAGTTCGTCAAGGATCGCCCCGCCCACGACCGCCGCTACGCGCTGAACACCAATAAAATTCGCGCCCTTGGCTGGCAGCCACAGGCGGATTTTGAGACGGCTCTGCGTAAGACGGTGCTGTGGTATGTGCAGCACCGCGACTGGTGGGAGCCGATCTTGCAGCAGCAAGCCGAATACAGGCAGTTTGTGGAGCAGTGGTACCGCGAGCGTTAGCCAAGCGGCTCTGGGAGACAAAGCACAAGGCACTTGCATGCACCGCCCGACTTGATAAACTCGCTCATCGGCACCTCATGCACGGTAAAGCCGCGCTCCTCCAGATGGAAGCGCAAGATCGGGCAGCCTGAAGGCATGACCACATGCTTGCCAACCACAACGGAGTTGCAGGCGAAGCGCAACGCCTCCTCAGGGCTGACAGGGATCGTTTCGAAATGCTCTTGGATCACGCGCCGGGCGTACCAGTCGAACGCTTCGGGGTAGTAGGCAACCAGGCGTCCTCCCAACGGCAGGAAGCAGGTGTCGAGGTGATACCAGCGGTCGTCCACCAGCTCCAGGCTCAGTGTCTCCAGCCCCGTCAGCTCGCTCAAGTAGCGGTGGGCGCAGATGTCGGTGCGTTTGCGATAGCCCGCCACAATCAGGTCGCCCAGATAGAACGCATCCCCCTCGCCCTCGAAGGCGCAATCAGGCGGCATGAGATAGACCTCGAAGCCGTGCGAGCGGAAAAACTGCTCAAAGTAGGGTTCCTCCACCTGCCGTTCGGGATGGCGGAAGCGCGACAGCACGATGCGTTTGCCCGGCAGGGGCAGCCCCGCGTTGGCGGTAAAGACCATATCGGGCGCCTCCTGCGCCTGCTCAATCAGCTCCACGGGCACGCCTACCTGCTCGGTCAATATCTGATAGAGCTGCCGCCACTGTTGCCATGCCAGCCGCTTGTCGGGACGATTGCTCAGGTGCATCCAGGCGTTGATTTCGTAGAGCAGATCATACGCACTGGGCGCACACATCAGTAATTGCGCCACGCGCGGCATATTTGTCCCACCGATGGGTAGGGTCTGCATCATTGCCTCCTGTTATCATTCCGCTTCATCAGCACGATGCCGATGCTACGAGACGGGCATTATCGGTATACGAATCGTGCCCACGCCAAGTTTCGGCAAGGGGGATTATTCCATGTTTTGCGGATGGGTATACTCCCAAGGTGGGGATGAGCGAGCGCGAGGAAGTGGTGGTGATGGACGCGGAGGATATGCGGCGCGCCATCACTCGGATTGCCCACGAGATTCTGGAACGAAATAAGGGGGCGCGCGATCTGGTGGTGATCGGCATTCAGCGACGGGGCGTGCCTGTGGCGCGTCGGCTGGCGCTCGCGCTCTCTCAGATTGAGGGCACGGGCATCCCGTGTGGGAGCATCGACATCACGCCCTTCCGCGACGACATCCGTCCTCGCCCCACCACGCTGACCCGCAGCCAGAGCGAGGTGCCCTTTGACATCAACGGCAAGCGCGTGATCCTCGTCGACGAGGTGATTCAGACGGGGCGCACGGTGCGCGCCGCGATGGACGCCATCATGCACATCGGGCGTCCCGCATGCATCCAGCTGGCGGTGCTGATCGATCGGGGGCATCGCGAGCTGCCTATTCGCCCCGACTATGTGGGCAAAAATCTGCCCACCAGCCGCGCCGAGTTTGTGCTGGTGGAGTTGATGGAACTGGAAGGGCGCGACCGCGTGGTGCTGCGCAAGCCGCGTGAAGCGCCCGCCAAACTGCCATAGGAGGTGGAGATGCCTCATCTGCTCAGTGCGACGGATATGCCTGTGCCTGCGATGCTAAGACGCATTCGGGCATTGGATGAACGGTTGTTTCCGCCTACCGCTCAGCCGTTGCCAATTTCGCCCCGCCCCTCAGAGATGCGTTCCTTGGTGCTGCTCTTTTATGAGCCAAGCACGCGCACTCGCGCCGCCTTTGAGCAGGCTGCGATTATGCTGGAGCTTCACCCGCTGGTCATCCTCACGGAGAGCGCGAGCATCCAGAAGGGCGAGACGCTTGCTGACACGGTTCGCACCCTGTGCGCACAAGGCGTCGCAGGGATTGTGATCCGCCATCCTGTTGCGGGAGCAGCACACGCTGCGGCACGCCTCTCCACTGTGCCGATACTGAACGCGGGCGACGGCGCACACGAGCATCCAACACAAGCGATGCTCGACCTCTACACCCTGTGGGTGCATTTTGGAATGCCTGACCCGAACACGCGCTGGCTGGCGGGGCGCAAGGTGGCGATCGTGGGCGATATCGCGCACAGTCGCGTTGCACGCTCCAACCTGATCCTGTTGTCGCAAGCGGGGGCAGAAGTTTGGCTTTGCGGCCCACCCACCCTGCTGCCTCCCGCACCGCTGCCCCCCGCACGGCTCACCACCTGCTTGCAGGAAGCCCTTCAGGATGCCGATGCGGTGATGGCGCTGCGCCTGCAAAGGGAGCGGATGGAGCAGGGATTACTGCCCAGCCTGAACGCCTACCGACGCGATTATCAAATCGATGCGCGACGCCTCGCCCGCGCGAAGCCCGATTGCGTGGTGATGCACCCTGGTCCGCTGAATCGGGGTATCGAGCTGAGCGATGAGGTGGCAGATGGTGCGCACTCGGTGATTCTCAAGCAGGTGCGCTTTGGGCTTGCCACACGCTGCGCCTGCCTCGAATATGCGCTGGGGATTGGATGAGAGGATCAAACCACACTTTCAGGTTCAGCGCAAGCCTGTGAGCGTGACGCCGACCAGCAGCACGCCCGGCGCACGCCGCCAGTAAACGAACGGCTCGATGCAGTGCTGACGCCAGCCAAGAAGCAGCTGCAGGTCATACAAATCCCGCCGATCCAGATCATATTTCAGCAGCATACTCATGCGCAGATTGCCCCACAGCCCCTCGCTGCGCAGCGCCAGCTCGTTGCGGGCTGCTACCTGATCGGCGCGGAAAGGCGTGCTGCCTAAGGTGCGGGTGAGCGCATAGCCGAGCCTCAGCGCAAACTTCTCAGAGGGTTGATAGTGCAGTTCCAGCTGGGGGCGTAGCCAGTTCAGGTGCTGGGCATCACCATAGCTCACATGGCTTGCCCACAGGTGCAGGTATAGCTCGAAGGCATCCGAGCGTGCAAGGGATTGAAGCCACTCTCCTTCCAACGCGAGGCGTTGCCGAAGGGGCGTGTGCTGATTGTCGTATCGCTCGCGCATCTGCCCGATGCGCAGGGTCAGCCCACCTGCCCCGTTTGTCCCTGTGAAACCGGTGGTGAACCCGATCTCGAAAGGGCGGGAGACGCGCAGGCGGGCATCGCGTGCCAGCAGCGGGCGCACATCGACAGCCCGCTCGATGCGCACGGTGGTGGCGCGTTTGTACAGGGCGGCGCGCTCTCGCTCAGGCGTGATGCGCAGGTTGTAAAGCGCGCTCGACTCCAGTCGCTGGCTCAGTTCTGGCTCGGTCAGCGCGGGCGCCTCGCCCCTGAGCGCGACGGCAAGTGCAAAGCGCGTTTCAGGAATGGCGCGTGTATAGAACGCACCGTTGACGGCAAACAGCGTGCGCGCGCCGATGGGCAATTCTATCTGGTAGCGGGCGCCGAGTCCCGTTTCGGGGCTATAGGTCGGGGTGGGCAATTCCAAAGTTTCTCGCCGCTCACGCAAGCGCAAGGTGAGCAGCGGGAGGTTCAGCAAGGTGCGCCCCTTCCAGCGCAGGCGGGCGTTGAAAAGGCGTAATCGCTCGCCACCGATGAGGCGTACGCGCGCCGCCTCCACGACGAAATCGGGCGTGTCGCGCTCGCAAGTGGTTGCCCGCACGCCATATGCTTCGAACCGCTGGAGGTCGCCCTCCATCTCCCGCGCCCACAGATAGGCAGCTACCTTCTCCTCCGCCACCTCGCTCCCGCCAGGTAAGCGCGCGAGATAGAGAGTCGCCTCCACTTGGCTGAATCGCCCGCGTTGCTGCTCGTAGAAATACTCAAGACTCTGCCCTCGCAGTAGCCCTTCTGGCGCACGCAGTTCAAAAGGCGTCTCGCCTCGCACGAAACCATTCGCAGTGTCCAGCTGCAGGGCGTCGGTGCGCAAGCTTCGGTCGCCGTAGAGCAGTTCCACGGCGCGTTGCAACTCCAGTTGCAGCGTGCCATCAGGCTGACGAAGGAGGCGGGTGAACTGGGCACGCACAGTGAGTGGTTGGAGCGCGTTTTTCGCCTGCCCCTCTGCTCCCTGCGCGGGCGAGTCTGCCGAGCGTGTGGTCGCTGCAGGCTCTTGCGCTGGAGGAGCAGCCTCCCTTGCGGAACAGGGAGAGGCATACGGAGATGCAGAGATGAGGGTGGCAAGCACCAGCGCAATCAGCCAGCGCACCACCCCCACCTCAGGCTTCCCAAGCGAACGGCGCTGCGTCGGTCAGCACGCGCGCCGTCTGAATCACTTCGCGCAGGTAGGGCGGGATCGCAAAGAGCGCGAAGTGGGTCTGCGGGTCATAGTAGCGCAGTCCATGAACCTTGCGGGTCTCCAACCGATGCGCCACCTCGTCGGGCGTGAGCGCAAGCGGGTCATGCCGTTTTGATGCCAGCACGAAGCCCCAGGGCAACATAAACGACGCCACAAACGACCAGTAGGGGCGCACGATGGGGAACACCTCCTGCAGCGTGCGCACCACGCAGCCATAGAGATAGGGATAGAGCGGATCGCCCGCGCCCGACTGAACCGTCAGCACACCGTCGTCGGTCAGCGCATCGTAGATCATTTGATAAAACTCGCGCGTGAACAGATATTGCGATGGTCCCGCCTCCAGCGGATCGGTCAGGTCGGACACAATCACATCGAAGTGGTTGCGATATTGTGCGATAATCTTGCGGGCGTCGTCAAAGATGAGCGTCGTGCGCGGGTCGCTGAACGCCCCCTGATGCCATTCGGGCATGTATTGCTCACAGTAACGCACCAGCTGCTCATCGATATCGACCATCACGGCTTGCTGCACCGTGTTGTGGCGCAGCACCTCGCGCAGGGTAGCCCCCTCACCACCGCCTGCCACCAGCACGCGCTGCGGATTCGGATGGGTCACCATCCCTGGCTGCACCATCGGCTCGTGGAACATGTATTCGTCCAGCAGGGCAGACTGGATTTTGTTGTCCAGAAAGAGCGTCTTGCCGTAGCCCGCCAGTTCCACCAGCATCGCGTGCTGGAACGGCGTCTGCGCAATCTGGTACACCTGCTTCACGCGGTAGGTATACATCACCGCGTCGGTGTGCGTCTCCGTGAGCAGTAACCCTCCACATACATGGTGTGCCGCTGCCATCGTTCTCCTCCGTTTTCACTGATTATTCCTCTCTACCATTCGCCACTTCGCCATTTCGCCACTTCGCTATCTCGCCAACTTTGCCAGTTCCGCCTTGAGGTGGTCGATGTAGTCGATAGTGTAGGGGTCTACGCCGTTCAGATAGGCTAAGTAGAGGCTGACGAAATCGCCGAAGTAGGTGAGGCTGAGCAGGCGTTCGAGTAGGCTCTCGCCTTCTGCCCAGACTTCGTGCCACGCGGCGGCATCGCCCACCAGCTGGCGGGTGACCTCGACGCGCGTGCGGGTCTGGAGGCTCTCGTTGGGATCGCGCAGTACCACAACGGCGAAGTTCTCCGCCTGTCGCTTGGCACCGACCCAGCCCAGAATCTCGTTATGGTTCAGTTCGGGGAAGGTATTGGCGAAGGCGTGCTGTTTTGCGTTCTCGTTGAGCTGCCCTTTCCAGCGCGTTGCAACGATCGCACGATAGTCCCCTGAGCCGTAGATGAGAGGGATTTTGCCGTGTAACGCGACGGCGAGTTGTTTGGTGGGGTTCTGGGCAGTGGGGCTGTTGATCCCCCAGCGGTCGCGCCCCTGCACCAGTCGCTGCAGGGTTCGGGCGCGCGCCGACTCCAGATTGGGCAGCAGTTCCCACCGCTCGCACAGCACCACCAGGGGCAAAAAGAGGTAGCCGAGCGCGGTGCGAGGGGGCTGACCGCTCGGCAGCAGGAGGTGCGGGACGCCCTCCTGTTGGGCACGCCGCTGCAACTCGCCGCCACTGGAGAGCGCCACAATCATCGCATTCCGCTCCCTCGCCTGATTGTAGCAAGCCAGTGTCTCCTCCGTATTGCCCGAATAGCTGACGGCAAACAGCAGGGTGTGGGTGTCAACGCAGTGGGGCAGGTAATAGTCGCGCACAACCAGTACGGGCAAGCTGCCCAACGACTCAAACAGGGCGCGCAGGTAGTCGCCCCCGATTCCAGAGCCGCCCATCCCGCTGACCACAATTAGGCGCGGCGTGCGTGGCAGCGCAGGCAAAGGGCGTTCGAGCGCGAGGCGGATCGCCTTCTCACACTGCGCGGGGAAGTCGAGTGTGAGCGCCATCATGCCGTGCGGGTCCGCACGGGTGAGCTGTCCCTGCTCGTCCAGTGGCTGCACCATCCCTGTGCCTCACTGAGCGATGTAGGGTAGCAACGCCAGCTCCCGCGCCCGCTTGATAGCTAATGCCAGCTGACGCTGACACTTGGCGCAGGTGCCTGTCTGGCGGCGCGGGAGGATCTTGCCGCGCTCCGAGATGTAGCGTCGCAACCGCGCCACATCCTTGTAATCGATCGGCTTCTTTTCGATGCAGAAGGCACAGGTTTTGCGTCGGCGCCGAATGCGCCGCACTTTTGCGCCTAACTCTAACTCCTCATCCAGCTCCTTCTTTTCCAGCTCCAGCGGTTCGATCGCCATCGCTTGCCTCCATCGGTTTGGGTTTACCTCACGTGTATGCTCCGCCGAGGCGGACTATCGGGAGAAGAGATCTTCATCATTTTCTGCAAACGGGTCGCCTTCGACATCATCGAAGTTCTCATCGAAACCCTCCCCCAGCAGCTCTTCAGGTAGCTCTGACATCTCCTCTGGTTCAGAAATAGGGGCTGGTGAGAACGAGGAAGCTGCGGGCGCACCGACGGCAGCCTGCGCGGCAGGGATCTCCGCTTCCATCTCGCGCGGGCGATCCAGCAGGCGTACCGTTTGCGCCACAACCTCATACGCCGTGCGCTGCCTCCCTTCCCGATCGGTGTAGGAGCGGGTCTGTAGGCGTCCCTCAACCAGCACCAGTCGCCCCTTAGTGGCGTAGTTTGCCAGGAAATCGGCTTGCTGACGGAAGGCAATCACATCGAAAAAGTCCGTCACCTCTTCACCTGAGACGGGACGGTTAACAGCGATGCGGCAGCGCACCACCGAGATGCCCTCTGGGGTAGTGCGCAGCTCTGGGTCGCGTGTAAGGCGACCAATCAAGATGATGCGATTGTAGTTCATCGTGTACCCCCTATGTTTGCGCGAGGGCGGCTACTTCCTCTGGCTCTAAGCGGAAGATGCGAAAGCGCAATATGCTTTCGGTAATGCCCAGCACGCGCCGCAACTCCTCCGCCGCGGCGGGCATGCCTTCGAACCGAAACAGGAGATAGATGCCCTCGCTCACATGTTTGATCTCGTAAGCAAACTTGCGCTTGTCCCAGACACGCGCTTCGTGCACAGTAGCGCCCTGGTTTTCGAGCAGGGTGCGAAACCGCTCGATCAGGGCGTCTACCGCTTCCTGCTCAGTGTTGCCCGGCAGGATGACCATCGCTTCGTACATTCTCGGTTTGACCATCTCGCTCTACCCTCCTGTGGACCGTTTGGGACCCCTATTGGGGTCAGAAGGGACTGTACGGCGGTAAATTATACCCCACCACCCGATTGCAACTCTCTCAGGGTTTGTTCGACCTCTTGATGGACGGAAGCTTGGGTCTCAAGATCAGGTTCAAAGACCACTTGGAGCCAGGTACTCTCGCAGGTGCCTGGGGGCAGCCATTCGAGGGGCACCACCCATGTGAGATAGTCGCCGACATGCCAGCGCACGACCAGCACGGCGACCCGCTCACCACCCTCCAGTGTTTCGATACGGTCCACAAATGCACGAACAATCATGCTCGACCCTCCCTATGCCCTTGGAGCCATGTACGCAGTTCGGTCAGCGGGCGCGTGTTCAGAATGCGCGCGGGTGTCAACCAGCCGCGCTGCGCCAATCCGACCGCCAGTTCCATATACCGCAGGTCACTGGCGGTGTGCGCATCAGTGCCCAGCGCCACGGGCGCACCGCTTTCGTTCAGCACGCGCACCAGCGGCGTGGGGGGATCCATCCGCGTATAGTAGCCGTTCACCTCGATCGCCTTTCCCAGCTGTGCCGCGCGTGCAAAAATGCGTTCCCAGTCTGCATTATTTGATTCGCGCTTGCCAAACCGCCTTCCTGTCGGATGCGCCAAAATATGCACAGCGGGATGCTCTAAGGCGCGGATCAAACGGCGGGTCATCTCCTCAGCGGGCTGCCCGTGGGTGTGATGCACACCTGCCACCACAATCTCCGCGCTACTTAGCAGGTCTTCAGGCGCGTCAAGGCTGCCATCCGCCTCGATGTTGACTTCCAGCCCGTTGATGAGGTAGGGTGAGCCGTTGAACTGTTCGTTTAGTTGCTCAATCTCGCGCTGGCGACGGCGGAACACCTCGCGCAGGTCGCCATGCCAGAGTAGCATCTCCACATGGTCGGTTAGGGCAAGGTATTCATAGCCCAGATTCTGAGCCGCCTGTGCCAATTGCTCGATGGTATTGCGCCCGTCTGACCAGCGCGAATGGGTCTGCAGGTCGCCCCGCACCTGCTCCAGTTGGATTAGGGCGGGCAGAGTGCCCCGTTCCGCCGCTTCGAGTTCGCCTTGATCCTCGCGCAGGGTGGGTGGGATCCACGGTAGCCCCAGCGCAGCATAGACCTCCTCCTCGCTTAGGCTGGCGATGCGTTCCGTGCCGCGCCAGACACCATACTCGTTCAATTTCAGCCCGTGCTCGATGGCGCGTTCGCGCAAACGGATCGAGTGCAGCTTGGAGCCAGTGATGTAGAGCATGCCTGCGCCCCAGCTGTGAGGAGGCACAATCTTGAGGTCAACCTGCAGCCCGTCACTGAGGAACACCTGGGCGCGGTTCTCGCCCCGTGAATAGACCTCGGCGACGCCCGGCATTCGTATGAACGCCTCAATCACCGCGTCGCTCTGCTCGGAAGCGACCAGATAATCCAGATCACCCACCGTTTCTTGCATCCGGCGCACGGAGCCACCCAGTAGGGCATCACGCACGCCGGGCGCATGGCGCAGCCACTCCAGCCGTTCACGCCCCAACCACAGCACCGACCCCAGCGGGCGGCGCGCGCGCGACTTCTTGACCAGATCAATTAGATGCAGCAGTCGCTGGCGTTTTGGCTCACCAAAGCTGGGCAGCTGCAGCACTTTCGGGCTTTCCAGCGCACGCTGCAGGCTCTCTAAATCGTGGACGCCCAGCTGCTCGGCGAGCAGGCGCGCGGTCTTTGCCCCGATGCCGGGAACCGCCATCACCTCCAGAATGCCCGAGGGCACCTGGCTGAGCAGCTGCTGATGTTTGGGAATCGTGCCCGTTTGCAGATAGGCTAAAATCTTTTCCGCAATCGCTTTGCCGATGCCTGGGATTGCCTCTAACGCCTCTTGCCCTTGCTCAGCAAGGGTCTCGATGGGGGTTTGCATCGTCTCCAGCAGGCGGGCTGCCTGACGATAGGCACGCGATTTGAACGGGCTATCGCCCACATAGTCTGATAAGTCTGCCAGCTCATAAAGGAGTCGTGCCACTTCGTTGTTTCGCACGCTTCAATTGTACCTGATGTGGATTACCGCCACCCGCCTCGCACGAGGAACAGGTCGCGCGGTGGCTCGGCACCAGGTCCAGGCTCTGGGTTATGCCCTCCGTCATCCTTGCCGTCACTCCCCACGCTGTAGAGTTGATACCTGTCGCCCGTTCGGCGATAAATCAAGGGGCGCCCGCTAAAGGGGTCGATCGCCAGCTCCTGCAAGTTCAGTTCGTCCAGCGAGGCAGGGTAGCGTCCTTCCCGCAGATAATATTCACGCAGCAGCAAGTGCGCAATCATCAGTCGTCGGCGCGTGCGTGTTTCCCAATAGCGCTGTGCTATCCCTGGAAGAGTTGGTACAAGCGTCTCCATTAGGTAGCCAAACAGCGTGTTGGTATCATACTCTTTCGCGAGCATCGGGCGATAGCGCCCGCCTTGCAGGGTCAGCGAGTCGGCAAACGCTTGAAAGGCATGGCTGATCTCGCGGCGCAGGTTGTGTCTCAGCTGCTGATAGGCAGCGGGCTGTTTCTGCAAGCGCTGGATCTCCTGCCTCAGACGCTCTGCCGTCCGCTGCGTCTCTGGATCGGACTCCTCGCTGCTTGGTATCAGACCCCCCACGAGATCAAGATCCTCAAGATTGATTCCCTGCTCGGTTAGGAGACTGTCCATCGTACGCAGAGCAAGCTTTAGTTCGCCCTCGACAACCGTGCCGATGCGATCGGGGGTGCGCTCGCTCTCGATCAGGGTGCGTGCCAGCTCGCGGCACTCGTGTGCCGAGAAAAAGTCCATCTCGCGAATAATAGGCGCATGCACAACACTCTCTATCGCGACACCTACCAAGTAGACCAGGATTAGGTCACCTTGTATATCGCTTGCCATTTTGAAGCCGATGCGCCAGTCGTTCACGGCGTCCATCCCGTCTTTGGCAGCAATCGCCCAGCGGATGCGTGTATTCACAAGACGCGCCAACTCGCGCAGACGGGCGAGTTCGTCGAAAAGGAACCACATAGAGGTTTCAGCGAAGGGCCAGTGATAGCGCCTGTTGCAGCCCTGTCGCAGGGTGTTGAATGCGCCTTGATTGCGCTCGATCCAGCGCACCTCCTCGTGGGTAGGTGGCTGATTGCCCGTAAAGGCTTTGGACGACTTCAGCTGGCGCGCGGCGCTGATGTAGTAGTCATAGGCGTTGTTCGAAGGCAGGCGCGGCTTATACGCGCTCATGCTCTCGTACGCAATCTGCCTGGACATCCCTGGCTCACCCTTGCCGTGAAGTATACCCCATCAGGCGGCAAGCTTTATGCATGACAAAGCATCTTGCTCGAAGGGCAAAAATGCCCTGTAAATGGAACCCTGTTCTTTCTATTCCCGTACATAAAAGCGGGAGGTGTATGCCCCATGACATGCAACATCGGGCGTGTCGAGCAGGCGATTCGCATCCTGATAGGGATTGCGATCTTGGCAGTGGGCTGGTACTACCAGAGCTGGTGGGGGCTGATTGGCTTGATCCCTCTCATCACAGGCATTGTGCGTTTCTGCCCCCTCTGGCGCGTGCTGGGAATCAGCTCCTGCCCCGCAGGTGAGCGTTCCAGGGGATAGAGGCTACTGAACTTTGACCCGTCGAATCGCCCAGTTGAAAAAGCCAGGCACAAATCGCTTGAGATAGACGCCGATTTTTTCAGGACCAGCGATATAGACCTCTGCCTTGCGCCTGTGCACAGCGTTCAGGATGTGGCGGGCGCACACATTTGGGTCCATGCCCTTTGCAATCGGTGGATCCACCACACCATGCTCACTGCCGTCGCCCCGTAGCGCATGGATGGAGACTTCGGTGCGCACCCAGCCGGGGCAGATAAGCGTGACCCAGATGCCCTGATCCTGCACTTCGGCTCGCAGGGCGTCGAAAAAGCCGTGCAGGGCGTGTTTAGATGCGCAGTAGGCGGAGCGCAGCGGGATGCCAAACTTGCCCAGCAGGCTGCTGATGACCACGATGTGCCCGCTACCGCGTTGGAGCATATACGGCAGCACGGCTTTGGTCAGCGAGATGACACCAAAGAAGTTCACTTCCATCAGGCGACGGTCTACTTCCAGCAGGGTCTCCTGCACCCGCGAGCGCTGGGAGATGCCCGCATTATTGACTAAAATATCGATTTGCCCGAAATGCTCGATCGCGGCGCCGACCATCGTGGGATGGCACTCGATATGGGTGATGTCGAAGGGCAGGATCAGCACCTTGCCTGTGCCAGTGCATTTCTCGCGTACCTGTTCCAGTCGCTCTTTTCGGCGCGCAGAAAGCACTAAATGGGCACCCTCACGGCTGAAGGCATAGGCAAGCGCCTCGCCGATGCCTGACGACGCGCCCGTAATCCATACCACCTTCTCGCGAAATCGTGCCATGCGCTACTCGCCATTAAATCGCCTGACGCGCTAATGCCGTTTCGGGCAGCGTCTCACCCAGTCGTGCGGCGATCTCTTCAGGATTCTGCGCCACGCGGTACATCTCCTCGCGTGCGATGAGCTTGTGCTGATACAGGAACAGCAGGTGGTTGTCCAGCGTAATCATACCGAGCTGATGCCCTGTCTGGATTGCCGATTCGATACTGTGGATTTTGCGTTCGCGAATCATGTGTCCAATCGCGGGCGTGCAGATCATAATCTCGAAGGCGGCGACGCGCCCCGGTCGGTCAGCGCGCGGCAGCAGTAGCTGGGAGATAACCGCCACCAGGTTCGTGCTGAGCTGCACGCGGATTTGCTCCTGCTGATCCATCGGGAACACATCGACGATGCGCTCCACAGTGCGCGCGGCGCCGGTGGTGTGGACGGTGGAGAACACGAGGTGCCCCGTCTCAGCAGCGGTGATGGCGGCTTGGATGGTCCGCAGGTCGCGCATCTCGCCCACCAGAATCACATCGGGGTCCATACGCAGGGCGCGAATGACGCCCTCCTCGAAGCTGGGCACATCGACGCCCACCTCGCGCTGGCTAATCACCGACCGCTTCGGCTCATGGAAATACTCGATGGGATCTTCTATGGTGACGATGTGCGTCTCGCGGTGAGTGTTGATGTAGTCGATCATCGTGGCGAGGGTGGTGGTCTTGCCCGATCCGGTGGGACCCGTCACCAGGATCAGCCCGCGCGGGAGGTGGAGCAGGCGTTTCACATGGTCGGGCAGCCCAATCTCCTCAAAGCTGCGCAGGCGGTAGGGGATTAGGCGGAAGTTAATGGCGATTGCGCCTTTTTCATAGTAGGCGGCGACGCGGAAGCGTGCCTTTTCGTGGGTGTAGCCGAAGTCGGCGGTACGCACGCGCTCCAGCTCGTGAATCGCACGCGGCGGCGCCACCTCACGGAACAGCCGTTCTGTGTCCGCAGGGCTTAGCTCACCGAACTCCTCCAGACGCACCAGTCGCCCGTAGAGGCGCAAGGTGGGCGGCTCATTCGGCACGATATGAATGTCCGATGCATCCCGCTCATAACAGATATTCAGCAACTCGTTCGCTGTTGCATATTTGCGCATAAGCGACCCTCCTGAAACCCGTTCATTCCGACAGCAGGAATGGCGTCATCCCCGCGAACAGGGCAAGCCCTGCGATTCGCGCAGGGTGCTACGATTCCTGCTGTTTATCCCGCTTCAAACAGCTCTTTCACCTTGACTCGAAAGTCGGGCAACAGGTCGCCCCCGGTCAGCTCATCCTCGGCGTGCAGGCGCACCGTGTCGAAAGGCGTGTGGTAGATGACGACTTGCACCTCTTTTGCCTCTCCGTCCACCAGTTCGTACTTCCGCCCATCGTCGGGCAGGCTCAGAAAGTCCGCTTCGCTGAGCGGTTTTTTGGGCTTGCGTGCCGACTTTGCAACGGTTGCTCTGGGCATGGCGTTTCAAGCCCCGCCGTGCCGTGCGCCGTTGGGGTCGCGAACCCCATAGGTTCCTTTGGGGAGCTGAGACCAGCCTCGCGATTCGTCGGGATCACCGACGCTGCCACTCAGCATGGTCATCGCCCCCTGCCAATAATTGGCGACGGTTCGACCCACCTCGGGCGTCACGCACACGGCAGGATAATCTCATTATACCCCAAACGCTGACGATTCGGTAGAATCTGGGTGATGGACTGGCAGGCGATTCGCGAGTGGGCTGGCACTACCGATGCGAACCTGCTCCTGCTGGGGGCGGTGGCAGTGCTGCTTGGATGGAACCTGTGGCTGACGCTGCGCTGGCGCACGCTGCAGAAACGCTGGCGTGAACTGATGACGGGCAGCGAGGGCAACTCGCTGGAGCGGCTGCTCTATGAGACGCTGCGCCGCGTCTCCTTGATGGACGAAACGCTCAAAGCCCATGGGAACCATCTGCAGCAGCTGCAGAGTCAAACGGATCGATGCATTCAGCAGGTGGGCATCCTGCGCTACGATGCTTTTCCCGACAGCGGGGGTCAGCAAAGCTTCGCGATTGCCCTGCTGAACCGCCATGGCGACGGGATTGTGTTGAGCGGGATTCACAGCCGACAGGAGATGCGCGTCTACGCTAAACCTATCCATAAGATGCGCTCCTCCATCGGGCTATCCGAGGAGGAACAAATCGCCATGCGGGAGGCGTTCGAGCGCAGCGTGGGATCGGAGGCGCGGGTGTGAATGGGCTGAACAAGTTCGAACTAAGCGACGATTGGCTCATCGAGCGCTTTAAAGCGGGCGACGAGACCGCCTTCGACCAGCTGGTGCGCCGCTACGAGCAGAAAGTGTATCAGCACGCCTATCGGCTAACGCAGAATGCCGACGACGCCGCCGATGTCGCCGCCGAAGTCTTCTTGCGCATGTATACTGCGCTCAAACGCTTTCGTGGGGAATCGCAGCTTTCCACATGGCTTTACCGAATCGTGCAGAATGTCTATTTTGACTTTTACAAGCGCGAGCAGCGCCATCAGCACCTGCCGCTCGAAATCCCCTCGGAGGAGGGTGAGGAACCGATGGAGCTGCCCATCCCTGACGAGCGTTTCGACATGGAAGAGTATCTCTTAGAGATGGAGCGGCAGCGCGTGCTGCGCGAAGCGTTCGAAAAGTTGCCCGATTATCAGCGCGTAGTGACCATCCTGTTCCATGTGGAGCAGCTCTCTTATGAGGAGATCGCCGCCGTCACAGGCTTGCCGTTAGGCACGATTAAGTCGCGTCTGAATCGGGCGCGGGCAACCTTGCGTGAACTGCTCGAACCCTATCGGGAACTTTTTGAAACGGGCGAGAGTCCAACCCCCTCGGAGCCAGACGATGCGTTGCGAACAAGTTCGGGTTCTGTTGAATGACTATCTGGAGGGCGCGCTCAGCCCGGCGATTGCCGAATCGGTGCGGGCACACTTAAGGGCATGCCCTGCCTGCCAGCGCGAATGGCAGTTCCAGCAAGGCATTTGGCGTTCGCTGGCGCGGATGCCTGTGCCTGAAGCGCCTGCCGATTTGCATGCGCGGATTATGACCTATGTGCGGGGTCATCAGCGGGCGCGTGCGCAGAGTCAGCGGTGGCTGATCTGGCGCTGGGTGGGCGCGGCGGCAGCGGCGGCTGCACTCTTTTTGCTGGGCTTTTTCAGCGCGCGCCCCGGCGGCGTGATGGCGGGCTTTGGGCTGTCCCCATCCAAAGCCAAATCGGAGATGACCATCCCCGTGCCGGTAGCATCGGGCATCCGCCTCGAGTGGCGCGATGTCGGTGGGGGCGAGCGTGTCCCCGTTTTGCACGCCGCGCTGAACCGCGAGGCAAGCGCAACGCTCGCATGGTCGCCCGAACCTGACCTGCCGCCACGCCTAGCACAACGTATCTGGCAGGGCAAGCTCCAACCCGGCAAAGCCGTCGAAATCCCGCTCCCGCTCCTGGTGCAGCAGGGTAATCCACGCTACGCCGCCACGCTCTGGTGGACGATCGAGGACCAACATCGCGCCTTCTTTGTACCGGAGGGCTATCCGCCGATGGCGCGGACGACCCTGCGTTTGCGGGCGAATCTGGGCGAAGCGCTGGCTATTCTGGCGGATGCCTATCAGACGCCCATCGAATGGCTGCCCGCGACGCATAACATGAACCCGCTGGTTGTACTGGATGTGCGCGATGCGACCCTTGCCGACGCGCTCAACCGACTGCTGCTTGGCACAGGCTACACGGCGCGTCAGCAGAACGGACACTGGCGCGTGCTGCCCCGATAAAAAACTTGTGACAGGGCGTTCGGTATAATCGTGTCATATGGCGAATGTGAATCTGCGCGTGGGTGATGTGGACAGGATGCGTGAGGAATCTGAGCAGCTGCTTCGGCAATACCTGAACGAGCGCGGCTGG
This sequence comes from Armatimonadota bacterium, assembly GCA_039630445.1. Lineage (GTDB taxonomy): Bacteria > Armatimonadota > Fimbriimonadia > Fimbriimonadales > GBS-DC > HRBIN15. Next base: position 16,443 of record JBCNVA010000079.1, read on the forward strand.
CGTGAGGGGGTAGACTGGGTCTGGAAACAGGTTGTGTTCGATAGCTGGAAACCCGACGCTGTGTTGCTGGGCGAACAGGGTAAGCCGCTGGCAGCATATGAGATTATGCTGCTTGATGCAGATCGGAAGGCATCTTTAGCACAGGTGGTTATGGAGGCTGGGATCCCCTTTATGCTGGTGTTTTATGCTTCCGATATGGATTACTCCATCGTAAGCCTTTTGAAAAATCATTCTGAATTGAGTGCTGTGGCAGCGATTTACAGATGGGATCTGCTTTCACTAACATACCAGCTGGTAGATGCTGCCACAACCTCTGAGCAAGTGGCGCTTATCAAATCGGTAGAGGCTGAGTTAGCTCATAAGTTTGGCTTCGAGACGGGAACGCTCAGCAAAAAGGCAGTCCCACCTCGTCATATTCCCACCTTTGAGGTGGCTGCGATGCACATCTATCTTAATCCTGCAGCAAAATATCCTTGGAGGGAGGAGTTATGGGGGGTTTATGATGTTATCTGGCAGTGGGATAGCCTTACAGAACAGTTCAGGATAGCCTATGATGGACGGTGGGAACTATTGAAAACCTATCGCTTGTTCTTGCGAGCGGGGCGATTTGCAGTGGAATCCAAGGAAGGCATTTCTACCTCACGGAGCGAGAACTTCTATGAGGAGCGCGAGTAGGCAAAAGCGTATTTTGCTGGATACGAATATCCTGCGAGCCTATATGAATCAAGACGACAGCGAGCATCAGGCAGTTGTAAAGCGCATTTTGGCTCTGCGTGCTGCAAACTATGAACTTTGCATCGCACCCCAGTGTCTGTATGAGCTATGGGTCGTCTTGACGCGCCCTGTTGAGCAAAATGGGCTGGGGAGGTCGCCTGAAGAAGCGGATGAAGCCTGCAATCAGTTGAGGCAGGATTTCACGCTTTTGCCTGACCCAGCAGACCTTGTAGATGAATGGCAGCGATTGTGCCGAACCTATTCGGTTCATGGTCGGCGAGCGCACGATGTCAGATTGGTTGCATGGATGGTCAGACATCAGATAAATGAAATCCTCACGATGAATCCTGATGACTTCCAGCTGTTCTCGAACCTAATATCGGCTTTGTATCAAGACAACCCTTCCGCATGGATGCTTCTGTTAGCAAGCACGTTATGGGTGGTGCTGCTTGTGTATATGGTGCTGGTTATGATGTGGTCTGCGCTTTCGGGGACGATCGCGCATCCTGTAGGTGCCTCGTCGCAGTTCGCGAGCGCGCTGATGTGGTCGATCGGCACCCTCAACGACTGGGTTTACAACAGCGCACCCTTTTGGCTGTTCATGGTGCTTCACAGGCGTCTTTTCTTTGGGTGAGCGGTAGCCCAGCGAACCATCGCCTTTAGCGACAGAACAGGAAAGGCATCGCCTGCGTCAAAAGACTCGCGCTATGAGCCGAATGCGATCCGCTTACGGGTTTCTGATAGCGATTCTCAGCTTTTGCCCCTTTGTCCATGCCCAGCAACCCTTCACGCTTCAGGACGCGCTACGGCGTGCCCTGCAGCATAACGGCGAGATTCAGGCGGCGTTTGCGGAGCGACGCGCGGCGGCAGCGCGCTTAACCGCCACCCGTGCCAGCCTGTTCCCCAGCTTTGGGTGGAACAGTAGCTCCACACGCACGCGCATCGAGCAGGGTGGCACCATCTCCGAGACCACCGCTCGCCAGAACGCCGTCACCCTCGACTGGCTACTGTTTGACGCAGGTGTGCGCGAGACCCGCATCCGCCAAGCATCGCGCTCGCATGAATCGGCGAACGAATCGGCACGCGCCACGATTCGCACCCTGCTCTTTCAAGTAGCAAGCGCCTACTACGAGGTGCTGCGCCGTCAAGAGCTGTTGCGCGTGGCGGACGAGTCGGTGCAGCGGGCACAGACCCTGCTCGATGTCGCCAGAACTCAGGCAGAGGTGGGCACGGCGCCTGCCAAAGATGTGCTGCAGGCGGAAGCGGATCTCGCGAACGCGCGTGTGCAGCAGATTCAGGCACGGAATGCGCTGCGTCTGGCAGAGACCGACCTGAAACGGCTCATCGGCTGGGATGCAATGCAGCCCCTGCCACCCCTACCGCGCGTTGAATCGCCCCCAGAGTTCACTCAACCGCCTGCGTTGGAGAACCTCTGGCAGCGTGCCCGTCAGCAACATCCCGAGTTGCGCGCCGCGGAGCTGAGCGTGCAGATTGCCCAGCTCGGTGTGCAGATTGCCCGCCTCAACGCGATTAGCCGCATGGAGATCAGCCTCAGCGGTTTCCACGAGGTTGACCCTGACCGTCGCACCCAGGGACAGCTTCGCTTTCTGATCAGCTCACCGATTTTCGACGGCGGGCTGGTGCGGGCGAACTTGCGCGAGGCAGAAGCAGAGCATCAACGCGCACGCTTCCGCCTGCAACAGCTGGAGCGCGATATCTATGCCGAGGTGGAAAGCGCGCTGCTAACCCGCATCGAAGCCGCGGAGCGGTTGAGCGCGGCGCAAGTAGCACTGACCGCCGCTCAGCGCAACTACGAAGCGGCACGCGATGCCCTGCGTGAAGGCGCAGGCACGATTGTGGAGGTGCTGACCGCCCAGCTCGCACTGGTGACCGCCGAGACGAACTGGGTGCAGGCGATCTACGATTCCTACATCGCGGAGCTGCGCCTGAAACTCGTCACAGGTGACCCGCTACCTGAGGAGCCAACAATGTGAGAGCAGAGGGTATACTGACGATTGGGTGATGTGGGATGGCAACCGCTGCAGAAGGAAAGCAACTGAAGCTGAAACGCAAGCGCAAGTGGACTGAACAGGACCTATTGTGTCTGCCTGACGATGGGCGCAAATACGAACTGGTCAACGGGAGGCTCAAGGAAGTGCCGACAGGTGGGCAGCATGGAAAGATAGGCATAGAGCTGGCTGTCAAACTTTATCCCTTCAGCAAGCCATGGGCAGACCTGTACGACTCCAACACGGGGTTTCGCATGCGCGGTGGCAATATTCGCTGCCCGGATGTGTCCGTTATGCGTCGGGAACGACTGCCTGGGGGCAAACCGCCTGTTGGCTTTATCGATGGGGCGCCCGATCTCGCCGTAGAAATCGTCTCCCCCTCTGAAGATCCGAAAGATTTGTTGCAGAAAGTCGGCGAATATTTCGAGTCGGGCGCCCAGGAGGTGTGGTTGCTCTTTCCTGAGCGAAGGCAGGTCTATCGCTATCGCGCCCCGCTGGAGGTGGAGGTGCTGCACGAAACAGACATCCTAACAGGTGGCGACCTGCTGCCGGGCTTTGCCGTGCAGGTGAGCGAGCTGTTTGAGGAGTAAGGTGGCAGGAACCGACACTTGCATGGTGTACAATACACGCCAGCATGGGTCGCCTAAGCCTGAACGACTGGTATCGCTATCTGGAGAGCCAGTTCGTGGAGGAGCGCGAAGTGCGCCAAGAACCGCCTCCCGCTCCGCCTGCTGAGCCGAAGCTGGAAGGTGAGGTATCTGTTGAGTCGGCACCCCTCACTCCGCGCGAAACGACAGATGAGGTGGTGCACGAGGCGCAGGGGGCATATAGCCAGACTGAGAGGAGCGAAAGTGAACTCCGTCCATCGCCGCCAGTAGCCCGCGAAGCCTACGCGCTGGTCTCCATTCGGATCCCCGATTTCCTCGCTTTTGTGCCGTTGCTGCGGGAGGAGCTGGGGCTGCCTGCGCCACCATCGGACAGGATGTCCGAGCCACAAAGCCCGTTGCCCACGCCCGCCGCGCCGAGCCTGCCTTCCGAGCCGGCGGCGCGCCTGCGCAAGCATCGCCCTAAAAAGACCCTTGACCCCGAACAGCTCATCCCACCCGAGATGGACGAGATGTGGGCGAAACTGCCCCGCTACCTGCGCTACCTTGCCGAATGGTCGGACGACAGCGTGACGGATAAGTATTACCCTGTGCGCGGGCGCAAAAGCCGTGAGGAGCTGATTGCTCGCCTGACCGACCCAGTGCTGACTTTGGAGGAAGTAGCGCGGCTGCTGGGCGTCTGCCCCGCCACCGTGCGGCGCTACACCAATCGCGGCTGGCTGCGCCATTTTCGCACAGAGGGTAATCAGCGCCGTTTCCGCCTGTCTGATGTTGTGGCGTTTCTGGAGGAACAGATCCATCGCGAGCCAAGGAGCGGACGCAACGCCACCCGAAAGCGTGCGTAAAGGAGATCGCTGTGAAAGTCGCGCTGTTCTCAGAAAGCTATTTACCCTATCTGAACGGAGTCAGCATCTCCATTCGGATTCTGAAGGAGGAGCTGGAGCGGCGCGGCTACGAAGTGTGGGTATACGCGCCCCGTTTCCGCAACTATCGGGACGAATGGCCGCGGGTGCGCCGCTTTCCCGCTTTCTACACCCCCTTTGAACCGGATTACCCCATCGGCTGGTACTGGGCGCCCCACCTGTGGCGTGAGTGGCGTCGGCAACGATTTGATATTGTGCATACCCACACGCCCTTTTTCGTCGGCATGGCTGGCGCGCGCTGGGCACGACGCACCCGAACCCCACTCGTCAGCACCTTTCATACACTCTATGAGGAGTACCTGCACTATGTGCCGGGCATCATTCCTAAGGGGTTGGTGCGGCGCGTGCTGCGCTGGCATCTGCGCCGTTACTATGAAGGTGTGGATGCCATCATGACCCCTTCCGAGACAGGAAAGGAAGTGCTGTGTCGCTATGGCATTCGCAAACCCATCACGCCTATTCGCAACCCGGTGCTGCCCTTTCCCGACCTGACGAAGGAGCAGGCGCGCGCGGCGCTGGGCATCCCCGACGATGTGTGGATGCTGCTCTATGTGGGGCGCATGGCGCCCGAAAAGAATGTGCATGTGCTGTTGCAGGCGATGCCGCATGTGGTGCGTGGCTACCCGAACGCTCGTCTCTGGCTGGTGGGACCGGGACCCTCCCTGGAAGCGTTGCAAGCCCTGGCAGACGCGCTCGATTTACGCGATTATGTGCATTTCATGGGTCCTGTGCCGCGCGAACAGGTCTCGCTCTATATGCTGGCGGCAGATCTGTTCACTTTTCCCTCCGTTACCGAGTCGCAAGGATTGGTGCTGGATGAGGCGCAAGCGGCGGGGCTGCCCTGTATCGTGGCGAACGGCGGCGGTGCACCCGAAGCGGTGGATTATGGCGCGAGCGGGCTGATCGTGGAGCCGACGCCGGAGGCGT
>JBCNVA010000008.1:0-29757 GCA_039630445.1 Armatimonadota bacterium
CGATTGTCGCCCACCGTTGTGCGCCAGAACACCTGCACGCCGATCGCCGCCAGCTCGCGCGACAGAAAGGCGGCATTCGTGTCCACAATCTGCCCCAGCAACAACTCCGTACCCACCGAAATGATTTCGCAGGTCATTTGAGCAGCCTCACAAACCCTGCCTGTTCAAAATGGTGATCAGTGGTGATCGCTTCGGTGATTCCGTGCTGCGTCATCACGACAAAACTGGCACAGTCAACCCAACTCGATTCTTTATCCAGACGGTTGCAAAATAGTTCCCAAGTAGCACTCTCGATGTCCTCCGTAATGTGTACGAGGTGAACTCCTTTCGCTTCGCGAATTGCTTTCAGAATCTCAATCTGCTGTAGGCGTGGCACACGAAGGGGGCTTATCATTAGAGCAACCAGTTCTGCAAGGACATAATTCGTGGTCACTAAGGGTACACCTCCAGCACGACAAAGATTAACAAACGCCACTGCATCCGCGTGAAAGGGCTGATTTTTCACAAAGTAGCATGCCCAACCTGCGGTGTCGACGAAGACCTCCCTCAAGGGCGATATTCCTCCTGTATCGAGCGCCCGATATAGTCGTCGTGGCGCAGGCTCAGATCTTCGGGAGCAGACTCAATAACTCCTGCGAGGCGTCCCAGCCCATCCGCTTCGAGCTGACACAGCGCCGCTTTTAGCAAGACGGCGGTAAATGCCTCTGGGGAGATCCCCTGCGCCCGCAGATATTGCTCCAGTCGCTCGTAAATCTCCTCACTGATCTCCACGCTTAGCACAGGCATGGTTTGGGTTACCCCTTGCGGGGGAATTATACCATGCCTTGCTTTGTTCCGCACTGTCCCAAAGCAACCGCTTCAGAATACCAGCGTGCGGGAGACGGTGAGCGGGAACTCGCGGGAGTAGGCGAAGTTGAAGCCGCCGATACCCAGCCCTGCCGTCCAGCCAGTCCGCGAGGCGTAGCCCGAGCGCAGAATGATTGCCCCTACGCGCTGCTCCGCGCCGAAGCGCAGCTCGCCGCGTCCTGTACGGTTGCCGATGTCGATAATATCCAGCGCGAACAGCGTGCCTACGCTCGTCTCCATCGCGAAGCCTGCATGCACTGCGCGACGAAACGGTTGCAGGCGCACGGGATTGGCGTTCCGATCGGTTGCGTCAATACGCACATCGGGTTCGATGGCATTTTCCACCACCAGGGCAAGGGTGTACGGGATCGAGCTATCGGGTTTCCAGATAAGCCCTATATCGACGCCAGTGGTGCGCCATTCCAGGTAGTCACGCCCGCCCAGTTCAGGCGCTCGTGCTGCGCCTGCATTCGCCCGCAGTGCTGCGTCATCCGCGAAGTAATGGGCATAGAACAGGCGCAAGCTGCGCACCCGCGCCCCAATTGCCAGCTCGCCCCCTTGCAGCGGTAGACGGATGCCACCTGTGATGTCGGGCAGGCTCACCGCTGCCAGCGCGATAATGTCGCCCCGCGCGTCGCTGGGAATGTTGTTCGGGTTGCCATCGGTACGCGCCCAGGTGCGCAGCGGCGCGTTCGGCAGGAGGCGCGCCTCTATCACACCGCCCACCGAGATGCCGATGCCATTCATGATTAGTCCGAAATCGCCTAAGAATGTCAGGCGAGTATCCTCATCAGCAAATCGACGCAGTAGGCGCGCCCCTTCGTCGATGTCAATCACGCTACCCTCTTGGAATTGCAGCGCGTCGAACAGGTCGTTCAGCGAAGCGCCCTGTGCCCCCACATCGAAATTGCCTATCCCTATGCGCACGCCGCGCACATAGGCGATCGCAGCAGGGTTCAGATAGGATTGGGCAGTTGGATTGCGCAAGATTGCAAGCCCTGCGCCCCCCATTCCTTTACTCTCCGAACCGCCAATCGAAAAGTCCGCATGGCACAGCCCAACGGCTAAGCCCAGAAACATCACCGCTATCCTTTGCATCGCTATCGACCTCCTATTTTTTATTCGATAGACAGAAGTGAGATTCCTACCATCCTTAGCGAGCCGAAGCCACTATTGGCAGGATGCTGATGCCACAGGTAGGCGAGCCTCCCAGCGAGCTGTTCCGCTATTCGCCATGCGGAGACGCAGAAGCAACCGTGGTCGATTCGTCACAACCGCACCTGCAGGCGGTTGCGCAGGTAGATGGCAAGCGCATTCATCGTGAGCAGCAACGCAAGCAGCACGATAATCGCTGCGGCAGCGTTCTGATGGAACCCATGCTGCGGGCGTGCAATCCAGTCATAAATCTGCACAGGCAGCACGGTGAAGGGTGAGAGCACACTGTTGGGCAAAGAGGCAATATATGCGAAGGCACCGACCACCAGCAGCGGCGCTGTCTCGCCCACCACACGCGACATCGAGAGGATAATGCCCGTTAGGATCGAGGGCATCGCGACAGGCAGCACGGCGTAGCGCACCGTTTGCCACTGCGTCGCGCCCAGTGCGAGCGAACCTTCACGCAAGCTGCGGGGCACGGCGCGCAACCCCTCCCGCGCCGCCGTAATAATCACGGGCAATGCCAGCAGCGCCATCGTGCACGCACCCGCCAGCAGGCTGCGCTCCATCATCAGCGTGCGCACAAACACCTGCAACCCCAGCAAGCCGTAAATCACGGAGGGCACGCCCGCCAGATTGGTGATATTGATCTCAATCAGGCGTGTCCACCAGTTGCGCCGCGCGAACTCCTCCAGATAGATCGCTGCGCCTACACCAATAGGCACTGCCAGTGCTGCCGTCAGCAACATCAGATAGAAGCTGCCGACCAGCGCCGCTTTGATGCCCGCCTGCTCCGGGCGGCGCGAGGCATATTCTGTCAGGAAACTGATCCCCAACCGTGCGTACCCGTCCAGCAAGATTTTGGCCAGCAGCACCGTGAGCATCGTCATGGCGAACAGCACCATTGCGGCGCCCACAATCTGAAATATCACCTCGCGCCGACGCTCCCGTGCCCGCCAGCGCACAGCATGTACCATCGCCACGCTCATAATCGCGCCCCCTTATACCGTGCCCGAAACGCATTGCTGATTAGATTCAGCGCCAGAGTGATTAGAAACAGCAGCAGCCCCACAGCAAAAATGGTGCTATATTCCAGCGTGCCGTGAGGTACATCGCCCATCGCGATCTGCACGATGTAGGTGGTCATCGTTTCGACGGCACGCAACGGATTGAAGGTAAAGTTCGGCTGCTGTCCCGCCGCGATCGCCACAATCATCGTTTCGCCCACAGCGCGGGAGATGCCCAGCAGGAAGGCAGCCGAGATACCCGACATCGCGGTGGGCACCACCACACCGAAGGTGGTCTGCAAGCGCGTCGCCCCCAACGCCAGCGAGGCGTACCGCAGGCTGTTCGGCACCGCATACAGTGCATCCTCACTCAGCGACGCCACCGTCGGCAGGATCATAATCCCCATCACCAACCCTGCCGAAAGGGCGTTAAAGCCCTCCAGCCCTGGGATAAATCGCTGCAACAGCGGCGTCACGAAAAGGAGCGCGAAGTAGCCGTACACCACAGTCGGGATGCCCGCCAGCACCTCCAGAATCGGCTTGATGACCCGACGCAGCCGCGGTGAGGCATACTCGCTCAAATAGATTGCCACGATCAGCCCCACAGGAGCGGCAACAGCGATGGCAATCAGGGTGGTCAGCAGCGTGCCCGTCACCAGCGGCAACACCCCAAACGCCTGCGGGCGGAACAGGGGCGCCCAGTGCGTGCCCGTGAGAAACTCCTTCAGGGGAACCTGCTTGAAAAAGCCGAGGCTCTCACTAATCAGAATAAACACAATCGCGAAGGTGGTCACCACACCGAGCGAGGCGCACAGAAATAGCACGAATCGGGCAACTTTCTCCTCCAAGCGCACGCGCCATCGAACGCGCGAGGAACGCTGGATCTGCACTACGGCTCGCCCTTGCGCTACCGCTTCTGTATTAGCATGGGACAGCGAGGAACGGAACGAAGCTTTATTTGCCACCCTCCACTGCCTCCTCGATGCGGTAGAGATCCTCCAGCTTCACCCCTACCTGCGAGCCGTGCGCCCCGAACACCGAGCCGGTAATGCGCTTCTCCAGGCGTTGCTTTGCCAGCTCGTACACCTTTGGGGGCAGCGGCACATAGCCGACCTCTTTCGCCAGCTGCGCCGCACGCTCGATGTAAAACTTCACAAACTCGCGCACCTGCGGCTTCTCCAGCGACTTTACATTTACATAAATAAACAGCGGACGCGACAACGGCTGATAGGTTCCGTTGATCACCGTCTCCTCGCTGGGCACAATCGGACCAGCGCCGTTGTTGGGGTTCTCGTCATCGATAGCGATCGCCTTGACCTTGTCCTTGTTCTGCAGATAATAAGCCAAGCCAAAATAGCCCAGCGCGTTCTCGTTGTTCGCTACGCCTTGCACCAAGATATTATCATCCTCGCTGGAGCTGTAGTCACTGCGGCTGCTGCGCTCCTCTCCAACAATCGCCGCCGTGAAATAGTCAAAGGTACCCGAATCGACACCTGCACCAAACAGCACCAAGGGGCGATTGGGAAAGCCGGGGCGTACCTGAGACCAGTTGGTAATTTTGCCTGTAGCCGCTGGTTCCCAGATCTTCTTGAGTTCGCGTACTGTTAGATGGTTGCACCAAGTGTTCTTGGGGTTCACCACAACCGCCAGCGCATCATAGGCGATGGGGATTTCTATATACTCGATACCGTTCTTACGGCAGGCTTCGTCTTCCACCTCGCGGATAGGGCGCGACGCGCCCGTAATATCAATTTCGCCGTTCGCAAACTTTTTGAAGCCGCCGCCCGTGCCCGACTTGCCTACCACGGGGGTCGTGTCGGGATACTGCTTCTGGAACTCCTCCGCCACCGCCTCGGAGATGGGCAAAACCGTGCTGGAACCGTCCACGACGATTTTGCCGCTTAGACGCTGGGAGCCACCTGTGGCATTGCCTGCCTGCTGCGACGGTCGTCCGCAACTCCCAAGAAGCGCTACCACCCCAATCCATCCGAATACAACCGCCCAACGCTTCATACCCAATCAATTCTGAGGGAGGGATTGTTAAGGGATGGTTAAGCCGTGCAAGGGGCTTGGTAGAATCAGGGCAGATGAGGGTGCTTTTTCTGGAAGTGGTGGACAGCACGCAGCAGATCGCCGCCGAATGGGTGCAGCGGAACGACCGCAGTTGGGATGCGGTTGGCGCTGAGCATCAGGTGGCGGGGCGGGGACGCCTCGGCGCACGCTGGCATGATGAGCCGGGCACCAGCCTGCTCGTCTCCCTCGTGCTGTGGGATGTGCCCTTGCCCAAGCCACCGCACCTGATCAGTATCGGCGCAGCGCTCGCCACCGCGGAGGCGTTGGAGCAGTGCTTTCCCCCACTGCAGGTCGGGCTAAAGTACCCCAACGATCTGATGGTGCATGGGCGCAAGCTGGGAGGCGTGCTGGTGGAGATGGTGGGAGGTACAGCTGTGGTGGGCATCGGGGTCAACCTGGCGCAGCGTGAGTTCCCTGAGCCGCTTCGTGAGACGGCGATCTCGGTTCGGCAGGCGTTTGGCATGCTGATGACATCGCCGTTGTCGCAGGCTGAAGCCCATAAATTGGCGACACGCGCCACACGCACCCGCCTCATTCAGCAGATCGGCACGCGCCTGAAGGCGCTGATCGCAGAGTTAGCCCAGTCAGGCACACACGCCCTCCACGCGCGCTGGCAGGCACGCGATGTCACCCCCGGTCGCCCCTATCAGGTGCTGGATTTGCCCGATCAACCGACAGGGGTTGCCCTGCGCGTAGAGCCAGACTTTCGGCTGCATCTGCGGCTTGCCAACGGGGAGAAGTATTCCACCTACTGGGTGCATGCGGTGCCCTCGCCGTGATCGCTCTGGGCTATGCTCGCGCATCAAGAAGTGATGCCGTGCGATTCGCGCCACACTTGCCAGGCAAAGCGGGGCAGATTGCACACCTTGGCGATTTTGCGGGGGTCATGCATCAGTCGCCAGAGCCATTCCAGTCCGTAGCGCTGCATCCAGCGTGGTGCGCGCTTCACCACGCCCGCATACACATCGAAGCTACCTCCTACGCCGACGGACACGGGCACGCCCAGCGCGTCTTTGTGGCGGGCAATCCATTTTTCCTGGCGGGGCATGCCCATGCCAACCAGCAGCACATCGGGGCGCGCGGCACGGATCTGTTCCAACAGGGCAGGCTCCTCCTCGGGGCGAAAGTAGCCGTGGTGCACGCCCACAATCTGTGCGTTTGGGAAGCGTTGTCGGAGGGCGTGTGCCGCGCGTTCCGCCACCCCAGGCGCAGCGCCCACAAAATAGAGCCGATAGCCCCGCTCGTGGCTGAGCCGTGCCAGTTGCGCCACCAGCTCCACGCCCGGCACACGCTCGGGAAACTGCTGCCCTAATCGCCGTGCTGCCCAAAGCAAGCCTGCCCCATCGGGCGTGACCAGATCCGCCTGCTGCAGTAGTGTGCGAAACTCACCATCCTGTTGCGCCAGCATCAGCGCGTTGGCATCCGCTGTGATCACCAGCCGCGGCACCCGCTCGGCAATCCACTGTTCGATGCAGCGCAGGGCGTCCTGCATACCGACGCGATGCACGCGCACGCCCAGAATGGTCACTGCGGGCAGCACTTCGCCTCCCACTTGCACCACTGCGCCCTCCATGTTCTCCTTTGAGGATACCTGAAGCCTGCTCATCGAAACCGCAGCAGGCGTAGACCGTTGGCAATCACCAGCAGGCTCGCGCCCATATCGGCAAAGACCGCCATCCAGAGCGTCGCCTGACCCACCAGTGCCAACGCCAGAAAGAGCAACTTGACGCCAATCGAAAGCGTGATGTTTTGCACCACAACGCGCATCACCGCACGGCTGAGGCGCACAAAGAGCGGCAGATGGCGCAGATCATCCCCCATCAGCACAACTGTAGCCGCTTCTTGTGCCAGATCGGTGCCCCGATGCGCAAGGCTGATGCCCACATGGGCTTGGGCTAATGCGGGTGCGTCGTTGATCCCATCGCCCACCATCCCCACGATCCCGTACCGCTGTGCCAGCTCGCGAACGATTGCCTGCTTCTCGGCAGGCAATAGCTCAGCATAAACTTCCTCAATACTCAGTTGCCTTGCGATGGCGCGGGCGGTCGGCGCGTTATCACCTGTGAGCAGCACCAAGTGAAGTCCCAGCTGGCGCAATGCGTTGAGGGCGCTGGCAGCTTCGGGGCGCGGCACATCCTGCAGGGCAATCACTGCACGCGGCTGCCTATCAAACAGCACAACCGCCGTTTTGCCGTCCCGCTCCACACGCTCCAGAATCGCCTCCAGCGACTTGCTGCACAGTCCACGCTCCTCGATGAGACGATGGTTGCCCAGTCCGACGGTCTGACCGTCGAGCGTGGCGAGCATGCCACGCCCTGGTAGTGCCTGAAACTCGCGCAGCATCCCCTCTCCCAGAGCGGCGTGGGGCTGGAGACGAGAGTCCTGCCATGCCTGTAGGATTGCCTGTGCCAGCGGGTGTTCGGAGTGCGCACTCAGTTGCGCAGCGCGGTGCAGATGCGTCTCGGGCGATTGCTCATCCAGCGACAGCACCTCCACCACTTTCGGCTTGCCGAGGGTCAGCGTGCCCGTTTTGTCGAGCGCAAGCACCTTCATGCGTGCGCCCACTTCAAGCGAGGCACCGCCTTTGATAAGCACGCCGCGGCGCGCCGCTACCGTCAAGCCGCTCACCAGCGTCACGGGCGTGGAGATGACCAGCGCGCAGGGGCAGGCAATCACCAGCAGCGCCAAGCCGCGATAGAGGCTCTCTCCCCAACTGATGCCAAACAGCGGGAGCAGGAGGGTCACCAGCAGCGCAAGGAGCACAACGGTGGGCGTATAGGCACGCGCAAAGCGATCTACAAACCGCTCGATAGGGGCGCGCTCCGCTTGGGCTTGCTGGGTGAGGCGCACGATCTGGTCGACGAGGGTGTGCCCGCGCGCGGCGGTGACGATCAGCTCCAGCGCGCCGTGCTGATTAAGGCTGCCCGCATAGACCGTATCGCCCTCGCCCTTCTCGACAGGCAGACCCTCCCCTGTGATGGGCGATTCGTCCACAGTGGAAGCACCTGCGACAACTCTCCCATCAAACGGAATGCGTTCGCCGGGGCGCACGCGCACCCGCATCCCGACGCCCACCTGCTCAACAGGCAGGGTCTGCCATTCGCCCGATTCGGTCTGCACCAGCGCAACGGGCGGGACAAGTGCCAGCAGCGATTCGAGGGCACGATGCGCGCGTTCCGCCGCGCGCTCCTCCAGCAACTCGGCAAGGGCGAACAGCACGATCACCATCGCCGCCTCGCTCCAGTGTCCAATCAGCAGCGCGCCCAGCACGGCGATGCTCATCAGTGTCGAGATGGTAATCTGGCGCGCACGCAGGTCAAGCAGCGCACAGCGTATCGTGTCGCGTCCGGCGATGGCAATTGCGCCCAGCGCCAGCAGAAGGGTCAGCCAGTGCCGCTCATGCAGCGTCCATGCACTGAGTTCCGCCCCTATCGCCAGCGCCAACCCCAGCCCGATCTGCAGATTCTTCCGCATCAAACTTCTCGTTAAATCAGCTTCAAATATAAACCACTTGGTTGCGCATTTCGTCCCAAGTGCGGGAGTTGAGAATCGGTAGCAAGCGTGCAACGACCTCATTAGGTGGTCTGCGCACCGCAATAATCACTCCAAAGTGCTCCCGATTTTGCTCGTAGTATTGCTTTACCAAGCGTTCGAAGTCAACACGGTTGTGGGTGAGAAGCGTCATTTTATTTTCCACTGCAAAGGCGAATTGTTGCTCATCAGTGGCGCCTATGTTGCCAGCCTCTTGGGTAGTCATTACTCTAAAACCCCGCGCCCGTAATAACGCCGCCACAAGGCGGCTCACATCTTCATCGAGGTACAACTCAATAAACACGCGTTCCATTTGCGGAGCGTTGATGATTTAAAGCCCTACAGAGGAATTCGCTAAGATATATTGTTCGATCTCCTCCTGATGATCACTGTAGTAGCTCAGTGCGTCGAATACCTGAGCAAGCGTCAGGTGCGGTAGATGCTCGACGATTTCCTCTGGCGCATAGCCCAAGCGCCATAGCTCAACAACGGCGCGAACAGGCGTGCGTGTGCCCGCAATAATCGGCTCGCCCCCAAGAATGCGCTCGTCCTTGGTAATGTACTTATGTCCCGTTGCGACTGTCATGCCTCCAGTATACCATGCTCTCTCTTTCCTATCTACACCTATGGGTTCAGATTAGCAGGAAGCTTACTTTGCCGTTGCAGCGCGCCTCAGCACTTTGCCCGCACGGGTGCCTGTGGCGTGTCCGTCGCGCAAAGCCCAGCGCCCATTCAGGATCAGATGCACCACGCCTTCTGCCAGCTGGTGCGGCTCGCGAAAGGTGGCACGGTCGGTGATGCGCACGAAGTCGAACACCACGATATCAGCATACGCACCGGGTTGCAGCACGCCACGATCGGTCAGCCCCAGTCGCTTGGCAGGGAGTCCCGTCATTTTGAAAATTGCCTCCTCCAGCGTCAGCAGCCCTTCCTCACGCACATAGTGGCGCAGCACACGCGGAAATGCCCCATAGCAGCGCGGATGGGGACGCTCCGCGCTCATCTTGACGGGGTCGTAACCTACGCCATCGGAGCCGATCATCGTGAGCGGATAGCGCAGCACGGTACGCAGATCCTCCTCGCTGAGGTTGAAACAGGCAACGCTCACAAACAGCCCCTCCTGCAGCAACAGGTCCAGCACGAACTCCTCAGGCGATTGACCCGCTTCCGCTGCCGCTTGCGCTACCGATAGCCCCTGCAACGCACGGTTGCCCGGTACCGAACCGATCACTGCCGTTTCCCAGTCGTCGTGGCGTTCGCGCATCGCCTGCAAAATCTGCTGGCGCATCACCGGGTCGCGCAGGCGTTCCAACACCTCCTTCGGTTCGCCTGTCAGCGCCCAACTGGGCAAGCAGGCGACGCCCATCGAGGTCTGGTACGCCGTGTAGGGGTACACATCGAGCATCACATCATGCCCGCGCTGCACGGCGTCCGTGACCATTTGCAGGGTCTGATGGACTTTGCCCCAGTTGCGATGCCCTTCGGCTTTGTGGTGCGACAGCTGGAGGGGCAATCCTGCCTGCTCCGCGATCTGAAGGGCTTCTGCCACGCTCTCAACGAGCTGATCGCCCTCGCTGCGCAGGTGGGTCGCATAGAAACCGCCGTACTCGGCAGCAATCTTTGCCAGTTCGATGAGCTCGTGCGTGTCGGCATAGGAGCCGGGCACATATTCCAGCCCGGTGGAGAAGCCCCATGCGCCCGCCTCCATGCAAGTGGCGACCTCCCGCTGCATCGCGAGGAGTTCCTCGGCAGTGGGCGCGCGGCGGTCAAAGTTCATCACCTTTTTGCGCAGCGTGCCATGGGCACAGAGAAAGATTACATTCGTGCCGACGCCCTGATCCCCCACGCGCTTGAGGTGTTCATCGAAACTGTTCCAGTCGACCTCCACGCCATAGGGCTTAAGCCAGCGTTGCTCCTGCTGGAAAAGGGGGGAGGGATCGGTCTGCGCAACGCCCAGCCCGCAGTTGCCCACTACCTGCGTGCCGATGCCCTGATAGAGCATGCTCAGCTGCTCTGGGTGGTGCAACAGTGAGAAGTCGGAGTGGGTGTGGATGTCGATAAAGGCGGGTGCGACGCACAAGCCCGACACATCAACCACCATGCCAGCTTGCCAGTGGTCCAGCGCACCGATGGCGACGATACGCTCGTCGCGAATGGCTATATCGGCGCGTTTGCCGGGTGCCCCTGTGCCGTCGTACACCACACCGCCACGCAACAAAATATCACAGGATGCGCCCGCGCGCGGCTCTTTCGCCTCAATAGTATTCATTTTTTAGAAGTGCCAGTCGATGTCGGTGACCTCTTTGGCGTGTTCTTCGATGAACTGGCGGCGGGGTTCCACCTTGTCGCCCATCAGGATGCTGAAGATGCGCTCCGCCTCCATCGCATCCTCCAGCTGCACCTGCACGATCACACGCTTTTCGGGGTTCATGGTGGTGTCGGCGAGGTCTTCAGCGTTCATCTCGCCCAGCCCCTTGAAGCGCGTCACCTGCACATTCTTTTTCTTGATGCGTTTCAGGATCTGTTCCAGCTCCTGTTCATCTTGGGCGTAATACTGCTCATCTTTGCCCACACGCACGCGGAATAGCGGTGGCTTGGCGATGTAGATATGCCCGCGTTCGATCAGCGGGCGCATGTAGCGGAAGAAGAAGGTCAGCAGCAGCGTGCGGATGTGCTCACCATCTACATCGGCATCTGTGTTGTGGGCACAGATGCCCCCCAGTCCACAAATGAAGTTCTCATCCTCCGCGACAGAGAAGTCGTAGACAAACGGGCGCGTTGGCTCTATAGGGCGCACTGAGCGCACGGGGAGCGCAATCAGATCGCCATCAATTGATAGGAAACGCATATTGTAGCTATGTGCGCGTCCGCTCCGCAGAATCGCTCTCAACCGTTCAGCCGCAGGGTGATCGCACCAGACAGTCTCCAGGCGTGCCAGCGCCTCCTTCCCGCCGACTGTCAGAACATAATACGGTCGGCGCGTCACGATAGGTGCGCCCCGCAGTGTGCCCACCTTGCCTGAGGGCTGTTGCTCGCTGATAGAGGGCATCACGCCGACGGAGAGGAGCAGATAGCTCAACTGCTCTGCAAGCTCGCGTGAGGTGGTACAGAAAGCGAGGCGGCGCTGACTGATTGTGCCATCACCCAGGAAGTAGCCGCGCAAAAATGCCAGCTGCAGGTCTGGCGAGACATTAAACACAATATCTGGGATGCGCTTGGTGTGCGAGCGCTTGCCACCGAAGCCGAACAGGTGAGCGAACACCTGTGCGACCACACGGTTCACAATTCTCAGCTCACCCGCCGAGCGCCCTTCGTAGAACACAGGGCATATGCCAAATACTCGCTCGAACCGATCGGAGAGTTCTTGAACTAGGCGTTGATTGTTTCGCCCGATAGCAATGCGGACGCCCTGTCGTTCCGAGACGCTTCCCTCCGCCAGAAATATTCCTAAGAGGGTCATTAGGTTCGCATCGATGGGAATCCATCGCCTAATACCAAGTGTGGCATAATGTTCGGGCGTGAGGTACACCGTTGCGCTATCGAGCCTATCGATTTCGTCCTTGCTCAAGTCGCGCAATCGGATATAATCCTTCACTTGATTGCGCTTGGAACCACGATATTGGGTCAGCCACAGATGCTCTAGAGAGGAGGGCTGTAGTCGATACTCTTCTGCTACACTAGCAGGATCTAACGACAGCGCACTCAACCATCTCACAAAATGCGAGTAGATGGGCTTGGATTTACCCGCCTCCCAAGCATACAAAGTGCATGGCTGCTTGATGCCTATTTGTTCACAGAGAGATTTCACAGGCATCCTTCGCTGTTTGCGTAGCTGGTTGAGTTGATGGCGCAAGGTGTCGCTTATCTCGACACGCGGTTCAATCCGCTGCGGATTGTTGCTGTTCCGCTGCCGTACACGCTGCTGGTAGATTTGCTTTATCGCTTCACCGCGAACCCAGACATTCGTCTGGAGCAGATCACGAACGCTCCACAGCGCTGCAAGCAGATCGATACGATCCTTGATTGGTTCATCAGAATGCAGTGGCAGCAAGCGAGGTGCGACGAGCAGATCGCCTTCCCGAACCGAGTCGCCGCGCTTGAGCCGAATCTGACCCGCTTCCCACACGAACACGCTATGTGATGCCGTTACCCGGATTGTGCGTCCATAAGCGGTGCGAATCTCATACAAAGGCTCCTCTATCGGATGGCGAATAACTGCCCTAATCGGCTTAAACTGCGTGCGGTGATTATTTATGTCGAAGCAGAGCACCTGCCATCTGGACACATCATCACCCGCTGCAAGGCGCTCATCGATGAACTTGCCAACTTTAGTAAACCGAATAATGCCTTGTGGATCTCTAACGAAGCAAGGCTCGTTGTAATCCACGCTCATCAGCACGATTCGGTGGTAGCGCAGCTTCGAAATATCGAACCGGCTATCCGATTCGCCGCTGCTGGCGTTGTTCGTGTCGACGCTGATGCCGGTGCCGAGCGCCGTGATGAGCGCACGGATCTCCTCATTTTCGAGCGCTTTGTCGATGCGTGCTTTTTCGACATTCAGGATTTTGCCGCGCAGGGGCAGCACGGCTTGGAAGCGGCGGTCGCGCCCCATTTTGGCGGAGCCACCTGCCGAATCGCCCTCCACCAGAAAGAGTTCACACTTGCTGGGGTCGCGCTCGGTGCAGTCTGCCAGTTTGCCGGGCAGCGAGCCGCTTTCGAGGGCGCTTTGGCGCTTGACCAGCTCGGCGGCGCGTCGTGCTGCCTCGCGCGCCCGCTGCGCCGTGAGCGCCTTCTCCACAATCTTGCGGGCAATAGAGGGGTTGCGCTCCAGATAGTCGCTGAACGCCTCGCCCACGATGGAGTTGACCAGCCCCTGCACCTCCAGATTGCCCAGCTTGGTCTTGGTCTGCCCCTCGAACTGCGGGTGCAGCAGCTTCACGGCGATCACGGCGGTCAGCCCTTCCAGCACATCCTCACCTGTGAAGTTGGGGTCTTTCTCTTTGAGCAGCCCTGCCTTACGAGCATACTGATTGATCACGCGCGTGAGCGCGGTCTTGAACCCTGTAAGATGCGTCCCCCCTTCGACAGTGTGAATGTTGTTCGCGTAGGAGAGCAGCGTCTCCTGATAGCCGGTGTGGTACTGCAGCGCAACCTCCACCTCGGTGTCCTCGCGGGCGTTGCGGAAGTAGACCACCTTGTGGATGGGGTCTTTATTCTCGTTGAGGGCTTCCACCAGCGCCGCGATGCCTTTGGTGTATTTGAACACTTGCTTGGGCTTGCCGTTTAGCTCGTCGGTGAAGGTGAAGGTCACATTCGGGTTGAGATACGCCAGCTCGCGCAGGCGCTTGATGAAAATGGCGGGATCATACCGATAGTCGCCGAAGATTTCCCGGTCGGCAAGGAAGGTCACTTTGGTGCCGCGCTTGTTGGTGGGCTTCACTTTCTGGAGCGGGGTAGTAGGCGCACCGCGTTCGAACCGTTGGCGGTAGAGGTAGCCATCTCGCGCCACTTCCACCTCGAGCCATTCGGAGAGCGCGTTCACGACCGACACGCCGACGCCGTGCAGTCCGCCCGATACGCGGTAGCCACCTCCGCCGAACTTACCGCCCGCGTGCAGCATGGTCATGACCACTTCCACGCCAGGCAGCCCCACCTCCGGATGGATGTCCACCGGGATGCCGCGTCCGTTATCGATGACCGACACGCTCTGATCGGCATGCAGGATCACATCGATATGGTTGCAGTGCCCCGCAAGGGCTTCGTCGACCGAGTTATCCAGCACCTCCACGAACAGGTGGTGCAGTCCGCGCGGACCTGTGTCGCCGATATACATGGCAGGTCGGCGGCGCACCGCCTCCAGCCCTTTGAGGACGGTGAGCTGCTGTGCGGTGTATTCACCCTCCACCACACCGCTCAGCCCGTTGCCCACATCGCGTACAATCTCCACGCCCCCTGTTTCGGGGGTATCCACAAGATGTTGCGGTTCAGGTGTTGCTGTTTTCACCGTTTTTCGCTTGGCTGCCATCCGTTTGCCTTGCCTCCCCACGCCACCGCTTGTGGCTAGCTGCCCTGATTATACCCGATAGCGGCTCTGTTGGAGTCACGATGTAATTCACTCCACAAAGGCAGCGCAAGACGACTTCGTGCCCGAGGATGGCGTTAGCCATCCCGACAGGAGTTTTTTTTTCGAACACCCTCACATGCCCTTGAAAAATAGGGCGTCATCATGGTATAATATCGTTGCTACCTGTTGTTTTTGAGCAGGTGAGGTTCCTCGCTTCGCTCGGAATGACACGGCTTCGCTCGGAATGACACGGCTTCGCTCGGAATGACAAGGCTGGCTTGGTGAAAACGAACCTGTCATTCCGAGCCGAAAGGCGAGGAATCTCAGATAGGTAGCAAGTCGGGTTATAATAAACATCGAGCCTGCGCCAGACAATCGCGGGCAAGAGGCAGGAGGTGCTGAAAGATGAGGCGTTTGGTCGCTCTTATGAGCTTGTCGGCGCTGCTGACACCTTTCGCGTCAGCCCAGATAGGCGTTCCCGAGCCACCTGTTCCTGTATGTGTGGAAGGTGTGACTGGACGCGGTCTTTTAGGAAGTGATTCTCCCGGTCTCCTACGACGCACCGAGTTCGCGATGGAGGTGTACCGCTACTGGTTCCGCTGCCCTTGGGAGCCATGTGAGTATATTCGCGGCTACTTCTGGCTCCGTTTGTGGGAAGAGAGTGGGACGGTGGTGGTACTCCGCACCGATCGTATCGAGCAATTCTTGTTAGAAGAGACCTCTGAAGGCTGGCTTGCCCGCTTCAGCGGTCCCGCAGTAGTGACCATCTCGCGCGGCGGTTTCACTCGCAGTTTCAGAGGGCGTGTGGCGGTGCAGGCGCTGGATGGTCGCCCTTCGCCCTGTTTGGAATGCCCGACAGACCGGCTGCGAGTGACCTTTACCTCTCCCGACCTGCCCGGGCCGATCACCGTTGAGGGTTATGTGATCCCACGCACGGGCGAGGTTCGGACTTTCCGCCGTTGTGGCTAAGCGAGTCGCAAACTGCATGGGCAGATAGACCCTCTGCCCCTGCACACCTTGTTCCCCTTTTAGGAACTGCTACGACGGCGGCGCTTGACCTCCAGCAGGCGGCTGGTGGTGTCGCCTTCGGAGGGGGGCGTGGAGGCGCGAGTGGGGCGGACAGGGGCAGCAACGGAACCTTCGGCAGCGGGCGATTCAGCCGATGACAGCGCACTCGCTGAAAGCACAGCGACTGGGCGCGTGGTAGGTTCGGCAGGAGCGGTCGTCGTAGCGCGCACTCTGCCTTTCACATTCAGCAGGCGTGCGGTCGCTACAGGCTGTGGGGCACGCTGTGCCAGGCGTCGTCCACGCAGCCACCGCCACGCCTGACCCAGAAGCGCGAACACCTCGCCCACAGGCAACGCCACACGCCGTAGCGTGATGTCCAGCAGCATCAGCATCAGCGCCAGCCAAAGGCACTGTCGCCACAGGTCGGACACGGCAGAGCCTCGCCGTGTCACGGGGCGAAATGCCTGCGACGGCGCAGGGTTCAGCTTGCCACCAGTGACCTCCGCGATGCGCGTCAACAGGGGCAAGTTCGCACGGCTGAAGCGGTACTCGGGCGGATAGGACACGGCGTAGCCGCGGGTGGCAGTGCGCACTGTGCCATCGGGCTGCTTCTCGATCACGGTGAGCAGATAGTCGCCCACCTCGCGCAGCGGGAACCGTCCCGTGTAGCGTCCGGGCGCATCCTGCTGCAGCGTGATGGTCTGCCCCTCGCCGTTCGGGAAACTGATGCGCACCTCTGGCTGTAGGAAATTGATCGGCTCGCCTTCAGGCGTGAACGCCTGCATCTCCACAACGGCTTGCCCACCCTCTTGACGCACATTGATCTGATAATCTTGGCGGCTGCCCTTGCGCAGGATGGAGCGTGTGAGTTGTGTCCAGAAGGGCGCGAACTCGCTCCAGCCGACCCAGCGCTGCGCCCACTTGGGCTTCGCATCTGAGGTGAAGGCGAGGGAAGCTCCCAAACCATACTGCCAGATGGCAAGCAGCGGGTCGTTCTTGTGCGTGCGCATCAGCGTGCGGGCAAGGGGGCGGTCAGAGGTCAAATTGTAGGCAAGCAGGGGCGGGGTCGTGTTCCAGTTGATCCCCTCCAGCATCTCGTCGTTGCCCGTGATTTTGGGGAGGAACGCGCCTTCCTCAATCGCGGAGCGGGTCATCACGCTCACATCAGCCGTGAACAGGCGGGGCAGATCACGCGCGCGAGTAGTCAAATAGAAATTACCACCAGCCACCTGTGCCAGTTGCTGCAGAAAGCCGACATCTTTGCCCGTGCCCAGCGAGACGACCGACATCGTGACGCCCTGTGCCCGTAAATTCTTTGCAATCTCAAAGCAACCCTCTTGCTCGTCGCAATCGTCGCCATCCGCCAACATGATCACATGCTTCACGCGCGTGTTTTGTGTCAGCATCGCTTGCGCGGCGAACTCCAGCGACGGACGGCAGTAGATGCCGCCACCCCCTGCATAAATGCGCGAGATCTGGTCAATCACGCGCTCCTTGTTGCGGGCGGGTTGGATGGGCGCGAGCCAGTCGACGCCCGTGCCACTCACAATCACGCCGAACTGATCCATCGGGCGCAGCATCTTGAGCGTTTCGATCGCGGCGCGCCCTGCCAGCTGCACCTTCGGGATGCCATCCTCAGGCACCGCCATGCTGCCTGAGATGTCGATAATGATGACCACCGTCGCGGCGGGGAATACCTTGCGCTGGCGCACATCCAGGTCAACAGGGAGTATCTCAGCAATCGGTGTTTCGTAGTAGCCACCGGGCAAGAAGGAGTTCTCGCCACCAATCATCGCAAAGCCGATCCCTGTGTCGCGCACCGCGCTCTGGATCGTGAGCATCTGCTGGGGCGAGAGGGCGGTGGCGGGGAAATCGTGGAACAGGATCGCGTCATAGCCCTGCAGTTCGTCGGCGCGGGTGGGGAAGGTTTCGGGCGTGGCGTGTACCACCTCCAAGTTGTTCGCCTTGAGCGCGCGCTCCAGCGCACGGGTCGGGTCAGGTTCGCCTTCGGCGAGCAGCACACGCGGCTTGCCCCGCACCTGCACGAAGGCGCGCCCCACATTGTTGCGGGCATCCTCATCGGGCTGCACCTCCAGCGTCGCCCGATAGCGATGGAAACCCTGCTTATCAGTACGGATGGGCACCACCACTACATTCTTGCCGGGCGTAAGCGACACAGGCACGCTTTTGACGGGTTCGCCATCGCGGTCGATGTGCAGCGTGCCGGTGGCGTGCTTGCGGGCATCGATCACCACGCGCAGGTTGAACGGTTCGCCGATCTTGACCTCGCTGGGCGCCTGCGTCTCCAGCACCAGCACCTCCGATTCGGGCGTGGCGGAGGCAAGCTGCACCGTGTCGATCTCTATATTCTCGGTGGCAGCGACCGCGGCGGCGTCCAGCGCGTTGCCTTCGGTCTCGTTGCCGTCGGAGAGCAACACGATGCGCTTATCTTTGCCGTCAGGGAACAGCGCGCTCGCCAATCGGATGGCAGAGGCGATGTTCGTGCCCTGTCGGTCAGGGGCAGAGAGTATAGGCGGCAGCTCGCGCGTGTTCATCGGCATAAAATCGATGAGTGCGTCGCGCCCGAACACAATCAGTGCTGCTTCATCCTCCTCGCCGATGGTTTTGAGCGACTGCTGGATGTAGTCGCGCGCTGCCTGCTTGCCTTTGTCGGGGATACTGTCGGAGGCGTCCAGCAGAAAGATGGTACAAACTCCGCGATTGGGGCGTACTGCTTGCAACCCCGCTAATGCCAACACAATCAGCAGCACCACCAGCGAGCGCAGCACCAGCACCACGTGCTTGCGCACCCGACTGATGCCGAGCATCCGTCGCCCACTCCACCACACCCCCGCAACCAGCAGGGGAAGCAACAGCAAATAGCCCGGCTCCACGAACCGCATCGTACGGCTATTGTACCCTGCAAAGTGGGAAGCAGGAAAAATCAGAACGCCCGTCGAACCGTCTAATAAAAGGGTGAACCGTGGTGAACTGTGGGCAGTGGCGACTGGGCACGGGAGGGATTCCACTACTCGCAGAACGGATTCTGCTGATCGTCTGCCTGATTGGGGGGTTACACCTCGCCTGGGCGCAGGCGACGAAACCCGTATTGGCAATTGGGGCATTTGAAGGCAGCGATGCTACCCTTGCGCAGCAGGTACGTCAGCAGGTGGTGCAGACGCTCTCGCTTTCCACCCATCTGCAGATTGCCGATCGCCTGCAGGCACGCGCCGTGTTGCAAGAGCAGCGCTTGCGCGAATCAGGACTGACAGGCGATCAAGATTCTGAGCCAAAGGACGCTCCACTTGCGCCTGCGAACTGGCTGCTCGTTGGGCGCATCACGAGTGATGAGGTGCGCTTGCATATCGAGCTGAGCTGCCTCGATGTGCGCACAGGTGCGCTGCTGACAGGGGGTGTGGAGCTGGTCAGTGGGGCGCGCGTCGACTGGCAGATGCTTGCCCAGCGCGCTGCCGAACGCATGCACCGCCGCTTGACGGGCAAGACGCTGCCAGTGAGCATTCCTATTGAGCCGCTGCCCGATGAGGGTGTCCCGCCCAGCCGCAACCTGCGCGATTATGAGGGTAGCCCCTACCGCTGGCACATCGACTATGTGCTGGAGAAGGGTTGGATGCGCCTCTATCCTGATGGAACCTTCCGTCCCGAGGAGCCGGTGTCGGCGTGCTACTTCGCCGCGCTTCTGCAACGGCTGCAGGCGCAGCTGGGCACTTCGGTCACCTACCAGCCCACCGATCCGAGCAGCCCTGTCAGTCGGGGTCAAGCGGTGATCCTGCTGGCAGCCCTGAGCAAGGCGCGATTGCCCGCCAACCGCTCGTCCTATCTGGATATTCCCGACTGGGCGCAGGGCATCGTCGGCTGGGAGAGCGCTCGCGCCACCCCGCTCACGCGCGAACGGCTCGCCGCGCTCCTGCACAACCTGATGAAAGCCATCGAGAAACGGGAGCAGCCCTCCGAGGAGGGAGCGCCATGAGGTTTGGCAGAAGCGTGACCCTCTGGATGATTGCCTTTTTGGTGGGGTGCGCCTTTGCACAGGACGAAACACGCCTTGCGACCATCGCGGTGGAGGCGGAAGGGGCTGCACTCTGGCGTAAGCCCCACGAGCAGGCAGTTCGAGAGGCGACCCGCAACGCCCTACAACAGGCGATCGAGAGCGCATGCGGGGTGCGGCTCGCCCGATTGGAAGTGGGGCGGGATGGCGCGCTGCAGCGCGAGGCGCAATTAGCCTTCGCGCAGGGCGTCGTGCTGCGCTGGCAATCCCTGAGAGCGCCGCGCGTTGCTAACGGCTGTGTCTATGTGCGCGTGCGGGCGGAGGTCGTCCCATTGGCACACCTCCAAACCCCTGCCGACTGGCGCGAGGTATGGCAGACTGTCGGGCATCCCCCACTGAGACTTGCACTCCACTATCAGGGCGATAGCCAGGTCGAATCGGATGCCCGCAGCGCGCTGCACGCCGCACTCTTAGATGCCCTCAAGGAAATGGGAGTCCAGTTCACCCAGCGCGAAAGTCGCGAAAACTGGCGGCTGATCGCCAAGATTCAGGCAGAGCCTATCAAACGCTGGGGCGATACTGACGCGCCCTACGGACTGGGCGATCTGTTCGCCAGCTGGCGGGTGCGCCTGTTGCTGCAAGTTGTGCCGCCAACGGCAAACGCCGATCCGATTGTGCTGTTGCAACGCGAGGCGAAGGCGGTCAGCTGCGTCAGCGACCGCGATGCTGTGCGGCACGCCATCGGGAAAGCCTTGCAAGAATCCCATGCCGATTGGCGCATCACGCTCGCCAACCTCTGGATCCAGCAGATTTTGAACCCGTTCGAAACGCCAGACAAGCCCGACAGTTCAGGCAAACTCCAATCGCACCCATCGAAGGAGGCACGAAACGATGCGAAAAACCATGCGAATAGGTCTAACAGGTCTGTTGCTGCTAATGGCAGGCGGGCTGCTCCAAGCCCAGCCCGGCGCTAAAACCGCATCACCTAACAACACAGGCTACATCGAGGTGTATGACGCGGGCGCCATCAACTGGTCAGAAGGCGTGCTGACCGCCACGGGCATCGGCTTGATGCCGCGTAATGAATCAGACCGTGCCCGCGCCTACCTCAAAGCCCGCAGCTATGCTCGGCTCGACGCGCTTGCCAACCTGCTGATGCTGATTGACCGGGTGCAGATCGACGCGCAGTATGTGGGCGCGGACTACACCGCCCAGAGCGAGGAGATACGCGCCAGCATCAGTGGCTTCATCCGCGGCGCCCAGATTATAGACGAGCGCAAGGTGCTGATTGAGGGGCAGGAGGCGGTGCAGGTGACTGTCGGCACCGCGATGTACGGTCAGCGCGGATTGAGCCGCCTGCTGATGAAGCCGTCCCTTGCGTTGCCTCCCAAGGCGCCTGAGCCATCACCGCCCTATATGGAACTCGTTGCGCCCAACACGCCTGCCACGGGTACGCCAACCGTCGAGGGGAACTACACCGGGCTGATTATCGACGCGCGAGGGCTGAAGGTGCAGCCAGCGATGGCACCGCGCATCCTCAAAGCTGACGGCACGGTGCTATACGGCACGGGCAAGCTCGATCCAGATCAGGTCGTGGAGAAGGGCATGGCAGCCTACTATCGCGATATGGGGGCGGCGCGCGCCGATGCCCGCGCTGGGAGCAACCCGCTGATTATCCGCCCGATTGGAACCTACCGACGCGCGGTCGCCACCACCGATGTGGTGATCAGCGACGCAGATGCTGCCAAGCTGTTAGCCGAGGATGCCCGCACCAACTTCCTCAAGGCGATGAAGGTCGTGTTCGTGGTGGATTAGACCTTCTCGTGTTGAGGGCTATCGCTGGGCAGGGGTTGTGAGGCTAAGCGGGTAGCGCACGCCTGCCGATAATAGTCCCTGTCTTATGCTCGGGCTGGACATCGGCAGCCGTGCGATTTATCTCGTCCGCTACGCCAACGGGCAGGTGCTGGCGTTCGGACAGTGTCCCACTCCGCCTGAGAGTGTGGTGGATGGTATCGTCGTGGATCCGCAGCGCGTCGCAGAGGCAATCCTACGCCTGCAACGCCTGATGCGTCTGCGCGAATCGACGGTTTGCCTTGCTATTGGCGGCGCGCATGTGGTTAACAAGTGGGTCGAAGTGCCGTGCCTGCCCTTGGAGGAGTTGAATCGGTCAGCCCCGTTGGAGGCGCCGCGCCATCTGCCCCCCTCGCGCGAGCCGATGCTCTATCGTTTCTGGGTGCCCCCAAATATCCATCCCTCTGGCGACACGATGCCTGCACGCCTGATTGCCATCACCCAGGCGGCGGTGCATTCCCGTTTGGATACGGCGTTGCTGGCAGGTTTGACCCCGGTGGGCGTGGTGCCAGAGGCGGATGCGCTGGTGCGCGTGCTGACCCGTCACCATCGCCCACACAGCTTGCTCTGGCGCGGCAAAGCCACTGCGCTGGTCGCCATCCGCTATGATTACACTGAGATGTCCATCGCCCGCGAGACCCATCTGGAGTTCACGCGCACGCTCCGCATCGGACTGGAGGACGCAATCGAAGCGGTGCAGCGGGCATTAGGCGCAAGTTTTGAGGAAGCGGAATCGCTGCTGCAGCAGAGCCAGCTGGATGAGCATGGCACGCTCCACTTCCCCGACACGCTGGGGCTGCCACCCATCTCGCTGCTGGGCTTCCTGCACCAACTGACCTCGGAAATGCGTCGCCTCGTCGATTTCCAGCGCTCGCGCTTCCCTGAAGGTAGCTATCTGGGGCTGCTGGACAGCTTCCTGATTACGGGTGAGGGCGCGATTCTGGGTGGTCTGATCCGCTACTGCTCGCAGAACCTGGGGCTGACCTGCCTGCTGGGTGACCTGCTAAGCGCTCTCAAGTGGCGTGTCGAGGTGCAGGATCGTCGCCCCGAGGAGATGGGACGCTATGTGTCGGCGCTGGGCGCCGTGCTGGAATATGAAGCCGATCGCGGGGATGGGGAATCGGAGCCGTTGGAGGTTAGCTCCCAACTGTTGACACCGGCGAAGGAGGTGCAGGTCGCATGAGCCTGCGCTCGCTCGACCTCCTTGCCGAATGGGCGAGCCAGCGGCGTCGCGCTATCCGTCAGGCGCAACTCTGGACACTGGTGCTGCTGGCAAGCTCCATGCTCATGGCGTTCGGCACGCTGTATTTCTTGTTTCATTTTCCACAGGCAATCCAGCAGCGTGCCCTATGGCAGGCACGCATGAAGCGCATGGAGAAAGCCCGGGTGGAACCCCCACCGCTCCCGTTCCCCAAAGAGCGTCTCCAAGAGGCGCGCACCCGCACGCTGGAGTTCAATCTCATCCTCATGGCGATTACGCGCCTGCTCCCCCGCGCCGCGACCCTGCAGGAAGCCACGATTGCCCACCAGCCCGACACGGGTCTGACCATCACACTGCGAGGTAGCACGCAAGGTTTCGAGCCGGTACGCCTCTACACGGAGCGACTGCGCAACACAGGTCTGTTTGCCGATGTCACGCCGCTCTCCGTGACGCGCACGGTCAACACCCAGCAGCAAAGCCAGTTCGAGATTCGCCTCACCGTGCCCGTGCCTGCCGAATCGCCGACGCCTGCAGAAGGGGGGACACCGCCATGAGCCGTGCCTTGACTCGTT
The DNA here is from genome assembly GCA_039630445.1 of Armatimonadota bacterium. Classification (GTDB taxonomy): domain Bacteria; phylum Armatimonadota; class Fimbriimonadia; order Fimbriimonadales; family GBS-DC; genus HRBIN15. The sequence continues at coordinate 23,315 of JBCNVA010000008.1, forward strand.
TCTGGGCACACCTGCAGATGTCGCCGCAGCGCCTAAAACGCCTGCAAACGCTGGCGATTGGCAGTGGGGTCGCCTGCATCATCCTGCTAAGCCTTGGATTCGCCCAGTTGAATAGGGTTCGGGCAGAGATCGAATCGTATCGGGCTGCTGTGCTTGCTCCCACCACGCAATCTGAACTCCCGCTCAAGGAGCAGCAGCTGATAGAGGCGGTTCACCAGATCGCGGTACAGCTGACCAGCGTGCCGAATGCACAGGCGTTCGCCATCAGTCGGCTCAGCCAGATAGCGCAACAGCAGGGGCTGCTCGTGACTGGCGTGGAAACCTCAGAGATGCCAGGAGCGTCCCCTGTCTCCAGCGCTCCGGGCGAGTGGCAGACCCGCCTGCTGCGCTTCCGACTAAGCGGCTCCAGCCAACAAGTGCTACGCTGGCTGCAAAGCCTGGAAGCTGTGCCCCTCGTGATTAAGTTGACAGGCGTGCAGCTTTCGGCGGATTCCAGCGAGGGCAGGGGCGTCAGCGCCGTGGTCGAGATGGAAATTTTGCTGCCTTCAGCGGAAGGGGGTGCCCCGCGATGAAAAAGTTTGATCGGCAGAAAATGCTGATAGGCGGTGCGGCACTTTGCCTGCTGGTGGCGGTGATGACGCTCTTTTCAGGCTCAGGGGATGCTCCCCCACCAACGCCCCCCGCGACAGCCGATGCGGGCACAAGTCCACCTCCTGAGCCATCGGGCGAAGCTAACATGGGCGCACCGCCAGCGGATCCAGAGTTCTATCAACGGGTTCGCCAGCAGCTGCTTGCGATTCAGCCTGAGCATCAGGAGCCGTTTGTGGCGAGAGAGCGCGCCGCCCCGACCACCAGTTCCGCCAGCTTCAGCCATGCTGAATCATCGGGGGCGACCTCGCTGCCCGTGTTGCCCCTCACACTGCAACCCACTCCGCCTGTCCCCAGCCCCCTCCCCAGCGAAGGGGAAAAGCCTGAAGGAAAGCCAAACCAGGAATCACCCAAGTCGTCAGCCTCGCCTGATCCGTCCCAAGCAGCGCATGCCCCGCCGCGCCTGCGGGGGCAGATTCGTGACCATGCCAGCGGCAAAATCGCCGTGCTATTCGAACTCGATGGTGCCCTCCTTTGGGCGTCCAACGAACCCCATGCCGAGTGGCGCATCGTGAGCATCGAACCGCGCCAGATAACCATTCGCAACGGTGCACGGACTCTTGTGCTGGAGGTGCCCTATGCCCCTTAGATGCCTTGCGCTTTGGAGCCTCGTACTTGCCTTGCAAATGCCTACATATGCCCAGCTCGATCTGGAGTTTGACGGGGTTCCGCTGAATATCGCCTTGCAGATGATTGCGCGTCGGGCAAATGTGAACCTCATGCTGGCAGGGGGCGACGATTTGAAAGTCACCGCCCATCTCAAAGGCGTCACGGTGGAGCAGGCGCTGGAGGTCATTCTCAAGCCGCTGGGGCTTAGTTTCCGCAAGGTGCAGGGCTGCTATGTAGTGGGCAAGCCTGAGCAGTTAGCGGTGTGGGATGTGCCCTCCACCCCTGCCACGCCTGTGAAGCAGGAGCCACCTGTGGTAGAGGTGTACGAGGTGCGCTTTGTGAACCCCGTAGGGCTGCTGCAAACCTTGAGCCTGCTTCACCCAGATGTGCGTGTGCTGCCGGGCGTGCCACCACTTGCGCCTACGCTTGAGGGCGACGAAGGAGAAAGCCCCAATCCGTCGGGATCGGAGGCTGGCTCGGCGGGTGCCTCGCCCACGGGGACTGGGGGCACAAACGCGCAGGGCGCTTCTCCAGCAACTCATATCCGCACCCTGCTGCTTTATGGCGCCCCTGACAGTGTGCAGTCCGCACTCAAAACCGCGCAGCGATTGGACCAGCCACCGACGCAGATTCGGATTGAAGTCATGGTCACCGACATTTCGCGTAGCGCGCTGAAGGAGCTGGGGCTGGACTACAACTGGAGCAAGTTTAGCATTCAGGAGATTGTGCGCCCCCGTGAGCGGGATCAGATTGTGAATGAACCCTTGCTCATCCCGCCTGATAAGAGCCGATTCTGGCGCACGCCGATTACCATCGAGGCGACGCTGAAGGCGATGGAGCAGCGCGGCGCAGCGAAACTGCTGGCACATCCCAGTGTGTCGGTGCTGAACGGCGAGGTGGCACAGGTGCTGATTGGCGACCGCATCCTTTACCCTGTGGTGTCGGGCACCACCACGGCGGGCACTCCGCTGTTCGATGTGCGCGAGCAGGAGGTGGGAATCGTGCTGCAGGTGCGTGCCTATGCCGAGCCCGGGGGCACCATCACGCTCGACATCTACCCGCAGGTGAGCATCATCACGGGGTTCCTGCGCGTGGGCGACAGTAGTTTCCCACAGATTGCCACGCGCGAGCTGCGCACCAAAATTCGCGTGCAAGACGGCACACAGATCGCCTTGGGCGGGCTAATTCGCGAGGAGGAGGTGCGCACGCTCCAGCAAATACCTTTCCTCTCTCAGATCCCTGTGCTGGGCGAGCTGTTCAAGAGCCGTCGCCGCTCCACAACCCAGAACGAACTGGTCATCTTTCTCAAGCCAGAGATAATTCGCGAGTAGCTCTCTAATACCAATCGCCGTTTCAAGTGCTGTCATCGTCGGCGGGGACGCCGACGCTACGCAGGGCGTGCTCGTAGCGTCAGCGGGGATGCCGACGCTACGCAGGGCGTGTTCGTAGCGTTGGCGTCTCGCTGACGCCATCACAGCGTTTGCTTTGCCAATCGGTATAAACGGCACTTGTATCTCGCGCGGCAGCAGGTTAGGGGGGTATCGGTGCGCTGGGCGTCTCGTCCTCAGGGCGTTCGGCGGTGGGTGCTTCACCCACGCGCGTCGCCTGCTGCACAAGGCGGCTGAACTCGCGCAGCCGTGCCTCCACGCGGGCATTAAAACTACCTTCAGGGAACTTGCCATCCGCCCCGCGCTCGCCCGCAGGCAGCCCGCTCAGTATTTCCAGCCCCTCATTCACATGGGAGATAGCCCAGATATGGAACTTGCCTTCGCGCACCGCCTCGACCACTTCATCTTTGAGCATCAGATGCTGCAGGTTCGCCCTTGGGATAATCACGCCCTGCTCGCCTGTCAGCCCTTGCGCCTTGCACACCTCAAAGAAGCCCTCAATCTTCTCATTCACGCCACCAATCGCCTGAATCTCGCCGTGCTGATTGACCGACCCCGTGACGGCGATCGACTGCTTGAGCGGCACATCGGCGATGGCGGACAGCAAAGCGAATAGCTCCGCGCTGGAGGCGCTGTCACCCTCCACGCTTTCGTAGCTCTGTTCGAACACCAGTCGAGCCGAAAGAGTCAGCGGAGCATCGGGCAGGTAAACGCTGGCGAGATACCCTGTGAGGATCATCACCCCTTTGCTATGGATGGGTCCTCCGAGTTTGACCTCACGCTCGATATCAACAACGCCCGCGCTGCCTGGGCGCACCGTTGCCGTGATTCGGCTGGGGCGTCCGAACTCGTAGTCAACAAGGTTAATCACCGACAGCCCATTCACTTGCCCAACTGCCTCGCCCTTCGTGTCGATGAGTATCACTCCGCGCCGAATCAGCTCCTGAACGCGCTCCTGCAGCAGGCTGGAGCGATACACCTTCTGCTCTAACGCTTTGTCCACATGGCGAGCGGCGATTTGCGCAGCGCCCTCCTGAGTCGCCCAGTAGTGGGCTTCCTGAAGGACGCCGATGAGCGAGCCAAAATGGGTGGAAAGGTGCTGCTGATCGCTGGCTAAGCGCATCGCATATTCCAGCATGCGTGCCGCGCCCGTGTTATCAAGAGGCAGCAGGTTCTGCTTGCAGCAGACGGAGCAGAGAAAGCGCAAAAAATCGCGCACATTCTGCTCGTTGACCTCCATGCGGGTGTCAAACTCGGCACGCACGCGGAACAGCTCACCAAACTCGTCATCGACCAGGCTCAGCAGATAGTAGTAGAGGGGGGAGCCAACCAGGATGACCTTGGCGCGGAGGGGTACCGGCTGGGGGCGAATGGTCTTGGCGACGGCAAAGCCGATCGTTTCGAAGGGATCTTCGATCTCGACCTGCCCGCTGCGCAGGGCACGCAACAGGCTCTCGTAACTAAAGGGGTTGCGTAGCAACTCCTCGACAGGGATAATCAGGTAGCCGCCGTTTGCGCGATGGAGCGAGCCGGGCTTGATGAGCGTGAAATCCGTGTAGAGGGCGCCAAACTGCGCCTCTTTCTCCACCCGCCCAAACAGGTTGCTGTGGCGCGGATTGTGTTCGATAACCACGGGTGCGCCCTGGTGCTTGCTGTTGTCCACCAGCACATTGACCTGATATTTGCGGAAGGCGATCTCCTGCAACCACAGCAGCGGGATGGGCATGCCTTCGGGCAGCCATGCGGGACGCTCCCCCCGAAAAAGCCCGATGTTCTCCAAAATATCCTGCTGGGTGCGTTCCAGATAGGCTTTTACGGCGGGTAAATCGCTGTATTTCTCGATAAGGTCCTCCATCAGCCCGCCGACGGCGGCGAGCGCGACCTGCCTGTCCAGCTGCTCCAACTGCTCCCGTGAGCTGCGCTCCAGCTCGCGAATCTGGCGCAGGGTCTGCTTCAGCTCCGTTTCGAGGGTGGCGCGTCGCTGCTGGATCTCCTCGCGGATAGGCGCGGGCAACGCCTGATAGTCCTGCTCGCTAATGGGGCGCCCGCCAATCAGGGGGATGAGCGCGATGCCAATTGGCGTGACCTGGAACAGGAAACCGTTCTGCTGCGCCTTTTCGCCCAAGGCTTCCATTAGGCGCGTACGCTCCTGATCGAGCCGTCGCCCGATTTCGTCGCGACGATTGGTGTACTCCTCGCTTTCGAAGGCGCGGGGCAATTCGCGTCGAGCCTGCTCCAGCAGTTGGCGCATATCCTGCTGCAGCTCGCGTCCCCGACCAGGGGGTAGCTCCAGCACGAGGGGTTGATAGGGGTCGTCGTAATTATGCACATAGCACCAGTCGGGCGGGGTCGGCTTCTGTTTTGCTATCTCCTCCAGAAAGAGGCGCACCATCGTCATCTTGCCGATGCTGGGTGGACCCGCCACATAGATGTGGAACCCGTCGGCTTGCACATCCAATCCGAGTCGGAGCGCGGCAGCAGCTCGCTCCTGCCCCACAATACCCTCCAGAGGCGTCAGCTCCGACAGCGTTTCGAAGCCGAGCGCCGCTGGGTCGAACCGACGCCGCAACTGCTCTGGTGGCACTCGCCAGTCCGATTGTGCCATCGCAGGTGGCTGATTCGGTTTCTGGGGGGCAGTTCCTGCAAAAGTGGGGTATATTTACTCTATGCACCGCTACGGGCTGGTGCTGTGGGCGATCTGGCTGGCGCTGACACCGATCAGTGCGGTGTGGGCGTATGCCTGTTCCTGCACGCCGCAGCTGAAACCGTTTTGCTGCCGTTTGCAGCAGTCCCCATCGCCAGCCTGCTGCACTGCGTCAGCGTGCTGTTCCGAAGGGGCAGCGCCCTGTAGCGATTGTGCTGGCTGCCAGCTGGAGCGCGTGAAGCCTGCGCCCTTCCTCGCCACTTCGCGAGCGGCGTTGGATTGGGCAGACTGGGTGGTCGACGCCCCCGCACTGGCAGAACTCTCACTCACGATTGTTGCCCAACACGCCTTCGGATTACCCGCTATCTGCAATCACTCACCGCCACAATCCTCACTCACTCCGCGTGCACCGCCCTCCTGTTGAGCGTGGGCATCCTGACGGCGCGATGCTCGCACAGGATGCCAGAGTTCCCATTGGAGCGTCGGCGCGACGCCGAGGCTGCTAACAGAAACCTTTCAGTTCACCTGGACACACTGTCTGGGTCAATCAACGCTCAACATGGGAGGCAACAGATGGGCAAGAGACTGTTCACACTAATGCTGGCGTTTGGAATCGTGGCGTTGGCTGGTGCGCAAGAGGGTTCGGGCGGATGCCCTGCCTGCGTGGTGATTCAGTCGCAGCAGCGCAGCGATGTGGAGGTCGGCTTCGCGGAGTTGACCGTGCCGAAGGGACAGCTCAACTGGTTCACCATCGGCTCACCCACCTCAGACGAAAACCGCTTCCGCACCTTTTTCAAGGTGGGTCTCACTGATCGGTTCGATCTGGGCGTGGGCTACTCGCACTACGGGGAGCGCGTCACGCTGCAGACGACCTATCAGCTGGCTCGCCAGAATGAGCGGATGCCAGTGAGCCTGCTGATGGGATACGGCTTCTCGTCCACTTATCGGCAGAGTCAGGAGGGCTTCTACCTCATGGGGGTTCGCACGGATGGGAACCTCTCGCTGATGGTGGGCTGGCAGCGATTGCGCAACGGGCGCGATATTGGCTTCGTCGCGGCGAACTATCGGCTAAACCGCGACACCTCGCTGATGTTCTACTCGCATCAGGGCACGATGCCGGGCGAGCCGACCCTGTATAATCTGGCGGTGGTGCG
>JBCNVA010000080.1:0-3544 GCA_039630445.1 Armatimonadota bacterium
GCGGTCGCTTCAGGCTTCTTGTAGTAGCCTTTCATGACATTGGGTCCGCGCGCCAGGATCTCGCCATCCTCTGCGATACGAATTTCCACGCCAGGGATCGGCTTGCCGACGCTGCCGAAGCGAGGCGCGTGCGCAGGGTTGACCGTCAGCACAGGGCTGGTCTCGGTCAAGCCGTAGCCTTCTAAGATGAGGATGCCGAAGGCGTGGAAAAACTCGGCGACCTCTTTCGGCAGGGCGGCACCGCCAGAGATGAAGAGGCGCAGGCGTCCCCCTGTGCGCGCCCGAATCTTTTCCGCTACCAGCCGATCCAGCACGCGATGCAGCAGCCGCTTCGATAGCGGGCACGGGCGTCCCTCACGCCAGCAGCGCGAGACCTCTTTGCCAACAGCGAGCGCCAGCCAGAACAGCCGCTGCTTGAGCGGCGTCTGCTCCCGAACCGAACTCAGGATGCGGTCGCGCACCGATTCAAAAAAGCGCGGCACGCCCAGCATCAGCGTTGGACGCACCGTGACCATATCCGCTGCTAAGGTGAACAGGCTCTCGGCATAGGCAATCGTCAGCCCCGCGTAGATGGGCAAAAAATGCCCGCAGCACCGCTCAAACACATGGCTGAGCGGCAGGAAGGAGAGGAACAGATCGTTCGGGTTCCATTCAATCGCCTCCAGGCACGCCTCGATGTTGGAGATGAAGTTCCGATGGGTCAGCATCGCGCCTTTCGGCTCGCCCGTCGTGCCCGAAGTGTAGATGATGGTGGCAATCTCGTCTGGCTCAATAGAGCAGGCAATACGCTGAAATTGCGACTCGGTCAACTCCCCCGGCAGCTGAAGCAGCTCCTCGAAGGTGGGGGTTTCCTGCGTCTCGCCGGGCTGAATGCAAACCAGTTTCATGGATAGCCCTGTCTCCGCCAGCGCCTCGTGCGCTTTACGGAGTTGCCGCTTGTCGCTGACCACCATCAGCGATGGCTCCGCGTCGCGCAGGATTTCTGCCACCTGCTGCGCCGTGAGCGTCGGGTAGATGGGCACGGTAATAGCGCCAAGACCAAGGATTGCCCAGTCCGTGATCGCCCACTCGGCGCAATTTTCTGACATAATCGCCACGCGGTCGCCCGCGTGCACGCCCATCGCCTGCAGCCCGCGTGCGCAGGCATACACACGCCGATAGAGTTCCCGATAGGTGATGGGATGGTACTGGCGGTCGCGCTTAACCAGCAGGGCGGGCTTGTCCGCGTGCTGCTCCGCGCTGCGCAGCAACGCTTTCGGCAGGGTGTCCACAATCATCTCAGGCACCTCCCTGCCGCTCAGGTTCGCCAAAGGTAGTGCCTTTCCTGCCTGGCAGGTGTCAGACAGGCTCTCAGGGCGTAATCACAGCACGCCCGGAAATCTTGCCCGCTTTGAGCTGCGTGTAGACTTCGTTGATAGCATCCAGCGGGAAGAAGTGCACCGGGATCATGCTCACCTTGCCCGATTCGACCAGGGCGACCACCTCGCGCAGCTCCTGAATGTTGCCCCACAGCGTCGCTTCGAACAGCACTTCGAAGCGGCTGTTCTCCAACACCTTCAGGCGCGCTGTGCCGCCCATCAGCCCCAGCTGGGTCACCTTGCCGCCACTGGTGGTGGTGCCGATGCAGAGGGCAAGCGTCTCGTCGTTGCCCACGAAGTCGAACGAGGCGAGCACGCCCTCGCCATGGGTCAGGTCGAGCAGCTTCTGTGCCAGATCGGGGTGCTGCCGCAGGTTGAAGGTCAGCTCGGCACCGTTCTGGCGGGCAAGCTCCAAGCGGCTGTCATCGATATCGACGGCAATAATGCGCACGCCTGAAAGGGCGCGCAGCAGTTTGACGGCAAACAGCCCCAGTCCGCCGATGCCAATAACCAGCGCCCACCCATCAGGCGTCAGATACGGCAAAGCCCGCTTAATCCCCCGATAGGGGGTCAGCGCCGCGTCGGCAAGCGGCGCCGCCTCGCGCGGTTGCAGGCGAGACAGCTTGACCAGATACCGTTCGGAGGGGACACGCAGGTACTCCGCATAGCCCCCATCGTACTCCGAAATGCCGACCCAGCGCGGTTTGAGGCAGAGCTGCTCATGCCCAGTGACGCACAGTCGGCAGAAACCGCAGCCCCAACCACCGTAGACCACCACGGGATCGCCTTCCTTAACCGCCGTTACACCGCGCCCTACCTGCGCCACCACGCCCGCGTTCTCGTGCCCCAAGATATGGGGGAACTTGGGCAGGATTTTGATCTCGCCGTCGATAAGGTGAATGTCGCTGTGGCAAAAGCCTGCTCCTTCGATCTTGACCAGCACCTCGCCCGCCCCGATTTCAGGGGTAGGCACCTCCTCAATGACCAAGGGTTGTCCGTAGTCGTAAAGCCGTGCCGCTTTCATCGTCTGTTCACCTCCCATCTTTACTATACCCGAAATGGGTGTATGCCCCCGCAATTTTGCGGGTCTCGTGCCCCTGTTGTATCTTGAAGGGTTCAGACCCCTTTCTAAGGTATCCTCTATGTCGAGGAGGCGCAAGATATGGAGGTCAAACTGATACCGATTGACCAGATTGTGGAGGATCCCGACCAGCCTCGCCGTGGCTACGACGAGGAGCAACTCCACGGGCTTGCCGAGAGCATTCGGCGTTACGGTCTGCTCAACCCCATCACGGTGCGTCCACTCCCCGATGGTCAGACCTACCAGATTGTGACGGGCGAGCGGCGCTGGCGGGCAGCGATGGTCGCCGGACTGCGCGAAATCCCATGCATCGTCAAATCGATTGATCCCGAAACCGCCACACTGGAGCAGCTTTCTGAGAATTTGCAGCGTGAGGATCTGGCGCCCATCGATAAGGCGCGTGCGCTGAAACTGCTCAAAGAGCGGCGAAAGCTGACCAACCGCGAGCTGGCGCAGATGCTGGGGCTGAGCGAGCGCACCATCACCATCTGGCTGGGGCTGCTGGAGCTGCCTGACGAGATCGGGGAGCAGGTGATTGCCACCAGCGGTCGTCCGCCTGCGGGCAGCATCACCGTGAGCCATACCCGTAGCCTGATGGAGCTGGAGGATCCAGAGCTGCAGGCGCGCGTTGCCACCAAGATTCGGGAAGAGGAGCTGACCAGCGAACAGACCGCTGCGCTCGTGCGCACGCTGCGCGAGGAACCTGAACGCGCTGAAGAGATTCTGGAGCGTCCTGCTCAAGAGGTGCTCCAGAAAACGCCTCCGCTCACCGGTCCCGCCCTGCAGGTGCGCCAGTTCCGCCGCTATCTGGAGGGGCTGGACATCGAATCGCTCCATCCCAGCCACCTGCCACCCCTGGAGCAGGAACTGGAAGAGTTGTTGGAAGTGATTGCCGAGCAGCTGCAAGCAATTCGTGCAGAGCTGGAATGACGGTTATCGCGATTGACGGACCCGCCGGGTCGGGCAAAAGCACTTTAGCTCGCCAGCTGGCGGAGGTGCTGGGCTTTGTCTATCTGGACACAGGGGCGATGTATCGTGCCCTTGCGCTGCTCGCCCAGCGGATGGGGATAGAGCCATCCGATGAGTTGCGACTGACCCAGCTCGC